>JARRLC010000006.1:0-45485 GCA_037387425.1 Alphaproteobacteria bacterium
CCCGTTTCGAACCCGCTAGTGTTCGTAAGCGCGACTGCGCGTCGGGTTAAGGCCCGCCCCTGCGGAGCCAGTGAGCTGAGCGAACTTGGCGTGAGCGATATTTAACTCGCAAGCGCTTGCGCAACCTCCTGAAAGGCATTCAGGCTGAGAGGATCGCTAGGGCTTTGCTTCATCACCTCGAAGATGCGCGGCACCAGTTCTAATGCGCGGTCCAACTCTGGATCGGTGCCGCTGTGGTAGCCGCCCATCAAGCGCAAATCGCGGGTTTCCTCATAACGGGCGATCATGGAGCGCAGCTTCATGATGAGGTTGCGTTCTTCCGTCGTCCAGATGTTGCCCGCCAGTCGCGACACCGAGGTAAGCACGTTCACAGCCGGGTAGCGGCCTTGATCAGCGGTGGCGCGATCAAGCACGATGTGCCCATCAAGCGTACCGCGGATGTTGTCAGCCACGGGCTCGTTGTGGTCGTCGCCGTCCACCAGCACCGCAAAAATACCGGTGATGGACCCGGCGCCTTCCTCACCAGGCCCGGCACGCTCTAACAATTTCGGCATATCGCTGAAGACGCTGGGCGTGTAGCCGCGCGCCACCGGAGGCTCGCCAGCGGCTAGCGCCACTTCGCGGGCGGCATGAGCATAGCGCGTGACCGAATCTACGATCAAAAGCACGTTTTCGCCCATGTCGCGGAAATATTCGGAGATGCACATCGCCATTTTGGGAGCGAGACGGCGCATCATAGGGCTTTCGTCTCCAGTGGAAATGACAGCGATGGCGCGGGAGCTTTCCGACGACAGCGAGTCTTCCAGAAATTCGCGCACTTCGCGGCCGCGCTCGCCCACCAGCGCGACCACGACGGTATCGAAACCGCGCGCGCGCGCCAGCATGCCAAGCAGCGTGGATTTGCCGATGCCAGAGCCAGCAAATACGCCGATCCGTTGCCCCGCACAAAGCGGCGTGAACAGGTCGATGACGCGTACGCCGGTTTTCATAGGCGTTTCAACTCGCTGACGGCGCATGGGCGATGGCGGCTCACGCTCGACGCTTATATCGCGATTGCCGTGCAAAAGCGGCGGGCCGTCATCAATGGGCTGGCCAAGCGCGTTGAGAATGCGGCTTTTCCACAATGGATGCGGACGGATCGTCACGAAACCGCGCTGCCAGGCTATTGAGCCTAACCCCACATTCACCACAGGATCGAAAGTTTTGATGGTGGTGCCGTTTTCTTCCACGCGCACGACTTCGCCAAGCTGAGCGTTTGCACCAGAATTGAGCGTCACGCACTCGCCCAGTTTCACGAATTGAGACAGACCGGAAACCCGGCAATAAGCGGGGGTTACTTCGGTAACGATGCCGCCTGCGTGGATAAGCGGCGCCGCAAAGTTGGCCGCCGAAACGCCCAATTGGAGCCGTTCGAGTGCGTTTCGTTCACGCGGAGCAGGGGGAGGCTCTTCGGGAGAGGGCGCAGGCGTGTCTGAAGGCGGTGACGGAGGCGGCGGCAGCGGCGCATCTTGCGGTGGTGATGCATCCTGTGACGGCATATCCGGTGTATCGTCGTCGGTCATGCGGATGCACCTCTTGTTACCGGCCTATCATCACGTTCCGGCAAGCGTCTTGATGGCTTCTTGCAGTGTCTTTTCAGTCTTATCGATGGAGTTGGTAATAGCGTCAAACGCACGATGCACGGATATCAGCCGGGTCATTTCCAAAACCGGATTCACGTTGGCGCGTTCCACATAACCTTGCAGCACGCCGACATTGGAAAAATCGAGCGCTGGTTCTGCAGGGGTATTAGGGATAACGCCTGAGTTCGGGGCGCGGATAAGTTTTGCGTCCTCGGCGATACGGAACAGCCCTATGGCGCCGAACTGGCGGCCATTTTGGGTGATGGTCCCGTCACGGGCGATTTCTGGCGTGCCGCCTTTCGGGTTTATGGTAATGGGCGCGCCGCCAGCGTCGAGTACGGGATAGCCGTTCAGTGTTTGCAGGTCGCCATTATCGGTCATGCGCATACGGCCATCACGGGTATATACCTGCTGGCCGTTGATTTCGATGGACATCCAGACGTTGCCCTGCACGGCCACATCAAACTGATTATCAGTGCGCACTAGAGCGCCGCTATCGCGCGAGAGAAAGGTTTGGCCGCTGGTGGCAAAGGCGGTTGCATCGCGAGACTCGCGCGAGACATTGGAAAGCACCGTGGCGAATTTCACTTCCTCGGCGCGGAAACCGGCTGTGGACGAGTTAGCGACATTATGCGCGATGGTCTCCAACCGTTCTTGCAATGCGATTTGGCCGGACACACCGACATAGACGCCAGACTGCATTTCTCCCCCCGTTAATATATATTTTTAATATCCTCCGAGCCGCAGGTTTTGAATGCTGGCCAGTAGATCGGAGCTGATGGTTGTTGATTGTCCGACGAGTATCGCGTTGCTCTGCTGCCATGAGGTTGCGTTCTGCGCTTCCCAAGTCGCGGTGAAGCGGTTCAGGAAGTCTGTGAGCTTGCCGCTGTCCTGCAAGTCCTCGACATCAAGGAAGCGTTCGATCATGGTGGCTTGCAGATCAATATCCATCATCGCCGTTTCTTCGGGGATGTTGAAAGTCGTCTGCACCACCTTCAAGAGCGCTTGGTCGCCTAGAATATTAAAAACGTCTTCGATATCGGCGGCTTTCCGCTCGAAATAGAGGGCCAGCCGGGCGCCTTCGTTCTGAACGCCGGTGTCTTCCTCAAGGGATTGGCGCAAGAATTTGTCAACTGTTCCCTGTTGAGTGGCGCTGGTGGATGTGGTGGCTGTGCCAAAGGCTTCGAAATCAAAGGTTTCGGCAAAATCTTTATAACGGGTGTCGGAAAGCTGATTGGCGAAGCTTTTGTCGTCGTGCGCGCCTTCTTCCAGCACTTTGCGCATGAACGCCTTGGCGTAGATCATATCTTCCAAGCCATGCGCTCTCATAGCGTAGTTGTAGAGGCGATCATCTTCCAGAAGATCGTCTATCGTTTCGACCTCGCCAATATGCTCCAGATAATATTCGCTTTCGCGTTCTACTTCGGGGCGAGCGGCGATCCTATCCAGCGATCCCTGCAAATCTCTGGTGATCATGTTGTAGGTAACAGTTGCCGTCAACACAGCGCTAGTCCTTCAAAACCATGTGGTACGGCAAAATAGTGCGCCTAGCCTTGCCTGGAGCTGGCTGGCGCAAATGCCGCGCCATGATGTTTCCCGCTCCTAAAAGAATGCGCCCTGTTTGCTTAGAAAGCCTTAATCAGGTTCGTGCAAGGATGCATGATCTAAACTTTGGGTTGTGCGTGGAGGTTGTGCGTGACGATCGTCGCTGGGATCATCCTGATACTCACCAGCATCCTGGGCAGCTTTGCCCTGATGGGTGGGCATTTGATGGTGCTTTGGCAACCTTTTGAGTTTGTTATCATTTTGGGGTCCGGCATAGGAGCATTTATTGTCGCCAACTCCATGAAGGTGATTAAAGATTCTTTCAAAGGGGCAGTTGAAGCGTTTACGGATGCTGTGCCGAAAGATCAAGAATACCTGGAAGTTTTAGGGCTGCTTTATTCTTTGATGCGTGAATTAAAGGGTAAATCCAGGAACGAAGTTGAGGTCCATATAGATAATCCAAAAGAGTCTCCGATATTCGAGAAATTTAAGACTGTATCCAACAACCCGGATCTAACAAACTTTATTTGCGATTATTGTCGTCTGATTATAGTAGGTAACGCGAGACCACACGAAATAGAAGCGCTGATGGATGAAGAGATACAAACGATCAAGGGTGACAGCTTGAAATGTTACCACGCAGTTAACAGCATGTCGGACGCTTTTCCGGCTCTCGGCATTATCGCCGCAGTGCTCGGCGTCATCAAAGCCATGGGGGCGTTGAATGAATCGCCCGAAGTGCTGGGACATTACATCGGCGCTGCGCTGGTGGGTACCTTCGCGGGTATTCTATTCTCCTACGGTGTATTTGGGCCGTTAGCGGCGAAAATTAAATCAGTGCGCGAAAAAAGAGCGCGGCTTTACGTCCTTATCAAGCAGACGCTTCTCGCGTTTATGAATGGTGCGATGCCGCAAGTGGCTCTCGAATACGGGCGGAAAACGATTTCGGCCTATGAACGCCCCACCATCGATAAGGTCGAAGAAGCAACTCTCGGCGGTGGTGGTGGTGGTGAAGAAAAAGAAGCGGCGTAGACCGCATGTTAACTTATTGAGTTATTGGCGCGGCTTTGCCGTCAGCAGCATGGTTTGGTGAGCGAGATGTCGCAAAACACTTCGAAATTACCAGAGCATCCCGAAGGGCTGGCTCAGTCGCTCGAAGAGCTTGCCGCCGCGTTTGGCGCTGTGCGCGAAGATGCCAAAAAAGACGGCTCCCCCTCAGATGCCAGCGGTACGGTTCCGGCCAATCTGGAAATGGTCATGCGCATTCCGGTTACGGTGCAAATCGTGCTGGGGTCGGCTACGTTGCCGGTGGCCAATCTCGTGAAACTCGGACGCGGCGCCGTGGTGCCATTGGACCGCCGCGTAGGCGAGCCGGTGGATGTGGTCGTGAATGGGCGCGTCGTGGCGCGCGGCGAAGTGGTGGTGCTGGACGAAGACAGCTCACGCTTCGGCATCTCCTTAACAGAAGTTATCGGCACACCAGGTATGTAGTAGCGTCCTGTGCTGTTTTGCTGTTGCCGCAGAATTTTGCGGCAAAGTAAGCATGAAGGGCGTTCATGAGCGAGAAACCCGACAAAGACAGCAAAACAGAAGAAGCTACAGAAAAGAAAGTCCGCGATTCGATTGAGCGCGGTAATGTGCCTTTTTCTAGAGAAGTGTCGGTATTCGTCTCCATGGGAGCGATGTTTCTATCAGGAGCATTGCTGTTCTCCTCAAGCGTGATACGCCTTGAGCACACTTTACTACGCTTCATCGATAATTCTGGAGATTGGAGACTGGAAAACAGCGCTGATGCCGTCGCGCTGCTTTACACCGTTATTTGGGCTGTTGCCCCTATGGTCCTTCCGGTGGTGCTTTTGTTGATGGCGGCTGGCGTCGGTTCGGCGCTTTTGCAAAATCCACCGCAATTAGTGCCCGAGCGCCTCAAGCCGAAATGGTCGCGCCTGTCGCTCCGGGAAGGCTGGCAGCGTCTTTTCAGTCTGCGCGGGCTGGTAGAGTTCGGCAAGGCGCTGTTCAAGCTAACCGCTGTTTCAATAGTGGGTTTCATGGTGTTGAAAGCGTCGCAATTCGATGTGCTCTCCGCCATGTTCATGGAGCCGGTCGCAATCCCGGAGCTTATGCGGAAAATTTTGCTGCGCATTATAGGCTGGATCGCTTTGCTTACCCTGACGATGGTGATAGCCGACCTGTTGTGGTCACGCTTTCACTGGCGGCATGAGCTGCGCATGACCAAGCAGGAGGTGAAAGACGAGCGCCGGCAAACCGAAGGCGATCCGCACGTTAAAGCCCGACTGAAAAGCTTGCTCCGCAGCCGCTCCCGCAAACGCATGATCGCCGCTGTGCCAAATGCAACGCTGGTGATCACTAACCCGACGCACTATGCCATCGCCTTGCGATATTTGCGCGAAGAAGGCGGCGCGCCAATGGTGCTAGCCAAGGGAATTGACGATATCGCTCTAAAAATTCGCGAAATTGCAGAAGAACATGACATTCCAATCGTTGAAGACAAGCCTCTGGCAAGGTCGCTCTACGAAGCTGTGGATGTGGATAAGTTCATACCGCCGCAATTCTACAAGGCTGTCGCGGAGATCATCTACCATCTGCATCTTCGCCGACAACGGACATAGTCATTCGTGAAGGAGTATACAGAGTTTCACCGTAAAGACTTCCTCACGGGTAACAACACAATTTCTCAACAAGAAATGGCAGGTTGAAACGATGCTTAGGCAGAGTTCCGAATACACTCATGAACACGAAAAAGCGCTTGCGGATGGCGTGCGGGAAATCGCCTCGGAACTCCGTCTGATCGACGCCGCTGATCTAATTGCATTTCTGCATACCGGGCAGTTCGGAAATCTGCGTTCGCTGATCAATGCATCGACCGAGATGTATTTCAAGCCGGGAACGGTGTCATTCGGTCTGTCGGGATGGGCCTGCGTGAATTGGGATAGTCCGCCGCGTATCGTGCTCAATATGGAATTTCATCACCGCAAAGTAGACGTGTTCTTCCGGCTGGTGCTGGAAAACGAAGAGGCTGGCGTGGAAATCGACTACATCTCCTTTGGCAACAAGGGGGTGCCTGCTGAAGAAACCGGCCGGCGGCTGACAGACGCCATCGCCGATGCGCGCATCCCCTTGATGTCGGCGCTCAGCCAAACATTTGACGGGCCAGGCGAACCAGCATTGCTAAGCGGCGCGGCTTAAACGAAGCATGCGTGCATAGCACAATATTCGCCGCGATTGTTTCTACCCTATCTTATCCGCCAGCGGACGCCGGAAACGCGAACCGCGTCTTAATACGTTGGAAAAGCCCATCGCGCACCTTGCGGTAGGCGTCTAGCATCTGCTCGCGGTTCCCCATTACGGCGGTTACATCGAATGTCGGCCAGTATTCCGCTTCGATAGCCTGCGTACGGGTCATTTCCAGCGCATGGTGATGCGCTTCCGGCGACAGGCTGATCACCAGATCGAACGATGTGTCATGCAGATCGGAAATGGTCTGTGGCGTGTGCTGCGATATGTCGATGCCGATTTCATCCATGACCGCTACGGCGAACGGATCGGTTTCGCCCGGCCATACGCCAGCAGATTCCACGTAAGTACGCGACCCTGCCAAGTGCCTCAACATAGCAGCCGCCATGGGGGATCGCACCGCATTCAAACTGCATGCGAACAGAACGGCTTGAGGCAGCTCTGCAAGCGGCGGTGCGTTCAAGTGTTATCCTTTCCAGTGCAGTGCACAGATGAGCGTGAAGAGGCGGCGCGCCGTGGGAAAATCCGTGGAGATTTTGCCCTTCAGGCGCTCCATTAACAACACGCTGCCTTCGTCATGCATGCTGCGGCGGCCCATATCGATGGCTTCTATGCGCGCAGGCGGGGCGGTTTTGATGGCCTCGAAATAGCTTTCGCAAACAAGAAAGTAGTCTTTAATGAGCCTGGAAAACGACGACAGCGATAACGCGACGGCGGTAAGCGGCTTGTGGTTTTCGTCTGAGACATCGAAAATGAGCCGCTTTTCGGCGATGCCGAGCCGCAAACGATAGGGGCCGGTGGGACCGTTTTCCAGGGCGAACATGTTTTGTTCAAGTAGGTCGAAGATCGCGACGCGGCGCTCGTGTTCCACCTGCGATGAGTTGTGGCCAATGGTCGCCTCATCAAGGATGATATCGATGAGGCGGTCGGCAGATCCAGGCGGTGTGTTCGTGTCCGTCATGCTACGATTAAACCTCAGGCGTCACGCCAAGCGATCCCAAATGACGGCCTTATCCCTCGCGCAAGGCTAGTTTTGAGGAACGCCCGTTTCTTCGTCTGGCGGATGTCTAACTACAGGTCCGCTGCCTGAGTTTGTTGATGAGCGCAAAGCCCGGCGTATTCTGGCTTTGAAATCTTCCGAAGTTTCGCTTTGTTGGGCGCGTGCTGTAGCTGAGGGAGCGGGCGTTTGCTCCTCGGTCTCGGTCGCCCAGCCGGGGAACGATAAGTCGCTCTCTGGCGGAAGCCGCACATTGCCCGAATTACCGGCACCGGCGCTGCTGGCGCTAGACGGGTCGGAAGGCGGCGAAGTGTCCGGCTCTGGCATATCGGTAAGCGGAGATTGCGGTTGCGGAGCCGGTGCAGGAGGCGGCGACGCTGTGCGCTGCGGGCTTGAGCGCCGCGGAACAGGCTGAGAATCTGGCGCTTGTGTATCGTGTTGTGCTGGCGACAGCGCTGATGTTGATGGCGCGGGGGCAGGTCTGGCGCCGTTACGACGGCTTGGCGTTGGCGGGACGTCACCATCTGGTATCTGCTGGTTCAGTTTTTCCAGGCGCTCCATTTTGCGTTCCGCGCCTTTGAAGCTCAAGAAGCGCTCCAGTTCTCCATGATCGATCCGCGGTTGCAATTTGGTGAAGTTCGCGGCCGGTCCGGCAAACACGAGCAGCACAGGCGGCAGGTTTTCGTCGAATTTAGATTTTCCGCGTGTCCTGACCTTCCATTCGCTATCCAGACGAAGTGCGCTGAGGTCAAGCATAGCGTCGATTTCTGTCTTGTAATACTTGCCTTGCGCCTTGAGGTTTTGTACCTGCAACAACCCGTTTTGCAACGTTATAGGCGCTGAAACTTCTGGAGTAGTCAGCTTGCCTTTACGAAGCTTGGCAATTAGCTGCTCGGACCAGCGTTTTTTCTTATTTGCCGCCTTGCCTTCGGGGTAACTGTCCGCCGCGTTTTTGATCGCTGCAGGCGACAAACCGCGCAGTGTGCCTTTTTGCAGGTTGAACTTGCCTTTCCCCGTGGCGATCGTAACGAGGCCGCGCGGGCTAAACCCTTCGCCGGAGAATGACAATTCCAGGCCGCCTTTGCTTTTGAGGAGCGGTCTGCCCCCCTTGGCAGTGGTAAGCTTCGCGATATTGATGTCTTCCAGCTTAACGCGGCCATCAAGCGCGATGCGTCCATTTGCGCTCTTCAGGCTGCCACTGCCTGCGAATTCGCCATCGTAGAGTTCGCCGTCCAGCCTGCTGATAGTAAGCGCGCCATTTTTAAGCGTGGCTTGGAGTTTGGCCTGTGAAATCGTCATGCCATCGATGAGCAGCATGGTGTCTGCTTTCATCTTCAGCTTGCCATCGGCGCTTTCGAAAGCGTTGAACGAAAACGCCTGCGAGGGCCATACGCTTTTCCCGGACGTGGCTTCGGCTAGTTGCGATGAGATGTCTTTGCGACCCCAGTCCACCAAATATGCGGCGAGTTTCGGTAGGATGATATTCTGTGCGCCGATGTCGATATCGGCAACGGGACGTTCGCCCGACACGTCTATGCTGGCCTTGCCGCCGATGGTCTCGCCGCCGATACGTAGATCGAGGCTGCTAATATCGTAGCGCATGCCTTTTTTGACGATGGCTGTGTGCAAATCGATGTTGCCGGTCACGGGCGTGCCGCCAGGCGAGAGCCTCAGCATGGACAAAACGGTTGCGGCTTGCTTCGCCTTGATCGTCAGATCGCCGTCGAAAGCCCACGGTTCGGCGAGCGGCATGATACTGCCTTTGAAACGGCCTTCGGCTTCCGGCGTACGCAGGTCAATGCGGCCTTTCAGACCGTTTTTCAGCGCACCGGAAACCGTGATATCGAGTGCGCCCGCGCCGCGTGCTGGGGCTTTGGCGTCCTGCGGCACATCCGGGGCGAGTTGGGCGATGAGGCGGCGGCCGTCAGTATTGCCGATAGCACCGCTGATATCGAGGCTGGCGGTGTCCAGATCGGTGAGTTCGCCGTCGAGCCGTCCGGCAAGGGACAATTCGCTGCCAGCGGCCTTGCCTTTCAGTTTCAGCTCGAACGTGCGGTTTCTTTTGCTGGCGTTAAGCTGCCCGGAAATACGAAGCGGGGCGAAGGCGTCCATACGCTTTTGAGTTGTAGGGCTAATCCTACCGGCGCTTTCCAGCCCCAGAAGTCGCGCCAGATTAAGCACAGATGGCGCGGTGGGCGCATCGACCGAGAGGTTAATCGCACCGTTGGGGATCTTCTCGAAGCCGGTCACGCGACCGTTGGCCTTGATGCTCAAGCCGTCAGTGGTGGCGAGGTTGAGTTCGCGAATGTCGAGCGTGCCGTTTTGATAGCGCAGAGACGAACGTACATCGCGCGCTTCCATGGTGGGTAAGAGCAATTGCGCCACTTTTACGCGCATTTGCGTGCTGTTGGCGTGGAATATGGTCTTAGCAACATCGGCAAGGCTGGATTTTGCCGGAACATCGGGCGCCTTAGAAGCGGTTTCAGGCGCCTTGGGCGCGCCTGGGTCGTCAAGCGTTTCTGACGCGGCCTCAGGTGCAGGCGCTGGCGCTGGCTTTTTGCCGCCGCCACCAAACGCGGTTGAGGCCAGATCGCTGTCGCCGAACACATTGCGCAAGTCGAGCCGCTTGCTCTCTAACGCGACGACGAGCTTTGAGGAATCGCCATAATCGTAAACCAAATCGCCGGAGAAAGTGGAATCGCCTAACTCGCCTTTAGCGTTTAAGAGCGCAACTCTTTGCACGCTGAGCGCCACTTTACTGGCAAGCGAAAAGCGCGGCGCGTTCCCTGCATCGACAGCGCCGAGAGAAGGCGCGGCCCAGCGTAGCAAGCGCGACAGGTTCCGCCCAGAAAGCTTGATATCGCCAGAGAGCGCGAAGGCATCGCCAGCGGGCACTTTACCCTTGATGTCGATATCGGTATTGCCAGGCAGGCGCCCTGTTAGCTTTTCGATCTTCCAGGCGCCGGAATCGTGGAATACGGACAGATCAAGTTCTTCGATCACATCGCCACCCAGAGTTGCTTGCCCAAACTTGGCAATGATGGCGCCTTGTTTCGGCGTGAACGGCCAGCCTTCGAAGATTTTCGGCAAGGCGGCGATGGCGGAAGCTGGTGTTGGCCGGGCTGTCTTATGGCCGTTGAAGCGCAAGAGCTGGTCGATATCGAAGCGTTTGGATTCCACTGCAATATCCAGCCGGGGCTTGCCTCCCCACGAGGCGAACGCGCTACCGCTAAGCGATTGCGGACGGTTATCCTGGGTAAGCGTAAACGCGATGTTTTCCAGCTTCACGTCTTCCAGCGAAATGACGCTAGAGGCGCGCAGTTCCAGCGCTGTTCCGGGTGTAAGTTCAGCGAGCGATCCGCTGGCTTCGCGCGCGGCTTTGTCCAGCGCGACACGGGCGACGATAGGTCCGGTATATTTTAGCGGACCGTAAAGCCCTTTGAGGTTGCCATCCACCTGATAGAGGCTAACGCCATTGGCGGAACGGATCGTGCCTTTAAGGCGGAGGTCAGATTTGCCTTGCGCGTCAGCTGAGAGACGCAACTTGCGCATTTCCCTGCCAACATAGGCTTCGCCGGTAAACCGGAACGGCCCTTGAAGACTATCAGCGTTGAGCGTTCCAGAAATGCGGTCGATGCGCAGCGCGCGCCGTCTCCTGTCTCGCCGGAACTCGATAGCGCCGTTTGATATTTCGGCCTGAGAAAGGATGACCTGCCGTATGGGCAGATTGAAACCGTAGGGCCGCACGCTTTGCCAGTTGCCTTCGCCCAGTCCATCCAGTGTCAACCGCAAGACGGGTTGGTCCAGCTCAAGTTTCTTGGCTTCAACCGTGCCGCCGATGAGCGCCCGAAGCGACAGCACCATACTGAAACGTTCGACTTCGGCAAAAGGACGTTCAAACCGGCCATATTCATCAGCGACACGCACGCCGCGCATACTGATAGCCGGTGTAGGAAGCACCACAAGGTTAACGTCGCCTTCGATGCGCACGCTACGCCCGAAAACCTTGGAAGCTTCGGCTTCGAATACGTGGCGATAATCGTTCCAGTTTACGAAACGCGGCACGATAAGCGCCGCCGCAATCGCGGCCACGATAATAAGAGTAAGGGCAGCAAACAGCCTAGCCAACAATGCCTCCCGCTTGTCCCGGTGAGACAGGAGCGTTCAATTTGCCATTAAAGACGATGACGATTGGACAATAAAGCAACCTCGTCGCAACGCAACAACCTTGCCTTGTTTTAGTATATATAGATGGGGATTGCCGCTTTTGTGGCGAATTGGCACACATGTTTGTGTGGCGCTTGATGTGGCCGCTCCAGCTATAGCACGGGCGAATAAGCGGCTTCCTCGCGTGCTGGAAGTTACCTGAATTTTACTATTTTCAAGTATAAACCTACTTTGTTAGCAGCTTTTTCAGGCATGGAATCGCATTTCTGTAACCGCGTCACAACAAGTTTACTGTTATTTCCATGAATAGAACAAGCACACACGTTTGTATCGATGATTTTTATGAAAAAAACTACGAGTTATTTCGTACATTAGTAAACTTACTCCCAATGCAGCAGCAAAATTTGAAGGTGTTTGTTAACTTCTTCCATAGCAATTTCGTCATACTTGAACACGCTTTAGGCGCCCTTACAGGCTTCCAGCATCAGTATCCGCAAATGGAGCACAGTTATGCAGCCCAAGTTCGATGACCAATATGCCTTTGCCTGGAGTGATCTGGGAGACATTGCTTTGGGACGCCCCAATCTCGGTCCTGATGTTCCTGTCGTCGTCTACCGTCTGGCGCAATACACCATGCGCGAGGCGATCCGGCGACGTTATGGCGAAGAAGTGGCAATGCTTATCCTACGAGAGTCTGGCTGGATTTCCGGGCGCGAGTTCTGCCTCAACGTGCTGGACACCAGCCTCGACTTCAAAGCCTTCATAGTCCATTTGCAGGAAACTCTGAAGAACGAAAAAATCGGCATCATGCGGCTTGAAAAGGCTGATATGGACAACATGTCATTTGTGTTGACGGTCTCGGAAGATCTCGACTGTTCCGGCCTTCCGGTTTACGGCACTACGGTCTGCGATTACGACGAAGGCTTCATCGCAGGGATTCTGCACGCCTATACCGGACAACATTTCTCCGCCGTGGAAATAGATTGCTGGGCAACGGGCGATCGCACCTGCCGCTTTGAAGTCAAACAAGAAACAACGGCGGCATGATGGACGCGACCGACAGCGTGTTGAAGGATATCGCCCAACGCATCACTGCGATCGCCTCTGGACAGGTGGCGAAACCGCTAACGGTTTCCCCTGATCTGGATGACGGTGTGATCGATGTTGTGCTAGCCCTCAATATGCTGATCGCCAATTTCAAGATTTTGCATGAATTTTCCGTCGCGTTGGCCAACGGACGCCTGGATTACGAAGTGCCACCGCGCATTCATTTATTGGACGCGCTGAAATCTCTTCAGGCGAGCTTAAAACATGTGACATGGCAAACCCAGGAAGTCGCCAACGGAGACTTTGAGCATCGCATTGATTTCCTGGGGGAGTTTTCAGAAGCCTTCAACAAAATGGTGGGCGCGCTGCGTGATAAACAGGAGCGCGAACGCCAAGCCATGGAACTCATCAGGAAACACGCGACCGAACTCACCGTGGCACGTAAAGCCGCTGAGAACGCCAACAAAACCAAAAGTGCATTCCTGGCGAGTGTCAGCCATGAAATCCGTACGCCGCTCAACGGTATTCTCGGCATGGGGCAGGTTCTGCTTGCGGATCAGGAATTGAACCCGTCTTTACGCGACGGGCTGGAAACGATCATGGATTCCGGCAACATACTCATGTCGCTCCTGAACGACGTGCTCGATATGTCCAAGATCGAGGCGGGCAAGCTGGAAATTGCCTTTGAGGAAGGCGACCTTTGGCACACCTTCAAAGCCGTGCATACACTGTTCCTGCCCCGTGCTGAGGAAAGGGGCATCAGCCTGGAACTGAACATCGCTGACGATGTCCCCAAACGAATGCGATTTGACATAACGCGCGTTCGCCAGTGTATTTCGAACCTCGTTTCCAATGCGATCAAATTTACCACTTTCGGTAATGTCAGCGTTAATGTGACACTGCAAACGCAAGGCAACGGTGAAATATTGGTCGCCGCTGCCGTCACCGATACCGGCATCGGCATCAGCGATGGAACGCTTGACCGGCTTTTCTCAGAATTCAGCCAGGCCGACGCCTCAACAACGCGACGCTATGGCGGCACTGGCCTGGGGTTGGCGATCACCCGCAAGCTCGCGCGAATGATGGGCGGCGATGTGACCGTGGACAGCGTATTCGGCGAAGGCAGCACCTTCACCCTGGCATTTCACGCCGAAGCCATCGCGCAATCGGAAGCGCCCGTCATTGCGCCACTCACAGGAGAAGACGGCCAACAAGCGCCGGTATTACAGGATGTGCGCGTGCTTCTCGCCGACGATAACGCGATCAACCGCAAGGTTGGCACAATGCTGCTAACGCCATTCGGCGCCGAAATCTCCGAGGCCGTGAATGGCAAGGATGTTCTTGAGAAACTGGAGCAGCAGCCTTTCGATATTATACTGCTTGACGTGCATATGCCTGTGATGGACGGGCTGGAAGCCATCTCACACATCCGCGCTTCGGCAGAGCCCTGGCGTGACATCGCCGTAATTGCGCTGACTGCAGACGCCATGAGCGGCGATCGGGAAAAAATGCTCGCAGCCGGAATGGACGGTTATATCCCCAAACCCATCGATCAGAACATCATGATAGAAGAAATGTGCCGCATCTTGTCGCGCACGCAAACCGTTGCCGGACAAAACCCCGCAGCCGCCTGATTTAACAAATCCCCTTCATATCGAAAAAAAGCGGTTTATTCCTTAGTGGGCGAAGACCGCAGAACGACGATGTCGTCAGGGCGCGCGTAATTCAGCAATATACGCGCTTGTTCGTCGAGCATGTCGGGTTCGACTTTGGCGCGGCTGGTCATCAGCGAAACGTCATGCTCAATAACCTTGCGCTCACGCTTTAAGGTGGCGAGTTCGTTCTCAAGCTGAACGATATGCTTTGACAAAGCCGCACGCCGATGCAGGCCGTGCTTGCCTTCCACAGCGTGATAGGAGAAATAACAGATCAGCGCCAGACATCCCGCTAACAGCAGTGCGAAACGTCCGTTACGTCCCTTGCGCGATGTGATCATACCGCCCCGTCACTCCTGATATGCCTCAAACCAGCAGATGACGCCATTGCGGTTAACAGCGGTTTAAAAAACGCCGCCATTTTTACGATAATTATTGTCGGTCAACAGATGCGGGCGAACGCAAAGGCGGAAGCGGACCGCAGCCCGCCCCCGCTATCCTATTCATTTCAGCGCCCAATTAGCACCGAACGGCCTGCATAAACGGCCATATCGTCCAGCTCTTCTTCGATGCGCAAAAGCTGGTTATATTTAGCCAGACGATCAGAACGCGACATTGAGCCGGTTTTGATCTGCCCGGCGTTTGTAGCCACGGCAAGGTCGGCGATTGTGGCGTCTTCAGTTTCGCCCGAGCGGTGCGAGATGACCGCGTTGAACCGCGCGCGCTGCGCCATGCTCACGGTGTCGAGCGTTTCGCTGAGCGTGCCAATCTGGTTGACCTTTACGAGAATGGCGTTAGAGGCGCGCCGCTCGATGCCATCCGCCAAGCGCTTTACGTTGGTGACGTATAAGTCATCGCCGACAATCTGGCATTTACTGTCCAGCGCTGCGGTGAAGGCTTGCCAGCCTTCCCAGTCGTCTTCGGCCATGCCGTCTTCAATCGACACGATGGGATAGCGCCCGATGAGACCTGCGTACATCTCAGAAAGCGCACCCGCATCCAGCGTTTTACCCTCGCCTTCCAGATGGTATTTGCCGTCGCGGTAGAATTCTGACGCGGCGGCGTCAATCGCGAGGTATACGTCTTCGCCCGGCTTGTATCCGGCTGCTTCAATGGCGCGGGTAATGAAGCCAAGCGCTTCGTCCGCCGACTTCAGGTTAGGCGCGAAGCCGCCTTCATCGCCGACATTGACGTTATGTCCGCTTTCTTTCAAAAGCTTGCGCAGCGTGTGGAACACTTCCGCTCCCATACGTAGAGCATGCGTAAAAGTTTCTGCCCCCGCCGGCATGATCATGAATTCTTGAATATCCAGCGCATTATCGGCATGCGCGCCGCCATTGATGATATTCATCATCGGCACCGGCAGCACGTGTGCGTTCACTCCGCCCAGATAGTGATAGAACGGCAGTTCTGACGATTCGCCCGCCGCCTTGGCGACCGCCAGCGACACGCCTAGAATAGCATTCGCGCCCAGACGGCTTTTGTTCTCGGTGCCGTCAAGCGCAATGAGGATATTGTCGATACGGCGCTGCTCTTCGGCTTCCAACCCTTGAAGCGCTTCGAAGATTTCGCCGTTAACAGCTTCAACGGCTTTCGTCACGCCTTTACCGAGATAAGCCTCGCCGCCGTCGCGCAATTCATGCGCCTCATACGCGCCAGTGGAAGCGCCCGAAGGCACGCCCGCCCGGCCCATAACGCCGTTTTCCAATATCACATCGACTTCTACAGTCGGGTTGCCGCGGCTATCGATAATTTGACGGCCGATAATGTCTGCGATTTCTGTCATGATGGCGCCCTCTTTCACTGGCCTTGACGTAATTGTAGGCTTTATAGATCGTCTCAAGACGTCATTGAAGGATTATTCTCAGGTTTTAGACCATGAATGCGTATAACTCTGGAAAAGCCCTGGTATTATTTTCTGGCGGGCAAGACTCGGCCACCTGTCTGGCCTGGGCGCTGGAACGCTACACAGCGGTTGAAACCGTGGGTTTCAGCTATGGACAGCGTCACGATGTTGAGCTGGCGGCGCGTCAGGCGGTGCTTGCGGCCATCCGTGAGGACTTTCCGGAGTGGGGCGCGCGTCTGGGCGAAGACCATATGGTGGATATCGCCGCGCTCGGAAGCCTTAGCGATACCGCCCTCACGCGCGACGCGGAAATCAGGCTGAACGAAAGCGGACTGCCCAATACGTTCGTGCCGGGACGGAACCTCCTGTTTTTCACCTTCGCGGGCGCGCTCGGCTACCGGCGAGGCATTACTCAGTTGGTGGGCGGTATGTGCGAGACGGATTATTCCGGCTATCCGGATTGCCGCAACGAAACGCTCACCTCGCTGGGCGAAACGCTACGTCTGGGGATGGCCGCACCATTCAGCATCGAAACGCCGCTCATGTGGCTGACAAAGGCTGAGACCTGGGCCCTGGCGGAAAATCTGGGCGGCGAGCGGCTGGTGGAGATCATCCGCGAACACACGCACACTTGCTATCTAGGCATGCGCGATGTTCGCCACGACTGGGGCTATGGCTGCGGAACCTGCCCGGCCTGCGAACTGCGCCGCCGCGGCTGGGAAGAGTGGCGGACTTTATAGCGATAAAGCATGTGTCTTTGCGGCTAACTCTTTAGCTGCAGTGCTATTTGGACGGCGACGCACCATCTGCCGCCCCACCATCCGCGCGCGTACCACATAGCGCATGTCACCAGGCGTCACGGCGTCGAACGGCCAACAGGTGGAGAGCACCAGCCAGTTTCCGGCAGCGTCCGCGTCGATGCCGGAAGCGTCCCAGCGCACCACCGCCATTTCCGTAATGCGGAACCAGATCACCGCGCCATCTGTCCGGGTGATGCGGATTTCGTCGCCAATCCTAGCATCACGCAAAAACGCGAAATGCGTGTCGCGATGCGCAGCAATAACGGATGTTCCGGGTGCACCAGGCTGCGCTGTGTTTTCCAACAGCCCCGGACCGAACGCCATGGCCTGCCCGCTACCGCCCTTCAACACGATGGTGCTGGCTTTGATGCGCGGCATTTCCAGCCGAGCGACTGGCCAGGTATCCGCCCAGGACCACGGCTTGACAGGCCGCCCTGAGTTGAGACTTTCAGCAAACGCCTCGCTCAACAGATATTGCGCAACCATCGCCTTCGCGTGAATGTAGACGCCTTTGCCGACCAGCACGACGCCCCCTACCACAAGCAAAGCGGCAACCGCCACCGCATAATACGATGACGGCTGCACGCAGCGTTTTGCACGGGAGAGTAGCGCGCAAAACATGAGGGTTATCCTTCTATTCGAGCGCGGGAAACGGCGCGGCGGCGACGTGCAAAGAGCAGCAGCAACGTTCCGCCCGTCAGCAGCAGAAGCATGCCCGCCAGCATCGAGATTCCGGCGTCTGTAGCGGTTTGCGGCAAACGCACACTGGCGCGGCGTTGTCCGGCCTTCACATTCGTCGCGGCTGGTTTGCCGTGGGTGGCGATGGCATCTACATATTTGGCCTCTATGAGTTGTGGCTTATTTTCGCCAGCGCTGCCGTTTTCGTGCACGTCCTGGTCTCTGCTAGGATGTTGTTTTCCGAATATCTTGTCGAAGTCCCACCCGGCGGGCAGGTTGAGCGGAACATCTGCACGCGTCAGACGTGCGCCTTTCGGACGGCTGGGGGTTTTGTCCACCGCAACGAGGCTCGTCAAGCGGCTGAGTAAACTGTGTTCCAGCGCCAACGCCAGGATGCGCTTATCGCCTTCCTTGCGCGTGATATGCCCGAGCCGCATTGCCACTTCCGCATCGTTCAGCTTGGCGCGCGCCCACACTTTGGAAAGCCCTTTGCCTTCAACAGCCTGAGACAACAGCATTTTCGCACTCCAAGGCGTGTTGCCGATCATGCCTTTGATTTCCATCGTACCTTTGAGGCTGGCGAGCTTGACCGCGATTTGCAGTGTTTCACCCGCATAGAGATCAGGCACCAGCTTTGGCGTTACATCCGCGCCGCCTTCAGAAAATGTGACCGTGATGTCGGTAACGGCGGGACGCTCCAGCTTGGCGAACAGCTCACGCATGCGCTCGTTCACCTGAGCGGCGCTGCCGATGTGAGTGAATGTGCCGCGTCCCAGTTCAGAAGCATGCGTCATGAGGTAGGAATTCGGAGCCGAGCCAATGCCGACCATGAACACCCGCGAGCGGCCAAGATGCGCTACGATGGTATCGAAAAGCTGCCTTTCGTTGCCGATAGCGCCATCGGTGAGAAACACGACCTGCCGCAAAGTGCCAGCTTCAGGCGCACTATCTTGTAACGCAGCCGCCATGGCGGGCGCCATTTCCGTACCGCCGTTGGCCTCCAAGCTGGCTACAAACGATTTAGCCCGCGCTATATGTTTTCCATCCGCTAACACAGGCTCCGGGAACAGCACTTCCAGCGTGTCATCGAAGCGCACGATGTTGAAGTGATCCCCTGGTTTTAGGTGGTCCAGCCCAAACAGCAGACTGGTCTTGGCCTGCTTGATGGAGGTGCCGCCCATGGAGCCGGAATTGTCGATGACAAACACGATATCGCGGTTACGAGGCTTTTTGGCGTTGCTCAACCTTGAGGGCGTAATTAACGCCAGCAGATAATCATCACCTCCCAGCTTTTCGCGGAAGAGGCCGGCGGAAGGGGTATTACCGTTTTTCCCCTTCCAGGTCAGTTCGAAGTCTTTATCGGCAGGAACGACGCCGTCCAGCGTGACGGTGCGTTTATCGCCCTCGCCTTCGATCTTGACCTTGTGGTGATGGCTTTTCACTTCGCCAAGCGGGAAACCGGCGTTCAGATGCACGGTCAGTTTCACCGGATTGGCGGGGGGAGCTTTGCGCGGATCGAGGATGGGGAGCTCGACCCGCGCGCGGTTAGGCTCAGAATTAGTCCCCTGCGCCCAACCCTTGCTGCCAAAATCGACAGTCTGCAACAGAGTGGCCGGATTGTATCGTGGGGCGACTACAAGCGGCACACGCAGCGAGAACTGACTGTTCGATTGAGGCAAGGATTGCTGGTATTCCATTTGAATGATGATGGTTTCGCGCGGACCGATATTCGCCACTGAATTGGTGAACACGTTCGGGCGCTCCTGCTCCATGAGCGTGGCTTTCTTGCCCTCGCGCTTGGCCTTTTCGTAAATCTTCTTGGCTTGCTGCTTTTCTTTGATCTCGCCGATGATGACCCGATCTCCCACAACCATCTTCAGCGTATCGACGGCGGAATTTTCTGGCAGCGGAAAAACATAGACGCCCTCCACCCAGCTATCGGTGGGATTGAAGAAATGCTGCGTCACCCGCGTTCGCGCCGTTGCGCCGGAAACCGACACGTCGATATCGGCGCCAACGAGTGGGGCTTGCACATATTGTCCCTCCTCCACCGCCTGGAACAAAAGCGCCCCCGAACGCACCTCGCTCTTTTTGATGAAATGCGGGTTGGGTGCGCCTGTCTCAGCGCGTGCAGGACCAATCCCTCCGAAGGCTGCGCCCAATATCATCGTGAGGCTCGCCAGAAACCAAAACCCAACAAAAAAATGGCGCGATGCCTTATGAAAGACAGACACCGCGCCTAAGTGGGCACTCATTCGGATAGAGAGGGATGGACCGTACATCGGGGGGAGACCTTATGTGTCTAGTGAGCCAATATGCCGTACTCCGAACATCCATGAACATTGCTCACGCCGCGAGCGTCTTCTTCACGATTGTTCGTCAAAGAGCCGCAGTCGTCCGCACACATCCGTAAAATGAGCGCTTGCATCAGCACGTATTTTGCTGAAATGTACGGTTATGTACGGATGCGGGCGGAAAAGTTAGGGGCAATCAGCATGTCACGTCGCACAAAACGCCTTTGGACGCCGGATATGAGCGCCGCCGCCGCTGAGCGGATTGTAGAAGAACTGGCACGACGGCGTTTAACGCGGCAGCAACTCGCTGTGACCGCTAAGATCAGCTTATCCACGTTGGAAAAGGCGCTTTCCGGCAGCCGTCCGCTTACGCTGGCGACGGTGGTGCGGCTGGAGGAAGCCCTGGGCGTTTCCTTACGCCAGGAGGATGCAACGCCTGCCCCTCAAGAGGTCGCCACGCACGAACTTGCGCCGGACACGCTCGGATCATATTCGCGTCCCGCCCTCCGTTGGCTGGAGGGCGACTATTTGACGCTGCGCCCATCCTTCAGTGATCAAAGCGCAATTTACGCCTATCTCACGCAGATCAAGTGGGACAAGATGGCGTCCAGTCTAATTTTCAGTGAATCTGAACGGGTTGACACGGAATACGCTCAAGGCGGCGTTGTGTCAGCTCCTCATTATTCTGGATATATTTATCTTATCACAAATAAACACGGGCAATACCGTCTCACCATCGTATCGCGTCCGACCATCAAGGGCACGCTCCACGGCATTATGACAACGTTGCATGTAGGGCGCGGTTCGCATTTGACACCAGCAGCAACGCCTATCGTCCTAGCATCATTGAAGGAATTCCCTAAAGCGGAGTTCGGGCGGATCAGCACCGGGCATGCATGTCATGCGCAGTATCGCACACTTTTACGACGTACTGTGGAGGAGCCATTCGCATTATTTCTCGACTTGCTATAGGATAAAATGGTTAAGAGGGGTTGCCTTTCACAGTAAACAGCAATATTAAGCTGTATACGTTTATCTAGTAAGCACGCTACAGAGAGGTTTGCAGCTTGTCCCAAACACAATATCTATTCACGAGCGAATCAGTGTCTGAAGGTCATCCCGATAAGGTTTGCGATCAGATCTCTGACACAGTGGTTGATCTATATCTGAAGGCCGACCCGTTTTCGCGCGTCGCCTGCGAAACACTGACCACCACGAATCGGATTATTCTCGCTGGCGAAGTGCGCGGCCCCGCGACCGTCACGAAGGATATCATCGAAAACGCCGTCCGCGAATGCGTGAAGAATATCGGCTATGAACAAGAAGGTTTTCACTGGCGCAATGCAGAATTCTCCAACTTTCTGCATGAGCAGTCGGTAGACATCGCGCAAGGCGTGGACTCGGGCGAAAACAAAGACGAAGGCGCGGGCGACCAGGGCATCATGTTCGGCTATGCCTGCACCGAGACCGAAGATCTGATGCCGGCGCCAATCCACTTTTCACATCGCATCCTGCATGAAATGGCCAAGGCGCGTCATTCAGGCGCCATGCCCGAACTTGGCCCTGATGCGAAAAGCCAAGTCACTCTGTTGTATGAAAACGGCAAGCCGGTGAAAGCTACGTCCGTGGTGGTTTCCACTCAGCACGCCGAAGGCGCCAGCCAAGAGCGCATCCGCGAGATCGCGCGTGGCTTTGTGGAAAGCGTTCTGCCTCAAGGCTGGATGCCGCCCGAAAGCGAATTGTATGTCAACCCAACGGGACGTTTCGTGATTGGCGGCCCTGACGGCGACGCCGGTTTGACAGGCCGCAAAATCATCGTTGACACATATGGCGGTGCGGCCCCTCACGGCGGCGGCGCGTTCTCGGGCAAAGACCCGACCAAGGTTGACCGTTCGGCCGCTTACGCAGCGCGCTATCTGGCGAAGAACGTTGTGGCGGCTGGGCTTGCGGATAAGTGCTCGCTGCAATTGGCCTACGCCATCGGCGTTTCCAAGCCGCTGTCCATCTATGTGGACATGTTCGGCACGGGCCGGGTTGATGAAGAAAAGCTTGCGAAAGCGCTGAACGAGGTCATGAACCTCAGCCCACGCGGCATTCGCGAGCATCTCCAGCTCAACCGCCCAGTCTATCAGCGTACGGCGGCATACGGACATTTTGGCCGTACCCCGGACAACGAAGGCGGCTTCTCCTGGGAGAAGGCAGATCTGGCTGAGGCTATCAAAGGCGCGCTTTCGTAAGGGCTAACGCCGATAACAAGACAATGAAGGGGCGGGCTCTCAACGGGGCCTGCCCTTTTTTGTTCGCCAGCCGTTTCAATTCCCCCTGCTGTGCGCTGCACTTCACAGTTTCGACACAAAATAGAGATGTTTTCGCCATACTCGTCATACTATATGTGCCACCTCAAGATAAAGGGAGGTGGACTATGTGGTTATTACGTCTGATATTTAAACCGATTGGCTTTGTGCTTGTAGGCCTTATTATTGCTAGTGCTGGTGGCCTCATGGTTTGGAACGGCAACACGGCGAAACCGCTGGAGCGCAGTGAACTGACCAAAATCGAGGGCACAGTTCAGCAGGTTGTGAAGACCTGGAAACAGAAGGCCGGCATCAAAACCAGAATTAAATACAATGTGGATGTTAAATCCGCCGACGGGCAGACGGTTAAACTCGTGATGCCAGAGAAGCAGATTTCCGAGGCTAAAGCGACAAGCATTGATGGCGAACAAATCACGGCGCTAGTGAGTAATGCCTTCAGGAAAAAAGTGTGGGAACTGGTCAGCCAAGGGCAAAAAATCATCAGCTACGAGGATACGTACAAAGAGGAAGTCAAATCGCTGGCAGCTCAGGCTGAGTATGGCCCCTATGCCGCTGGTGGTGGCGCGCTCATTTTACTGATTGGCCTGTTTCGCTTTAAAGGGCGTAAGTGAGGCTGAACGGCCTGCAAAAGCATTTTCTATACGCGCATAAAATTCGTAGCGGTGCATTGTGGGATGCACCGCCACGAATTGTCGCACGATGTATGTGATTTTCCGCAAATTCTTCTTAACACACCGCCTCATAATGCAATAAAACAGAGGCTATGCACACGACCGACAAGGCATCAGTGACAGAGGTTGACGCTGACAGCTCATTAGACAGCCAGCCTCCGCAGCCAAAACCGCGCCCGCGCCGCCAACTTCACGGCCGCCGCATGGGGCGCGCCATGAAGGCAAGCCAGAGCATGGCGCTGGCGAGCACCCTCCCCGCCAAGCGGCTGGATTTGGATGTGTCCGCCCCAGCTCCACTTAGCATGCTGTTCTCTTCGCCCGTTAATGACGTGTGGCTGGAAATCGGTTTTGGAGGCGGCGAGCATCTGTTTTGGCAGGCGCAGAATCATCCGCATGTTGGATTTATCGGCTGCGAGCCGTTTTTAACCGGGGTCGCCAAGCTGCTGCGCGATGCGCAACAGGCGGGGCTTTCTAACTTGCGCATCCACGATGACGACGCCCGCCAAGTGCTCGAATGGCTTCCGGAAGCCAGTATCGGACGCATGTTCGTGCTGTTCCCTGATCCGTGGCCGAAGAAACGCCACCATAAGCGGCGTTTTTTGCACGCCAGCGCGCTTGACGCCATCGCCCGCGTGATGCGGCCTGGCGCGCATCTGCGATTCGCCACAGATATAGCGGATTATGCCGATATGGTGTTGAAAGGCATGGCCGGACGGACAGATTTCGCATCTTGCCCTGGCCTTCACGCCGAGCGCCCCGCCGATTGGCCTGCGACACGCTATGAGGGCAAGGCCATAAAAGCCGGTCGTACATGCCAATTTTTCAGCTTTGAGCGGGTGTGAAACACGCAATATACGTATCTTTTCAAGGGCATGACATTTTTTTGCCCACTTTTATTCAGAGTACCGTCAAAAAATGTGCGAGTTTTGCAACACTTCTCTTGCACAAACGTCTAATTTTGCCTAAATTAGCCCTGCTCATGATCATCTCTTAAATTAGAGAGTGGGCCCTTTCGGGTCCGCTCTTTTTGTTTAGGTACATGCCAACCTCCGAAATGTAGGAATTTTACATAAAAGAATGGCTGAACGAGCTGACGGCGCTTTAGAGCAAGATCCGAAAAGTGAAGACCGGTTGTCGGAAAAATCGAGCTTTGAAAATAAAGATTTAGAACAGCGTTTTATCTGCGAAAGCGGCGTGACGGCGCGTATCGCGGCGCTTGTGGAGCCTGTGGTTGTGGAAATGGGGTTCCGGCTGGTGCGCGTCAAAATCATGAACGGCAATACGCTGCAAATCATGGCTGACCGCGCCGATGGCGGCATGACGATTGAAGATTGCACGACCATCAGCCGACGCGTGTCACCGCTTATCGACGCACACGACCCAATGTCCGGGCGTTATTTCCTGGAAATTTCCACGCCGGGTATAGACCGCCCGCTTGTCCGCCCCAGCGACTTTATCGACTGGGTGGGACACGAGGCGAAAATCGAACTGCGCGAGCTGATCGACGGACGCCGTCGGTTCCGCGGCATAATTGACGGTTTCGAAAGCGGCGAAGCACGAATTCGGATGGAAATCGAAGGCTATGACGAACCGCAAATTATCGGATTGCCAGTCACCATGATCGGCGATGCTAAGCTGGTGTTAACCGATCAGCTGTTGAAAATGGCTAAGGCTGCTTCCGCTCCCGTGGAAGCAGAGTTAAACGACGACGAAGAACCTGCTTCGGACAACGACAAAGCAGGACGGCAATAACTGGAGTATACTCGATGGCGCAGCAAGGGATTAGCGCAAACCGGCTGGAACTGTTGCAGATCGCGGATGCGGTATCGCGTGAAAAGTCGATTGACCGCGCGCTTGTACTAAGCGCCATGGAAGACGCCATCCAGAAGGCCGCGAAGTCGCGCTATGGCAGCGAAAACGAAATCCGCGCCGAGATTGACTCTAAAACCGGCGAAATCCGTCTGGCGCGCTTGCTAGAAGTCGTTGAAGACGTGGTACAGGACGCGATCGAAATTTCGCTGAAAGACGCCCGGAAGCGCAACCCGGAAGCCAATATCGGCGATTATATCGCCGAGCCGCTTCCCCCGCTGGATTTCGGCCGCGTCGCCGCGCAAAACGCTAAGCAAGTCATCGTCCAGAAGGTGCGTGAAGCCGAACGTGAACGCCAATTTGCCGAATATAAAGACCGCATCGGCGATATCGCCAACGGCGTGGTCAAGCGCGTGGAATACGGCAACGTGGTGGTGGATATGGGCCGCGCGGAGGCCATCGTGCGCCGCGACGAAACCTTGCCCCGCGAAGCCTACCGCTATGGCGACCGTATCCGCGCTTACATTTACGATGTGCGTCGCGAACAACGTGGACCACAGATTTTCTTGTCGCGCACACGCCCCGAATTCACCGCCAAGCTGTTCGCGCAGGAAGTGCCCGAAATTTACGACAGCGTAGTGGAAATCAAGTCGGTGTCCCGCGACCCTGGCAGCCGCGCGAAAATCGCGGTGACGTCAAAAGATACATCCATTGATCCTGTGGGCGCGTGCGTTGGTATGCGCGGCAGCCGCGTGCAGGCGGTCGTTAACGAATTGCAAGGCGAAAAGATTGACATCATTCAGTGGTCGCCTGACGCCGCGACGTTCATCGTCAACGCGCTCGCCCCTGCCGAGGTCGCCAAGGTCGTGCTTGATGAAGACGCCGAGCGAATCGAAGTGGTGGTGCCTGACGATCAACTGAGTTTGGCTATTGGCCGTCGCGGACAGAACGTGCGGTTGGCTTCGCAGCTCACCGGCTGGGATATCGACATACTTACCGAGGCCGAAGAATCCGAACGCCGCCAGAAAGAGTTCGCCGAACGGTCCAACACCTTCATGGAAGCGCTGGACGTTGACGAGGTGATCGCGCAGCTTCTGGTGTCGGAAGGCTTTACTTCGCTTGAAGAAGTCGCGTTCGTTGAACCACAGGAAATTGCCGCCATCGAAGGCTTCGACGAACAGACCGCAGAGGAAATTCAGTCGCGCGCCTCTGAATATCTGGAGCGTCGCGAAGCTGAGTTGATCCAGAAACGTCTCGATTTAGGTGTCACCGAAGAACTTAACGACATCAACGGCTTAACAGCCGCTATGCTGGTCGCACTTGGCGAGAATGACGTGAAAACGATCGAAGATCTGGCCGATTGCGCGACCGACGATCTCATCGGCTGGAACGAAAAACACGACGGCGTAGTTAAGCACCACAGCGGCTTTTTGGAGAATTTTGAAGTCAGCCGCGAAGAGGCCGAACAGATGATTCTCGACGCGCGCATAAAAGCCGGATGGATTGAGGAAGAAGCTCCAGCCACGGCTGAAAATGAAGAAGAAACACCAACCGGTGACGCTGCCTGAACTGCGCCCTGCCGTGTTGGAATGCAAGTTCGCCAATATGTGTCGCAAGGGGAACAGGTTGGCGATATAACTAAACGTGTTAGAAATAGAGTTAGTGAATTTTTTGTGTGAAAAGGATAGATATAAGGAAAGGCCTGTTCGAAGATGCGCGGTTGAGCGCGCACGCGATCAGGAAGATCAGCTTTTGCGCTTCGTTCTCGATCCGGAAGGCCGGGTTGTCGCCGACATCAAAAGAAATCTTCCTGGGCGTGGTGTTTGGATTACGGCAACACGCGATGCCGTCGCCAAAGCTATAAGACAAAAGGTTTTTGCCCGGAATTTCCGCCAGGCCATCAGTGTTGATGATAATTTGGCTGAAACCGTCGAAGTTCTCCTGCGACGCACGACTTTGCAAAACTTGGCGTTAGCCAATAAAGCCGGATGTGTCGTAGCTGGATTTGCTAAGGTCGAAGCAGCACTGAAGGGGAAAAAACTGGTTATCCTCTTGCACGCGAGCGATGCGGGTGAAGACGGGCGGCGCAAGCTGAACCGGCTGGCGCAGACGCAGGAAAGTGAAACAACTGGCGCGCTTCAGCCTTTGAGCTGTTTCACCTCAGAAGAGGTTAGTGCCGCGCTAGGAAGAGTGAATGTCATGCACGCTGCTATCACGAATAGCGGCGCAGGCCGGAATTTTATCCGGTCGGTCAAACGGTTTGAACGGTATGTCGGAACGTCTCCGGAAGCCGCTTCAACAGCGGATACGCCGGAACAGGATTAGGTATGAGCGAAACGAAAGAACCCGAAAATAAAACCGCGCGAGCGGGACGTAAAACCATTACTTTGAACGTCAAGCGGACGGTCGAAACGGGGCATGTGCGTCAAAGCTTCAGCCATGGCCGGTCGAAATCGGTCGTTGTGGAGAAAAAGCGCAGCAAGAAACCGGTGTCCGTGCAAGAAGCGCCAGCAACTGCGTCAGCGCCCGTTGCTAAGGAACAAGCCGCTGTCGTAAAACCGAAGCGCGCCCATCCGCCGGCAAAGCGCACTACAGACCAAACGCCCGCAGATAAGTCGCGTACGGTCTTGCGCCAGCTCTCCACAAACGAGGTGGACGCCCGCGCCCGCGCCCTGATCGAAGCTCGCAAACGCGCCGAAGTTGAAGCAAAAGAACGCGCCGAGGAAGAACGCCGCCGCGCCGAAGAAGACGCGCGCCGCAAAGCCGAAGAAACCGCCCGCGCCGAAGAAGAAGCCCTCCGCAAAGTTGAAGAAGCTAAAGAGGCTGCAAAAACTGCTCAAGCAGCCCCCAGCGAAGACGCCGCTGAAAAAGCTCCGCAAAAAGCTGAAACGAAAACGCCTGCTCCCGCAAAAGGTGAAGCGCGCACCGCTGACGCTGCTGCTGCAAACAAATCCAAAAAGCCCGCGCCCGCCCGCTCCGGTGCAGCAAAAGACACAAGCGCGACACCTGCCGCAGCAACTACGACATCCACTTCCGCCCGCCCGCCGCGCAACCGTAGCGGTGAGGAGGAAACAACGCCTGCGCGCAGCCGTCCTGACGCTCGCGCGAAAAAAGCAAAAGTCGCCACCCCCGTTAAGAAAACAGAAGACGAACGCCGTGGACGGGGAAGGCTCACCATCACAAATGCGCTTGACGAAGGCCAGCGAGAGCGTTCACTTGCTTCACTGCGCCGTCAACGCGAGCGCCTTAAGAAACAATCACTGGGTATCGCCGAGCCCCGCAAAAAGATTATACGCGACGTGCAACTCCCTGAAGTCATCACCATTCAAGAGCTGGCCAACCGCATGGCGGAACGCGCCGTTGATGTCATTAAGTTCCTGATGAAGCAGGGACAAATGCACAAAATCAACGATGTGATCGACGCCGACACCGCCGAGCTCATCGCCACCGAATTTGGCCACAACGTCAAACGCGTCTCCGAAGCCGACGTAGAAGAAGGCTTCATTGGCACCGACGACGACGAAGCCGACATGCAACAGCGCGCGCCAGTGGTTACGATCATGGGCCACGTTGATCACGGTAAAACCTCGCTGCTTGATGCACTGCGCAACACCAACGTCGTTTCCGGAGAAGCGGGCGGCATTACCCAGCATATCGGTGCTTATCAAATCCACACCGATGCTGGTGCGCCAGTTACCTTCATTGATACGCCTGGCCACGCCGCGTTCACCGCGATGCGATCGCGCGGCGCCAAGGTGACGGACATCGTCATTCTGGTGGTCGCCGCCGACGACGGCGTCATGCCGCAAACGGTGGAAGCGATCAACCACGCCAAGGCTGCCGGGGTTCCGCTGATTGTCGCTATCAACAAAATCGACAAGCCCGCCGCCGATCCGCAACGCGTCCGCACCGAGCTTTTGCAACACTCTATCGTGGTCGAAAGCATGAGCGGCGATACGCTTGAAGTTGAAGTCTCGGCCAAAACCGGCGTCAATCTCGATAAGCTTTTAGAGATGATCGCCTTGCAAGCCGAAATTCAAGAGCTGAAAGCCAATGCTGACCGCCCGGCGGAAGGCGTCGTCATCGAAGCCAAGCTAGAACGCGGTCGCGGCCCTGTTGGCACCGTACTCGTACAGCGCGGCACGCTGAAAGTTGGGCAAATTCTGGTGGCTGGCCGTGCATGGGGCCGGGTGCGCGCTCTGATTAATGACAAGGGCGAACACGCTGTTACCGCCGGACCTTCAGTACCGGTTGAGATTCTGGGCTTTGACAGCGCGCCAGAAGCAGGCGATCAATTCGCAGTTGTGGAAAACGAAGCCCGCGCACGCGAAATCACCTCTTACCGTGTACGCAAGTTGCGTGATCTGAAAGCTGGTGGCGCAGGCACCCGCACATCGCTTGAACAAATGATGAGCCAGCTTGACCGCGCCGGACGCAAAGAGTTCTCCATCATCGTCAAAGGCGACGTGCAAGGCTCGGTCGAAGCCATTGCAGCCGCAGTCGAAAAGCTCGGCAACGACGAGGTTGTTGGCCGCATCGTGCATAATGCCGTTGGCGGCATCACCGAGTCGGACGTGCTGTTGGCGTCCACTTCGGGTTCGGTCATCATCGGCTTCAATGTGCGCGCCAACTCGCAGGCAAAAGAACTCGCCGACCGCTCTGGCGTCGAAATTCGCTATTATGCTGTGATTTACGACTTGGTGGACGATATCAAAGCCGCCATGTCAGGTCTGTTGGCGCCAACACTGCGTGAAACCTTCCTCGGCAACGCCGAAATTCTGGAAGTGTTCAACATCACAAAAGTGGGGAACGTCGCGGGCTGCCGCATTACCGATGGCAAGGTGGAACGCGGCGCGCATGTCCGCCTCATTCGCGACAACGTGGTGATCCACGAAGGCAAACTGTCCACGCTCAAACGCTTCAAAGACGAAGTCAAGGAGGTGCAGGGCGGACAGGAATGCGGTATGGCGTTCGAAAACTACCAAGATATGCGCAAAGGCGACGTTATCGAATGTTTCCGCGTGGAAGAAGTCAAACGTACGCTGTAGCAGCTTAGCATAGATCAAATCTTCCATTTGTTGCGCCTTCAGCCAATAGGCGCATGTCAGTGCTGATTTGTAATTAGGCGCAATATTGCTAGCACAGCTTTTCCGCTATAAGTTCTGCAAATACTCACTAGCCAAGTGAGGCAGAACTTCTTAGCGGAGGGGATAGACATATTTCAAAAAGGCAAAACCGCGCCTCAGAGTATACCGCCATGACCAGACAACACAGCGGCAAAGCCCCTTCACAACGTCAGCTCCGCGTCGGCGAAATAATCCGCCACGCGCTTGCCGAAGTTTTCTCCCGCGTAGATATAGATGACCCTGTCCTTAAGAAGCAGTTCATCACGGTCAGCGAAGTAAAAGCCTCGCCCGATCTGCGCCACGCCACAGTTTTCATCTGGCCGCTTGGCGGCGACGATCCCAAAGCCGTCGCCAGTGCGCTGAAACGCCACCAGCGTTTTCTGCGCGGCGAGCTTGCCCGGCGCGTCGAATTGAAATACATGCCAGAATTGGTATTTCAGCTCGACAACTCATACGACGAAGCCGAACGGATCGATACGCTGTTGCGCTCGACCCACACGCCTCCGGCTTCTGAACAATAGCATTCACTTCGGAGTATTTGCATGGCTCGCCGCAGAGGCAAACCTGTTAATGGCTGGCTCGTTCTCGACAAGCCGCATGCGATGACATCCACCCACGTGCTGAACAGGATCAAACGCCTGTTCGACGCGGCAAAAGCCGGACACGCTGGCACACTCGATCCGTTGGCAACGGGCGTGCTGCCGATCGCATTCGGCGAGGCCACGAAAACGATTCCCTATGTGGTGGACAGCGCCAAGGAATATCGCTTTCTCGTGCGCTGGGGCTTGGAAACAACCACCGACGACGCCGAGGGCGATCCCGTGCAGCAGAGTGGAACTCGCCCCACGCGCGAGGCCATCGAAGCCGAACTGCCCCAATTCCGCGGAAAGATCATGCAGACGCCACCGCGCTTTTCCGCCATCAAAATCGGCGGCGAGCGCGCTTACGACCTCGCCCGCGACGGCGAAGACTTCGAAATCGCCGCCCGCGAAGTTGAAATCACGCGCTTTGATATCGCCGATATCCCCGACGCTGACACTTGCCTGTTCGAAGTTGAATGCGGAAAAGGCACCTATGTGCGCTCGCTGGCGCGCGATTTAGGGCGTCTTTTGGGGTGTTATGGCCACGTGGCCGAGCTGCGCCGCCTGCGAGTTGGGCCTTTTCACCACGAAAATGCAATTTCGCTGGAAAGGCTCACAGAATTGAGCAATAGTGACGGCGGTCGCGAGGCGCTTATGCAAGTGCTTCTGCCCGTTGAGACCGCGCTGGACGGCATCCCGGCGCTGGCCGTTGGCGGAGCGGACGCGGCCCGATTGAAACGGGGCAAACCGGTTATCATCCGTGGCCGTGATGCTCCTATCCACCATGGTCTGATCTACATCACCTCTCAGGGCAAACTTCTGGCATTGGGAGAGATGGAAGGCGGCGAATTCCAGCCCTTGCGGGTTTTTAATTTGCCGCTGTGATAGGCCCATCCACTGATTGAAGGAGAACCCGATGTCGATTACGCCCGAGCGTAAACAAGAGCTCATCAAAGAGTTTGGCACGACACAAGGTGATACCGGCTCACCTGAAGTGCAGGTGGCTGTTCTTACCGAGCGGATCACCAATCTCACCGAGCATTTCAAAACGCACAAAGGCGATAACCACTCGCGCCGTGGCTTGCTGAAGATGGTCAGCCAGCGCCGCAGCCTGCTCGACTACGTGAAGGGCAAAGATGTGGAGCGCTATCGTACTTTGATTGGACGCTTAGGCATTCGTCGCTAAACGGCCAAAGCCGCAATCTCGGTTGCTTGCTTCCGTTCGCTGCAAATCTGCAAAAGCTTACGCGCTTCCGAACCATCGGGAGCGCGTCATTTATTTCGGCGCATTGTGCGCTGGTCGATCGCGGCGTGTTGATTTCTGCGCCATGTTTGCAGATCTGTGTTGTGAAAAGCTGGCGGTGCTGAAATACACGCCTTTACAGCGCCATAATAGAGATTTACACGTCCAATCGCTTTTCAGGGCAGGGGGTGGCGCCGATGTTCGGTTCCTTAGACTTGATATTCTCAATTACCGCGGTGCTTATCTCCGCGACGACGACGTATTTTACGGTTTGGAACGCGCGATATTTGCTCGGCGCAACTGTTACTATGGTCAATTGGCAAGCGCAGAGCACGAGTTCAAAAAACGCTGACGAGCCGGTGCAGGCGACCTATCGGGTTTTTATCAAACCGCGCATTATCCTCACTCATCGTGGCACGCGGCCAGTTGTTGTCACCAGCATCGCGCTGGTTCGTCCGAAAACGGCTGATGCTGAGGAAATGCGTATCAATAAAATCGGTGAGGAGACCAGTCACGTTTTCCAGCCTGGCAATGTGTTGGAGGTTACCCCCGAATTCGCCTTGCCTTCGCTGCATAATGATTTCGAGCAATTTCGTGAGCGCTGGAACCTTGCTTTCACTGTTGTGGATAATCTTGGGCGGCGTAGCGATCCACAAATTCCGCTTCTCGACGTTGATTTTCGCTTGATACCAGATCCCAAAGATCCGGAAGGGGCGCCGAAACTTTCGTTAAATCTCGACTATCAACGTCAGCCGATGCCAGTGATCAAGTCTGGCTGGCTGGCCAACTGGATATAAGTTTGGCGCGGTAGGATTATCAGCGCTAACACAAGATGCGTTTCCGTTTTTTGGGATGCGGGGCGCGACTTTTTTCTTGTTATGCAGAGCGCGGAAATTGCCATGCATCTCATAAAGCTATGCGTAGGCGTGGAAAGCGTGGAACATCTGGCAGCGTTGCAAGCGGTGCGTCTGGAGCGTTTGCGCACGGCTGGTCAACCAGCTGAGCTTGTGCACCGTACACGGCAAATGCCCCGGCAGCGCGATGCTATCCTGGCGGCTGGTGGATCGCTTTACTGGGTGATCAAAGGCGCTGTGCTGGCGCGTCAGAAAATCCTTGATTTGCGGGAGGAAAACAACGCTGGTGGCCACGATAGCGCTGGTGATAGCAAGCTTTGCGGTATCGTTCTCGCCCCGGAGCTTATCGCCACTCGTCCGCAGCCGCGCCGCGCCTTCCAAGGCTGGCGTTATCTGAAGCCGGAAGACGTGCCCGCTGATATTTGTGCAGTGTGCGTGACCACTGATATGGACGACGGTGGCGTCACCGATACCAACTCGGACGAAGCTATCCCTGCTGCCATGCGCGCTCAACTCGCGGAACTAGCGCTGATTTAGAGCGTGATCAGCCATCGCCCAATCTGACGCACTTTCACTTAGGCGCAAAAAGTAGCGTGGATGCTTTCGGGCGCGGACGATTGCGCACACTCAACCTTCACGCCGCAAGGACATCCATGCGGCGCAAAGGTCGCTGTATGAGGTGAATGATGGCTAAGCTACACCGTCATAATGAGTGCGTAGTTTGGCCATTCGGTCTTTAAGGAGAAGTTTTTGGCGTTTCAGTTCCGCAACCTTCAAGCTGTCTGACGAGGGCTTGGCGACCTCCTCACGAATCAGCTTGTCAAGGGTCCGATGTTTAACGGATAGCTCGTCAATATGTGCGTCTAACGCCATATGAACCTCCGATTTCTCGTTTTCGCTCAACCCTCACATCATGCCAGAGCTTTTCGCGATTGTCTAATACGTTCAATACGTAAGTGCTGTAGATATACCTGGGTTGTAAACAGGATGCTAACAACTTTCAATTATTTGAACGAAAGTGCTATCCTCAGAAAAAAAGTGACGCCGCAATGACGTCACCCCAACTCATTGTAATATAAATATTTTCCGGCATTGCTGATGTGCTCACGACAACGCAGCACCCATCACAAAAAATTATAGCTACGCAGGCTTTGTACGCACATATTCCCAAATCAGCCCCACAAGGCCGAGAGGAATAATGATCAAAGAAAAAAGCATTCCGGCGAAGAAAATAAAAAGCATACCTTTGCCGAAAAACACCAATTGAAATCCAGTGAATTTCTCCGCGCCAATAACAAGCCACTTACTCGATTTAAAAGCAAGGTACAGCATTGGGATTATAGGAAGCAATATCATATAACTTTGAGATTGAGCCTCACCTGGCTCTACTCTAAAGTATTGAGCCTCACCTGGCTCTACTCTAAAGTAATTAACTACAGACACCAGAATAGGTATCAATATTATAGCGCCAACAACTAATAATATTTCTACCAAAATAGCATTTCTCGATCTCATTTTCTTACCCCCCAAAAAACACATTTACGATAGTGAATTATGAGGGAAATGCGACATTTCCGTGTCAAGAAAATATCTGAAATTTATTGTTTGTTTTCAAACGCGTACTTAGACATCTAAAGTATTTTTTTGCCGCAAGTAAACTCTTCATCTTCACAACTGCACTGAAGCTTTGATATCAGGCACGCTCCTGCAGCTGCCGCGCCAAAGGCTCAGCCTGACGGGAATTGAGCATGCGCAAATAGCTGAGTTTCCCGGCCAGTTGCCGCCGCGTTTGATGGATCGCAGCGCGCAATCGGCGACGTTCCTGCCGTGACAAACCGGCCATTTCGTTCACCACCACGCCCGCAACCGTCTGACGGCTGCCCTGGCGCATCACCCGCGTTTTGGCTTCGTTGAGGCGGAAGCCTTCGCTGGTCACGATACTCCAGACACTCCGCATCAACTCGTTGATCTTGGTGTCATCGTCGCCGGAAAAGGTCATATCATCCGCGTAGCGCGTAAAGTGGAACCCGTGTTGAGCCGCCAGCCCCGCCAGCCGCCTGTCAAGCCGCATAAGGATGGCGTTGCACAGACCAGGGCTTGTCGGCGCACCTTGCACGCACACGCGCGGACCAACCGGCGTCAGATAGCGCTTGCCCCCAACCACGACAGGCTGACGCGGCGGCTCCGTCATCAACGTCGCGAGGCTGGCCGCCACCGTATAGCCGTAGCCAAGCGCAATGAGCAGACCGCGCACACGTCCGTAATGCAGCGACGGGAAGCAATCCGCGATATCAAATTTCAGCACCACCTTGCGGCCCACATGCGGCGCGGCATTGCTGGCGATTGAGCGCCCCGTGATAAATCCGTGTGCGTGTGCGCTCACCGGCAACCGCGAGACAAGCTCGGCGTTCAGCTTGCGGAGCACCGCCTTCAGCCGCCGTTTGGGCGCGTGGATAAGGCGCGGACTGCCATCGCGCTTCGGGATGGTGAAGGCAACATAATGCGCGTGCGTTTCGCGCAGGCGGTGGGAGGCGAAATGATGCAACTGCTTCAGCGGGATGCCGAGCGCCTTCGCGACATCGGCTTCAGTGCGCCAAACTGGCAAGCCATAACGCTTCAACTGATCGGCGTCGGCGACGAGATCGCCAATATTGCGGTTGCGCGTGCGCAATGAGGCTGAGAAAAGCCGCGCGCCTTCCGCCTTTGAAAACACGCGCGCTTTTTTCAGGCGCGGCTTGCTGCCCGACTTGTTGTCAAATTTCAGCATCGGGACAAGACGCGGATCACGCAAAGCCCGCCGCCGGTGACGAGGTTTCAACGGCTCGCCAGATTCGGTGATGTGCTGCTTGAAGTCTACACCATCTTCAGCGTAGTCTTCATCTTGCAGCGCTGAGGGCGGAACCTCTGGCGTGGCGATGGAAACGCCGCTCAACGTATCGCCTGCCGAATCAGCCTTGCTTCCTTGCGGAGTGCGCGGACGCCGCGAGAGCCACAATCCCAGCCAAATGACGGCCCCAGCGGCCAGAACGATCAACGCGATCAATTGCAAAGGCATATGACGGCTTTCTTAACTTGGATACTCTCGCGTTTTGGGGAAAGGCGATGCCTGGACCTGGAAGCGCCACTTCAAGGCTTAGGAACCGTGGTCTCCGGCGTTCATCGCCGAGAGACCATGGCGATGTGAAGGAAGCAAAGTACCACCACGGCGGAACACCGCGGTATGAAGTGCTGACGTTCGTCCCCCCAGGTCCAGACTTGAGCTTCCATTGTTTCCGTTCGGCGGCATTGCTTCGTCGCTCATGTACTATCTGTACACTTCGCTCCTCGCGCCTAACCAACCAAAAACACTGAAAGCTCTAGCACACTAGCGTATTTTCGCGCCTTTGAACATTCTCCTAAATGGTTTCCTTTTGCTTCTCTGTTCGCCAATGCCCCGTACGTCGTCCGCGCTTGGCGATTACGCCGCTTTTTGCTGAAAAATTTGTGGGATTTCCTCTGCTTCGCGCAAATCTGGGTGCGCGTGCAAGATCTGGCCGATCAACGCGATTAGCTCTGCCTTCATATGGCTTTGCTCGTGGCGCTCCAAGGTTTCGCGCGCGTAGGCAAGCACCCGGCGAGCGGCTTCGATATTGGCGCGAGCGGCGTTGGCGAGTGCACCAAAAGCGTAAGAGCGCATGGTTCGCTTCAAACCTGCAAGCGGCCTTTCGAGGATGAGGTTGAGCATTTCGGCGGCCAGTGTGCGGGCACGGGCATCATCGGCGGCGAGCATGCGGTAGCCGAGCATTTGCACATATTCGTTGGCGCCTTCAACAAGAGGCTTCGCCGCTTGGGGTATGGCCAGCAACCTATTAAACGAGCGTTGGAACAAGAGGCGGGCCAACTCATTCGTGCGCAGCAAATGCGGGTAATCCTGAATTGCGCCCGCCGGAATGTGTTTGAGGATACTCGATGCGCGGCTGGCGAAAATTTCTGGATCTGTGGCGCGCATTACCCGGTAATGTATGGCAAGAGACGCCGCTGTTTTGAGCCGCTGGTTCTCTTCGCGCACAACCGGACTGCGGAAATGGCGATATTCCGCACTGGTAGCATAGTGGCTGGCGAGCGCGTCCACCAGATCGGCGTCTTTTGCGTCCAGCGCGGCTTGCAGCAATTTCGGACAGTCATTTCCCCGCGACTGAATAATGTGAGGTAGAAACGCGTCGCGCAGCAACTCAGGATATTGCCGATAAAGCTCTACCGCGACATCATCCCTCAGCAGATTGATACGCGCAGCAGGCGCGGTTAGGGTGTTCGCGCTGTCCAAGGCGATGCGCGATGCGCGTTTTTGCGATGCTTCGGCGAGTGCTTGCAACCGCGCGCGGCGGTCATGTTCTTTCACGGAAGCGCTCAGGAGATGCTCAAAAGCGGTGTTGAACGCCTGCGGGGAAGAGCAATGCTGCAATGTCGCTGCCCAGAAATCCCACCAGCCATTGCTTTCGGCAAGCTTTATGAACGGTTTGACGTTGTTCGCCTGTTCTGAACGCGCCTTGAGCAATCGCGGCTCAACATACGGGATCAAATCGCGTCCGCGCTGTTTCAATAGATCGAGCAGCACGTCTTCTTGCCCGCCTACGGTATCGCTTTCTTCCGGATGACGCCGTTCCAGCTCGGCAACGAGCGTAACCGGATCGGCGATACGGCGCGCAAGTTCGCTTGCGTCGAGCGCCCAGGCGTCGAGCGGCATCGTGGCGCGGTAGAGCGCGAAATACATGCTGTCGTCGCCATTTTCTAGCGCTTGGCTGGAGAGGTTAGTCCACATCCTGCGGCTTTTGGTGTTTTGGAAGTACCACCGGGGGATATGTGCGATGATAAAATCGCGCGCTGCCGTATCAGTGGCGTACAACGCAAGAGCGGTGGCTTCATCAAGGACAGGGCGATAACTGAATTCGTCAAGCACGATGGCGCGCGCTTCTGACGTTGGCGCGGCTTGATAGCTTTCCACCAGGGATTTGCACCAGAGCTTTCTATCGATATTCCCGTTTTTGCCCGCGTATTTCCAGCGCAACAGCAAACGAACCACTTGCGTATCCTTGTAGCTACGCGCTTTTGCGAGCCAGGATTCCAGCGATTTGGCGTGAGTTTTCCATGCTATTGGTTTGCTCCCCGCCCAGGTGGAAAAGCGGGTGAGGATGGTAAGACGGAACATCTCCCGGTTGCGTCCGTATAAGATCGGCCCCCAATACCAAGTGAGGCCGGAAAAAGCCGAGGCTTCCGTCAAATCTTCAAGGCTGCCGAGCAGGCGCGTATCATCGGGCTCGCTGGTGAACAGCTTTTCCAAGTTGCGTTTTAGGGGAGCCGTCTGCTTTGCCATGTCCTTCGCCTGCTATGTCGTACGAATGCTCGGATAAGATACAAGTGCGCGACGCTGTTCCCCAACGCTCTGCCTTTGCTTTCCACAAGACATGGTGTCCATATGGGCTTTGTCTGTTCTGTCTGTGGCCGTTGAGCATCTTTTTAGCGCTGAGAACTGGCAGCTATGCATAATTTCTCGCTTATCCGGATACACATTTAATGCTAAAGCGGCAAAAGCGGGCAAATCGTCTTTGTTCATCAGGTGCTCAGCTTTGATCTTCCATATCAAACTAGCGCCGCTTTCCAAACCCGAACGGGAATGCACATTGCATTGAAAACGGTTGACCGCACATAGATAATTGCCTGTCGCGCCGGCGGGGGGAGAGCCGCTTGCCTGGGCATCATGATTTTAAAGCTCGTAATGAGGAGAAAGCCTATGAGAATGCTCGTTGCCGCGGTTTTGTTGTCCGCTATTGCCAGCCCTGCTTTTGCTGCCGATAAAATTAAAGAACCCGCCAAGGAAGAAACTGCCGCAGTCGCGAAAGCTGATCCCGCAAAAGTCGCCAAGGCAGCCGATGTGTTGATCGCTATTGAAAAAGACGCCGCAAAATTGAAAACCTATTGCGAAATGCAAGAGCTCTTCAACAAAGCTGACGAAGCCGAAGACAAGAAAAAAGAAAAAGACGCAGAAAAATTTGTCGCTGATGCTGAAGCAAAAGGCAAAACTCTTGGCGATGATTTTAAAACTGTGATGAATCTGGAAGACGAAATCGATCCAGAGACTGCAGAAGGCAAAAAGTTCTTCGGCGTGATCGAAAGCCTCGAGAAAAAGTGCGAGAAGAAATAAGCTAACAGTTAGCGCACTTATAGAAATTGGCCCAGCCATACAAAGCGCGGCCAGATCGGGAGAGCGGCAAAACGCTCTCCTGCTTTTTAATTCATATTAATTTAATTGATAAGTTTGGCGGACGTCATTAGCCGTTTTTTCGTTCTTGTTTTGCCATTTTCTTCTGTGCAAATAGCGTTTTAAGCGTTCAAAGTTCTGTCGCTAACTTCTTCCAGGATCACAAATTCTGCTTCCCCTATCCTTTAGGAGACGATTATGCCCAACATATCGACGTTCACCACAAAATCCGCCGTTACCGCCATCTGCGCGCTTTTGCTGGCGGGGATGTCCATAAGCGCCTTTGCCGGCCAACTCCACAAGAACAGATCCGGCGGGAGACTGCGTGCAGGCGTTCTGACATGCGGCGTCAGTGGTGGCGCTGGATTCGTTTTCGGGTCCACCAAAGATTTGCGTTGCCGCTTCGAAACCACCAATGGCAAAGTCGAACGCTATAAAGGCACCATCTCGAAATACGGTCTCGATGTCGGCGTAACAGGCCATACTGTTCTGACATGGGCAGTTCTGGCTCCGTCCCTCAAAGTCAAGCGCAGCGCACTGGCTGGGCATTATGTCGGCGCATCGGCTGAAGCCTCGGCTGGCATTGGCGGCGGCGCAAATCTGCTCGTCGGCGGCTCGTCGAAAGGCATTTCGCTGCAACCTCTGAGCGTGCAAAGCCAGACTGGCGTTAACGCAGCTCTCGCCGTTTCCTCGCTGAGACTGAAATATTTAGGCAGCTACTAAGCGCAACTAAAACGCAAACCATCATGCAAGCCCTCTTTCGCCCGATTGACGGGTTTGCAGCGGCCGCGTTTCTGGAGTAAGGGAACGGAAGGGAATGGGCGTATGCTCCATATCCCCTGACCGTTCCTTATTCTTCCAGCGATGGAATACAAATAGCGATGCCACACTCTGCCCCTCCGCGTTTGCTGGTTTTCGACTCCGGCCTCGGAGGGTTATCGGTTCTTGGGGCATTGCGTCAGGCGGTTCCGGAAGCCGCCATCACCTATCTGGCCGATGACGCCTGCTTTCCATATGGTGTGCTTGCGGATGAGGCGCTCATTGCCCGCGTCTGCGAGGTGGTGGGCGAGGCCATCGACAAGGTCGGCCCTGATGCCGTGGTAATTGCCTGCAACACTGCTTCAACGGCGGTGCTGCCCAGCCTGCGGGCCGCGCATTCCGTTCCGTTCATCGGCACGGTGCCAGCAGTAAAGCCTGCTGCACAACTCAGCCATACGGGGCTGGTTTCGGTACTGGGTACGCCAGCGACCGTACATCGCGACTATACGCACGCGCTAATTTCCGAATTTGCGGGAACAGCCCAGCCGACCCTTATCGGTGCGAAGCGGCTGGCCGCTCTGTCTGAAACGGTCATGGCGGGGGGCGAGGTGGCCGACGCCGATATCGCTGCTGAAATCGCGCCGTGCTTCGTTGAGACGGCTGACGGACGCCGCACCGATGTCATAGCGTTGGCCTGCACGCATTATCCTCTATTGCTCGACCGTTTGGAGCGTTCGGCGCCCTGGCCTGTCACATGGCTCGATCCGGCTCCGGCAATCGCGCGGCGTACAGCGAATGTGCTCGCCGGACAAGGATACGCCGTCGGCGTGGGGACAGCGCGCTCGCAAGGCGGTATCATATTTACATCCGGCAAAGTCCCCTCGCCAGCGTTGATGCGTGTGCTCACCAATTACGGATTGACGCTAGCCAACGCTGGTTAATATCGTTAGGGTGTGACGCTTAGCCACACACCAAATCTAGTTGGAATTCAATACATGATCCCACGTTATAGTCGCCCCGAGATGGCCGACATCTGGTCGCCCGATAGCAAATTCAGCATCTGGCTGGAAATCGAAACGCTGGCCACAGAGGCGATGGCCGAACTGGGGATGGTGCCGCGAGAAGCCGCTGAGGCGGTGCGTAAGCGCGGTAGTTTCAACATTGAGCGCATTGACGAGATCGAGCGCGAGGTGAAGCACGACGTTATCGCGTTTCTCACCAGCCTCGCTGAGCATGTCGGGCCGGAAGCGCGCTTCGTGCATCAGGGCATGACGTCGTCGGACGTGCTTGACACTTGTTTCAACGTTCAACTCGTGCTCTCCGCCAATAAGCTGCTGGAAGATCTGGTTGACCTGCTCGCCGCCCTTAAGCGCCGTGCACTGGAGCACAAGGATACCATCTGCATTGGTCGTAGCCACGGCATCCATGCCGAGCCGACCACGTTCGGCCTCAAACTCGCCTTCGCCTACGCCGAGTTTGAGCGTGGACGCGACCGGCTAGTGGCGGCGCGGAACGAGATCGCCACATGCCAGCTTTCCGGCGCGGTGGGCACTTTCGCCAATATTGACCCGCGCGTTGAAGCGTATGTTGCCGACAAGCTGGGCCTTCGCCCTGAACCGGTTTCCACGCAGGTTATCCCGCGCGACCGCCACGCAATGTATTTCGCAACCCTCGGCGTGATTGCCTCGTCGGTGGAGCGACTGGCGACCGAAATCCGGCATTTGCAGCGCACAGAAGTTGGTGAGGCGGAAGAATATTTCTCGCCTGGCCAGAAGGGTTCGTCGGCCATGCCGCATAAGCGCAACCCGATATTGACAGAAAACCTCACCGGCCTTGCACGGATGGTGCGCGCCTATGCCGTTCCCGCTATGGAAAACGTGGCGCTCTGGCATGAGCGCGACATTTCGCATTCCTCCGTGGAGCGCATGGCAGGGCCGGATGCGACCGTTACGCTCGATTTCGCGCTGACGCGGTTAACAGGCGTGGTGGACAAGTTGGTGGTCTATCCTGAAAAAATGCGCGCCAATCTGGATCATGGCGGCGGCATCGTGCATTCGCAGCGTGTGCTGTTGGCGCTAACGCAGGCGGGCGTTTCCCGCGAGGACGCGTACCGGCTGGTGCAACGCAATGCGATGACGGCGTGGCAGGGGAAAGGCGATTTCCTCGCGCTTCTCAAGGCCGACGCCGAGGTGACAGCGGCTCTATCGCCAGAGAAGATCGAAGCGTTGTTTGACCTCGGCTATCATACCAAGCATGTGGATACGATCTTCGCACGGGTATTCGGCACAGAATAGCAGCGTCGCAAGGATGGGTTTTGCAGGGCGCTTAACCCATCCTAAATATCTCGCCTTATGGGCTTTTTCGCAGACGACTAGGGGCAGGCCCCATTAATTTTCGATATGCCGTGCAACGGCTTGGACCAATGTTGCCAATGGTCACGGTGTCCTTGTCCAACGGTGTTCAATATCCACTAAGCTCACGCCATCGTCATAGTTCACCGTTTCCCGAGAAATCTCTACGAGACCTTCCCGGCGATAGAACCGTCGAGCTTGAACGCTATAGGTTCTCATTTATGAGAATCGGAATTAGCCATTCGCAACCAGATACGACCGCTGCGCATATATATTCATGTCAGCAATCTGCATCGCGGCGAAAATCATCTTCTGGCTAAAACAATGAGTCCTGAGCTTAGATTATTCAGACCCTTTTTGGTCCCCAGCGCAACTCGACATGTTGCTGCGAAGTTTCCTGCCCGCAGCAACAACAATAATCGCTCCCAAAGTTGCCGATGAAAACTCGACGATACGAGCGATATTCTCGCTATATTGAGAAACCAGGAAATCTTTGATGATTGGGTCTGTGGCGATCACTTGTCCCGCGATCCAGCCCAGAAGTGCGCCCCCAACCCAGATCAGAAGGGGGAAGCGCGTCAGCAACGTCATAACGACGCGCGCGCCCAGAACCACCAGCGGAATGCTGACCAAAAGTCCGAAGGTGAACAATAGCGGATTGCCGCCTGAAGCTCCGGCAATGGCAATGACGTTATCAAGGCTCATCACGATATCCGCGATGGCAATGACGCGCACGGCTCGCCATAGATGGGTGCTGGCCTCAATGTTATCTTCGCAATGATCGCTGTCATCAGGCAGCAACAGCTTTACAGCGATGTAAAACAGCGCCAAGCCACCAACGATCTTAAGGAATGGTATAAACATCAGCACCGCAACCACAGAAGTGAATGCAATGCGCATCACCACCGCGACGCCAGCGCCGAGCACCATGCCCCATGTGCGGACTTTGGGTGGCAATTTCCGGCAGGCCAACGCAATAACGACAGCGTTATCGCCTGCTAGCAGAATGTCGATCCATATGATTTGCACCACGCCGATCCAGAAGGAAGCCAATGCCAAATCAGCGAAAGCAACATGAAAAGCCTCGCCGAAAGATAAATCGAACATATCTGCGCTCCATGACCCCTAACTACACGCGCTAAGCTTGGTCGGGTCATCTCATTTCAGTCATATGGGCGTAAGCACGAAAAGGGGCAAGCGCCCCTCTTCAGATACCATACAAAGTTAACGAATTAGCCTGTGATTTCGTCATCTTTAAAGCAGAATGCAATTTCTGTTGCGGCATTTTCGACGCTGTCGGAGCCGTGCACCGAATTACGCTCGATATTTTCTGCGAATTCCTTGCGGATGGTGCCGGGCTCGGCGTTGTCTGGGTTGGTTGCGCCCATTACATCGCGGTTTTTTGCCACGGCGCCTTCGCCTTCCAGCACTTGCAAAACGATAGGACCAGAGGTCATGAAGGCGACCAACTCGCCATAGAACGGGCGCTCTTTGTGGACTTCATAAAATTTCTCGGCCTGCTCTTTAGACCAGCGGACGCGCTTCTGTGCTACGATGCGCAGTCCTGCGTCTTCAAGCTTGGCTATGATTTTGCCGGTGATGTTGCGCGCAGTGGCGTCCGGCTTGACAATGGAAAGTGTGCGCTCAAGTGCCATGTTTTTCCCGCTTATGATGATTGAAAGCTGATACGCGCTTATAACGAGGCGATGAGGGCAGGGCAAGCCGGGATAATCGCCATCAGGCCACGTTCATATGATAAATGATCTGATAGCTTGCATTTTCACGCATTTTGGCCAAGTTTGCCCCCATGCTACATATCAATGATCTCACCTATCGCATTCAAGGACGCGTTTTGTTCGACAAAGCGACGGCTGGGATTCCCGATGGGCATAAAGTTGGGCTCGTGGGGCGGAACGGCACGGGAAAAACAACGCTTCTGCGTATGATGCTGGGAGACATCACGCCGGATGATGGCAGCGTTTCCTGGCCAAAGCTTGCCAAAGTTGACGGTGTGGCCCAGGAAGCGCCGGGTGGACCTGAAAGTCTCATCGAAACCGTGCTGGCGGCTGATAAAGAACGCGCCGCCCTTCTCGTTGAAGCAGAAACGACGACCGATCCCCACCGTATCGCCGAGATTCAGATACGCCTGCACGATATGGGTGCGCATGCCGCTCCAGCGCGCGCCGCGCAAATTCTCGCCGGGCTGGGATTTGACGAAGCCGCGCAACAACGTCCGTGCGCCGAGTTCTCCGGCGGCTGGCGTATGCGCGTGGCGCTAGCCTCGGTGCTGTTCACTGCGCCGGATATTCTCTTGCTCGACGAGCCGACCAACTATCTCGACCTGGAAGGCACAATGTGGCTGGAAAACTTCCTGGCGAGCTACCCGCACACAGTGCTGATCGTCAGCCATGACCGCGATCTGCTCAACAAATGCGTGGATGGCATCCTGCATCTGAATAACGGCAAGCTGACACTTTACTCAGGTGGCTACGATACGTTTGAGGAAACCCGTCGCGAGCGCCAACGCCTACAACTCAAGCTGAAAAAACGCCAGGACGACGCCCGCCGCCATATGGAAGAGTTCGTCGAGCGTTTCCGCGCCAAGGCCACCAAGGCCCGGCAAGCGCAAAGCCGCTTGAAAGCGCTGTCGAAAATGCAGCCCATCGCCGCCGAGATCGAAAGCGAGGTGCGTCCGCTCAGCTTTCCCAATCCGCCAGGGATACTGGGTAATCCGCTTATTCGCCTTGATGAGGTGAATGTCGGATATGTTGCTGATAGCCCCGTGCTGCGCAACCTTAATCTTAGAGTGGATTCAGACGACCGTATTGCGCTTCTTGGCGCGAACGGGAACGGCAAATCGACATTCGCCAAGCTCTTGTGCGGACGACTGAAGCCGCTTTCCGGCCACCGACGCGCATCAAAAAAGCTTGTTGATGGATATTTCGCGCAGCACCAGCTTGACGAATTGAATCCCAAGGCTTCTGCTTACGATCACATTGCCGCTTTGATGCCCGACGCCACCGAGGCGCAAAAACGCGCGCGCGTGGCCGCTATCGGTTTTGGCGCGGATAAGGCCGACACAGCAGCGGGCAATCTTTCCGGCGGTGAGAAAGCGCGGCTTTTGTTCGCCATGTCGTCGTTTGTGGGGCCGCATTTGCTTATTCTCGACGAGCCGACCAACCATCTGGATGTGGATAGCCGCGAGGCGCTCATTCACGGGCTGAACGAGTATGACGGCGCGGTGATCCTCATCAGCCACGATCGGCATCTGATCGAAGCGACCGCCGACCGGCTGTGGATCGTGCGCAATGGCGCGGTTGTCCCTTACGATGGCGATCTCGATAGTTATAAAGCAGAGCTGCTGGCCGCTTCGCGTGAGCAGAAAAGAAGCGCGAACGGTGCTGCGGGAGATGCCGCACTGAACGGAGCCAAAACCCGCGCCGACGAACGCCGCGCCGCCGCCAACGCCCGAGCCGAACTGGCTCCCTTGAAAAAACGTATCGAGACCAGTGAACGCGAAATCGAAAAATTAACCAAGGCGCTGCAAAAACTTGACCTCACCCTGGCTGACCCGGCGCTATACGAACGCGAGCCAGAGCGTGCACAAATATTGTTAAAGGACCGTGGCGCGCTTGCAA
>JARRLC010000007.1:0-49194 GCA_037387425.1 Alphaproteobacteria bacterium
CTGCTTTTGAACTGAGCGTCCTTTCGGATCGGACTTGCTGGCCTCGTGTAGCATACGCTCGAAATCAGCGAGGTAACGATCAACGATCACGCGGAAAGTGCTGTCATTTTCGTAGCGCCTACGAACCTGATCAAATGTAGCCTGGCCTTGACGATTATAGATATTACGGTTGATGACGTGGCGTTCGCCTTTGTGGTAGCGCATCCACACTTCATTGGCGACGTTTTCATCAATGGCGCCTGCAATGTCTTTCATATCGAAGATCATCGGCGAGGCTTCTGTTTTACGGTCGCTTCCTAGAGGCGCCGCTACAGGTGGCATGCCATATGACGTGTCATCACCTTGGCCAAACGTGCTGTCATCTGGTTCTGAAGCACGAGCCAGCAGATCACCAAGAGACCATGGTGCACCATCACCGCTACGCCTATCTTGCGGCGCATCAGGAGCAGGCGCACCAGACATAGGAGAGCGTCCCATGGAGTCGTAGTCGCTGTTACCACCGCTCATTGGTTTGTTATTGTCTAAGCGCTCCATCACACCGTTGCTAACTGCGTCCAGCGAATCGCGAGATGTTTCGTTCCATTTATCGCCGAATCCGCCGGCCATATCACGCCCCGGCATATTTGAAGGCATATTGTAATTTTCATGCGGCTGGCCGTGAGGCGGTTGCCCATGGGAAGTTTGACCGTGCGGTGGTTGCCCATGGGGGGGCTGCTCATGAGACGGCTGCCCATGTGGGGCTTGCTGGCCGCGAGGCGGTTGCCCTGGATGAGGCTGCCCCTGGCGTGCATTTGGCTTGGACACTTGCTCAGAATAGCCGTGACGCGCTGTAATTTCACCAAGAGAATCAAGCGCAGACAGTTGATCCTGCAGTGCACGGCGCATGGCTTTTGCGCTTTGCTTGGCTGTCTCAGGCAAATTTTTGGCTTGTTTGCGCAGCTCCGTTTGCGTGCTCTCCAACTCGCTGGCCGCCTGATGCGCATTTTCTCTGACTTGCTGGGTTGTCTCGTTAAACCGGGTAGTAAAGCCAGAGAGCTGAGTTGTGACTTGATCCGACAACGATCCAAAGCTGTTTTTTAACTCAGAGATTGCCCGAGATGTATGCGTCTGAGCTTCAGAACGCAAACGCTCCAGCTCTTTCATGGCTGCCTGCGATTTGTCCGCTGAATCTCGTGCTAGATGCTCAGTCACCTGACGGGCGCGCTGTTCAGCCTGCGAAAGCGACTGTTCCAACATATTGGAATAGTTATGCATCATCCGATCGAGATCGGTTGCGCGGGTGTTCAGGCTGTCAAGCAGCTTGGCCAGAGACACCTGCCGGTTTTCCAGCACACTATCGACCTTGGTATTTTGCACTTCGAGCGTGCGGGCGGCATTCATAATATTCATGCCCTGCTCTTCGAAACGCTTGGTAAGGCCGTTAATCTGGTTCATTAAGCCTGACGACACATCCTTGAGCATCTGCGCATTGGAGGTGAGCGTCTCGGAGCTGGTGCCGGACCGTGAGGCTAGTTCATCAACAGCGCGCTGAATTTGCCCAGCTGTCGAGGTGACAACGTGTTGAATGGAAGCTGCTTGCCGTCCAAGCGATTTTTCCATTGCCCGGCCGTGCTGCTCCATCGTTTCGCGAATATTGCCGGTGTAGCGGGACACAGAAGCGTCCAGCGCTTTGGTACGTTCGGACAACACGGAATCGAAAGCCTGAGAACGGCGTCCAAGGATATTTTCCAGCGCCTGAGTACGTTCTTCAAGTGATCCATCGATATGTTTCGCGTGGTCTTGCAGAACGGTTTGCAGCACCTGCGTGCGTTCATTCAGTGAGCTGTCAAGCGCTTCCGTGCGCTGAGACAACGCTCCTTCCAGAGCGGAAAGGTTCTTCGTCGCGCCTTCGATGATACCGCTCAGACGCGTTTGCTCGCTGCCAAGGCGTTCTAGCAGAACCGGAATTTCACGCCCCACGCGTTCGCTCATGCTAATGACCGAAGCCACGAGGCTGTTGCCCTTAGCGGAGATGGCGGCTGCCGTCCGATCAGAGGTTTCCTGAATGCCGCGCGAAACGTCCAATCCGGCCTGGTGCAGTTTTTCAGCGGCCTGCGCGCCGTGCTTCACGAGTTGCTCGGTGATACGCGCGCCGCGTTCGGCCATCTTTTCATCGATGACAGCGCCAGCGGCGGTAACAGCGGCGGTAATTTTATTGCCGCGGCTTGCAAGCGTATCAGCAAGCGAGGATGTGGCTTGCGTCATAGCAGTGCTAGCGCGCTCGCTCGCGGCGGAAATCTCGCGGGTAACGTGTGTGCCGATGCCGCGCAATGCTTCGCTAACGCGATCGCTATTATTGGCCAGGGCCTCACGTTCGCTAGCAAGTTCGTTAATGAGGTTACGAATGCGATTTTCGTTTTCGCTGTAAGAACGTTCGAGCGCTGCCACTTCGTTATGCACGAGCGCTTCCAACTCACCAGCGCGGCCGAGCGCACGGGAAATGGCGTCGTTCATGGCGGCGACCTGGCGGCGCACTGTCTGACCGAGCGAAGCCACAGACTGTTCAGCCATCTTATCAGGTTCTGCCAAGCGCACGGCGACTTCCGTCATTGCCGACGACATCATGCGCAATTCTTGCGCGCGCCATACGAGAATAGCCAAAAACCAGAACAAGGCGATGGGCAACACGATGGTGGCCCCAGCAGCGATGACTGAAGGCGAGGTGAGAAGGTCGGCAAAGCTGGCGGAAGCATCAGCGTTATTAGAGATCATCGCCCAGGTGATCACCATGCCCAGCACGAACCACACGCCTGATGCGATCATCGCGATGTAAAACGGCGTCCTCGATGGGCGTTGTTGCAAGGCGTAGATCAGGCCGCCGATAGACGGCATATCGTCGTTAGCGGCAACAGCGCGGATAGGACCGGCTGTAGCGCGCGCCACGGACGCATGCTGTTGAGGTCGCGCATGCGCGGGAACCGCACTGCTTCTTACAACGTTCGACTGGGCTTGCTTACCCTGCGCATGGCCTTTGCCTGCAGCAGGAGAGAGCTTTCTACTCGTGGTCGAGCTTCCCGTGTTTTCACGGGCTTCTTGAACGTTTTCGGCTGCGTTGGTATCCCTGGCCAGGGCACCTTCGGCAACAGGTTCTCGGGGGTTCGCCGGCTTTTGAGACATTCCGCTGTCCTGGTCAAATGCGTGTCAGTAGACTGGAAGACAACATCGGGGTACCTTGATATTACAACTATAATAGCCTGTGTTGCAATATGGGACAAATACAACTGCCAGACGGCCCCCCGTGCGTAACGCTCCATACACTGCTTTTTATTTTAAAATGTGGGGTACTCCGTACGACCTCTTGCCCCCATCACGAATAATCGCGCCCCCCGCAAATGGGCACGACTCGCAAACGCTACATGGACTATACAACCAAAAATCTTCTACGCAGAATTTGAGGCTAAAAAAAGATTAATTTCATAGGCCGTGTATAAGTTACCATACCCATAAATTGGAAAATATCAAATCTGGTATTCCTGCCACAGTTCGTGGTACCTTTGTATTGTTGGATCAGGCATACAACCGGGCACGCATACGAATGCAGTTGGTTTCCGAAACGCGCAAATGTCACTGCACATCTTGCTATTGCGATTCACTTCCCTTACATCACTGCGCATGCGCCAACATTAACCGGCTTGACGTCTTTTTCTGCACGTTAACCACAAAATAACCACACCACACAGCTTAAGTGTTCGTAATACGAGGTAGCCATGAAAACGGCGGCGGGAGCCATTAACTATTGCAAAAACAGTAAAGCGGCAAGATGCGCCTTTCTTGACCGCTCTATAGATCTTGCACACCTTGCGCGCTACACTAAGGGAAATAGCGCTGTAGAGCGGGAACTCCTGTTCCGCTTTCAGAAGAAAGCAACGTATTATTTTAAAACAATGTCATCCGCTAAGGACAGCGCCGTTTGGGATGAAGCAGCGCGGAACCTGCAATCCGCTGCGTCGGCGGCAGGCGCATGGCGCATCCTCGCAAGTGCGGAACAAGCCAGTCGTCTACCCAACGAGGTTAACGCTCCTGAACGCGTCACGCTTCTCGCCCGGCTCGATGAAGAAATCCGCGAGGCCAGCGCGTTTATTCACGGCGTGATGTAGCGGGAAGCCTTGCGGTAAAGGCAAGGGGGTGACGACAAAAACAGCGGCGGAGATCATACTCCGACGCTATTTTGAGGCTGCGCTAGCACACGCCCAATCCCCACTACCGCTTTTCCCGCTGGCACCTTTCCCTAATTTTGCGCTATAGCCATGCAGATCCATCTTAACCGATGGATCAAATTGACCCGAACATTTAGAAATGGGCGTTCAACTTTGTGCCACGAAAACACCCATCTCAAATGTCAGGTCAATTTGATCCATCGGTTGAGATGGGTCTGCATGGCTATAGCGCAAAATTAGGGAAAGGTGCCAGCGGGAAAAGCAGTGGTGGGGAGCCCAAATTGGCCAGACCGTCATGGAAACCGCCATCAAACACGCCATTCCCGGCATTGTCGGCGAATGCGGCGGCGCGTGTGCATGCGCTACCTGCCACGTCTACGTAGATGACGCCTGGCGCGAAGCCACCGGCGAACCCTCACAGGCCGAGGAAGACATGCTCGATTTCGCCTTCGATGTGCGCGAGAACAGCCGTCTTTGCTGTCAAATCCGCATTACAAGCGCACATGACGGCCTTATTGTACGCATCCCTGAACGTCAAAGTTAGCTATACGCACCACCACGCAATTATGATGCAGCGATGTTGCATTGACGGCGTTGGAGCATCATCACATCTACGTCATGATCAGCCAGACGGTCCCAAGAGCTAGTGAAGTATGAGCGACGGCACATCCATTATTGAAACAGACGCGGTAATCATCGGCGCAGGACCGGTCGGCCTGTTCGCTGTCTTCGAGTTGGGTTTGCTCGATATCAAAGCCCACCTCATTGACATTCTTGACCGTCCCGGCGGACAATGCACCGAGCTTTATCCGGAAAAGCCTATTTACGACATACCCGCCCTGCCTGTCGTTTCCGGGCAAGAACTGACTGACCGTTTGATGGAGCAGATTAAACCGTTCAGCCCTACATTCCATTTTAACGAACAGGTGAACACGCTGCAACGCAACGGTGACGTTTTCGATATCGTCACCGACCAGGGCAAGCGCTTTCGCACCAAGGTAGCCATTATCGCGGCGGGCGGCGGTTCATTCACGCCTAAACGCCCGCCCATCAAAGATATTGAGGCTTACGAGGGCAAATCGGTGTTCTATTCCGTGCGCCACATGGAAGATTTCCGCGATAAGGACATCATGATCGTTGGTGGAGGCGATTCCGCGCTCGATTGGACGCTGAGCTTACAACCGCTTGCGCGGTCCATGACGCTCGTGCACCGCCGGGCAGAATTCCGCGCCGCGCCTGATAACGTCAACAAGATGCGCAAGCTTGTCGATTCCGGGCAAATGAAGTTAACGCTTGGCCAAGTCATGCAGCTCAAAGGCGAGAACGGCAATCTAGAAGCGGCTGTCATTCGTGGCCCGGAAGGAACTGTCGAGACGCCCTGCAATTGCCTGCTGCCGTTTTTCGGTCTAACGATGAAACTCGGGCCGATCTCAGATTGGGGCTTCGATCTGCGCGAAAATCTCATTCCCGTGGATACCGAGAAGTTCGAGACCTCGCAGCCAGGCATTTTCGCCATAGGCGATATCAATTGGTATCCCGGCAAACTGAAGTTGATCCTGTCAGGCTTTCACGAGGCGGCATTGATGGCGCAACAGGCCCACCGCTACATCTTCCCTGATGAGCGTCTCATGTTCCAATACACAACATCGTCGTCGAACCTGCAAAAGAAGCTAGGCGTCATTTAGCAGGCAACTGACATTCAGGCACAAAACTGCACTACATAATGATGTGAACATACGGCGCGTCAGATAGCACGGCATTTTCGTTCCATCTGACGCGCCTTTATTACACCACTTGCGTGTAAGCCCTATTGAGCGGCTTAACCTTTACCGGGCAGCGATATAGACATCGCGCAGTACATTCGCCTCGGTTTCCAGATCTTCCAAACGATGTCTTACCACGTCGCGAATACTGACCATACCTTTGAGCTCACCATCGCTCTGCACGGGCAAATGTCGGATAGTCCGTTTCGTCATCACGGACATAGCGTCTTTAATGCTATCTTCCGGCGTGACCGTTACAGGGTTTTTAGACATAATATCCTGCACAAGCTTGGTATTCAGACCCTCGCCAAATTTGGAAAAACCTCGCACGAGGTCACGCTCGGTGATAATGCCAACAATGCCGCCGCCTTCGACGACCATAAGAGCCGCAATATTATTTTTACGCATACTGTCAGCAGCTTCTTTTGCGGTCGTACTCGGAGAAACGGTGTAAATATCCGTTCCCTTACGCTTCAGAATGGCATTAATTGTCATATAGCTACCTCTTGTGCTTTACGAAAGCTCACTAACTTTTGTACTTGATGAAGCCGCAATAGCTTTGGCGACCATAAGTTATTATCCCTCGCCACGATCACGACCCTCATAAAATATTCGCTGTTGAATGCTGTGTGTCAAGCCAACAATATTAACCAATTTAAAAATATGCGAATGAAACAATGTTTCACGTTATCGCGACAAAAGTATAATTTAGATTGGACAGCGTTCTATCCGTGAAAAATATCTTTGGTGTTGAGATTACGCTTGCTGTGTTTGGAGCGAATAGAAATGAACGACAAAAAAATGCCCCTATTGAGTTGTACGCAGATCAATCTTTCTTATGAAACAACATAGATGCAGAGAATCACTGCTTGGATTCTGCTGAACAAATTCGTCTTCATATGGTGACATCGCTCATGCTTACACGCATACAACCTGCACAATTTTTCATCTTGGCTGCCGTTTTTATGCTTGTCCTATTAACCTTTTCTCCCTTGGCCTTCGCGCAAAATGCCGACGAACTGGCCGAAGACAGCGAAACTATCTCGGCGTGTCTGAAGCGAGAAAACCCGGACAATCGCGCAAACTGCATCGGCATGGTGGCAAACCCCTGTCTACAACTGCCTGAGGGACAAACAACTCTGGGCATGGCCAATTGCCACCGGCGCGAAGCAAGTGTTTGGGATAAACGGCTAAACGCCCAATACAAAGAACTAATGGCGACGTTAACTCCTAAAGCGGCCAAAGGGCTCAAAAATGCGCAGCGGGCCTGGATAGCTTTCCGTGATGCATATTGCGATGCCGTCACTTTGCCTTTTGAAGGCGGCTCCATAACAAAAATCACATCTGCGAATTGCTATATGGATCTGACCGCCCATCAGGCATTGAGGCTTGAAGCAATGGAAACTGGCATACGATAATGTTTGGTTGTTCGCCTTTAGAAGTGGGGGAACATATGATTCCCCCGACTTCCTATAGATCTAAACTTATCGCCCACCCTCGCCTACCAAGATAAATGGCGCCCAGATCGCTGGATGAGCCGCCACACCGCCCTTCGCAATCAACGACTTAAGAGACCGCCGCAACGCTTCCGCGCGGCCAATATTGGGATCGTCCTTGAGTGCCGTAAATGTACCCGTCGTAATTTCGACAGCGGCATCCGAATTTACAGCCCAATGCGAAACGAGCAGCGAACGTGCCCCCGCATAGAAGAACGCGCGCGTAAGCCCTGAGAGCGCCTCAGCGTCATCAGCATCGCCCGCAGCCGTATTGCAAGCCGACATCACCACCCATTCGGCGTCAAGCTTGAGCTGGGCGGCTTCCGATGCCGTGAGCAAACCGTCATCTTCCTCGGAGGGGGCTTCGGGCGGCGTAAACATCAGCGAAGGTTCCGTTCCATTCAGATCCCCCGCGACGAGGCCATGGGTGGCGAAGTGCAGCACACGGTAGTCCTGCAACTGATGGGACGCGCTTAACTCTTTGATAGCCCGCTCGGTCATGCGGCTGCCGAGCCAGAGATCACTTCCAGTCCCGAAACTCTGGGCGACGGAGCACAATTCTTCAGCGGTCTCAGGCAGCGGCGCCTGCTTGCGCAATATCCGGATATTGGCGATCGAACCGATGAAGAACGCACCAGTGGGGGCCTCAGAAGAAGTCGGCGTAACGGCCCGAATACCCCCCCTGCCCTTTGAAGACGGGCGGCACTTCTGGTGCTCCCGCGCCAACTTCGCATACGGATCGCCGTAGCCTTTGCCATCGAGCAGAGGGTTGCCAAAGCCGGCGAACGGTCGGTCGGCTTTCGATTTCCCGCTCCGCTTGCGCAACACTTCAAGGCTGGAAACGGACGGCAGGATGGTAATCGCCTGCTGAACACCCAGCCAGGATGCTGCGCGATAGGTATCCGCCCGAGAGACAGCATTTTCCGGCGGTTTCGTCAGCAGCACTTCGAACGGAAGCTGGGTGAGCGGCCCCGAAGGCACGATCAAAAGTTCCTTGCCGCCGGTCAGATCCTTGGTGCTGGAAAAAAGCGCCTGGTACAGCTCGTGCGAACGCGCCAGATCAAAGCGCGGCAAATGGTTCGATGATGGCGCCTCGCCTATCAGTTCCAGGCATTGCTTACGCTTTTTCGCCTGCGCGCGTTTCCGCTTACGCTCCGCTCCTGTTCGCTCTGGCCAGGATGACGGATCGATCCATACCGACATATCAAGCCCGCAGCGCAAAGCAGAGACATGATCACGCAGCTTATTATCAGAGATCGGCAATTTCACCCATTTGACCTGCTCGCTAGTAATCACCCAGGCATAGCCCCCCTCGCCGAGCTCCCCCTTCTTACTAATGGTCAGGTACTGCACCAAAGCTTCGTTTGGCTGCAACAGCGTCTGAACGCGTTTGATCGAAAGTGGTTCGGGGGTGGCAAAGGCAACGTAATCAGGGAATTCGCTGGCAAGCTGGGCCTTGATCTCATTGAGGCGGGGTTTGATCCGCGCCAGCTCTTTCTGCGCGATTTCCGATGCGCTCTTTTTTCCGGCGCTCCACGCCTTAACCAGCCAGCGGCGCACGTTCTCCTGTCTGGTCACCAATTATGCTGCTCGCGAACGAGAGCGCCCAGCCGGTCTTTGCGCAAGCCAAAGCGCCGCCCAGACCATGCAAGCGCTGCTGCGGCCTGGGATGACGTTGCCTGCTGTGCCGCGCCGAAAGCCTCGTCACGCAAGAGCAGATCGTTGCGGTCGGCGCGATAGGCCATTTGCGCAAGCAAAGCTGGATAGCCTTTCCTACCCTCAAAGGCATAGCGCGCTGCACGCTTTGATGTCCGCGCCGCCCGTTTTACGCTGGTTACGGTGAAGGCCGATGCCCGCCTTATCTCCCGCAGCGCCCCCTGCCAGTCATTTTGTGCCGCACGTAGAATTGCCAGATTGCTCCACGCTCCTGCAACTTCATGATGATCCTTGCCAAATGCGGCTTCCAAAATCGTAATCGCCCGGCGCATCATGGGCTCAGCTTCAGCATAGCGGCTGACTTTGAAAAGCGTCATCGCCAGATTATTGAGGCGGAACGCTACTTGCGGATGCTGCGCCCCATATGACGCTTCCGCTATGGAGAGCGCACGTCGTTGTAGCTTCTCGGCCTCGGAATATTTCTTCAGTGACAGCAGCGTTAAGCTGAGCCCATTCAGCCCCAGCGCAACCGAGGGATGGTCTGGAGGCAAGTTCTTCTCAAATATCGCCAGCGCGCGCCTCCCCAGCGGCTCGGCTTCGTTCGCTTTATCCTCTTCTTTCAATGTAGAAGAAAGATTAAGGAGTGTTTCGGCAACATCGATGGAATCAGGGCCATGTATTCTCTCATCAATAGCCAGCGCTCGGCGTTGCAATATCTCAGCATCAGCTAAGCTGATTTGCATTAAACAAGAGTATAGATAGAGAATTTAGCGCACTAGCTGTTTCTTTTTGCTTCAGACCGTAAAGTTCTTCTGCAAGTTTTACAGCCCGCCGCAAAATGGGCTCGGCCTTCTCGAACTTGCCCATTTCCGCAAGAAGCTTGCCCAGAGAAGCCAATGTGCTCACGTAAAACTGTTCCCGTTCTGGCCCTTTCTTATCCAGAATAGCCATGGCGCGTTGCATATACTGTTCTGCCTCGGTGAAATGGCCCTGAATATGCGCCAGAACACCGAAATCACTCAATGTAACGGCCAAGCCCGGATAGTTGGGACCATAGGTCTTCTCCTCGAAAGCCACGATCGATTTGTACAGCTCTTCGGCCTCGCTCAAGCGGTTGGCGTTCGTAAGCAGGGCGGCAAGATTATGCTTAACCTTAACACCGACGTTGCGATAGGGGCTGGGCCCTGTGTCGCTGAGCGCAATTACACGCCGGTAGAGGGTCTCGGCCTCGGTAAATTTCCGCTCCACATTAAGGCAATTCGCCAGCCCATTCAGTGCCGTGATGAGTTTAGTACTGTTAGGCCCGTAAGCTTTTTCCTGCATTTTCAGCGCACGGCGAAACAACTTCTTCGCTTCCTTCTGGCGATCGGTTTCCCTTAGGAGGTTCGCGAGCGTCACCATTGAGGAAGCAGTTTCAGGCGAGCCAGCCTTTCCCCGAATGGCGAGCGCCTTGCGGAGCAGAGGTTCCGCCTTAGTCCTTCGATTGGTGACAGTAAGGAGCACACCGAGATGCTCATAGCTTTTCGCCACCTCTAGGCTATTCTTGCCGAAGGCCGCCTTACGGATCGCCAGAGCGCGGCGCATAAGAGCTTCCGCTTCCTCATATTTGGCGAGATTCACTTGGAGCGTTAGCGCAAAGTTATCGATTACCCCCAGAACGCGCTTGTCGTTGGCGCCGTAAAGCTTCTCAGCAAGAGCGAGCCACTGGCGGTAGAGCGGGTGGCGTTCGCTTTCAACGTTAGCCCTGCGCTCAGGAGCGCCACCACGCAAATGATAAGAATCCGCTTGCAGGTCATTATCCCCCCTCCCCGCATTATCCGGAGACGGAGGGTAATGCCGCATTGTGACAGGTGTTAGACCGCTATTGCGCCTGAAGTTCGCGTTTTTTCCGCGGATTGGCGGAGCCGGTATATCGAACGCAGGTGAGCGGACGATCAGCTGTCAGCTCCACAGAAACGGCTTATATTCCAATGCCTTACGCTATGATCCTATATCTCGTTATTCTGAGGTGGCGGAGGGGGCGCTGGTGATACGCCCGGCGCATCCGGAGGCGTTTCCCCATTTGGCTCGTCTGGCGATTTCGCCCCACCTCCGCCGAACACGAAGCGTCCGTAGAAATAGCTCAGCCCGATCAAGCTCAAGCCCAGCCCCAGGAACGAGAACACCCGGTAAAGCCCGGTGAGACTGCCTGCATCAAACAGGAACACCTTGGTAACCGTCAGCAGCATGAGCGCCAGCGATACATAGCGCATCATCTGGCTGCCCTTCAATGTGCCCATGAACAGAAGCACTAGCCCGAACACCAGCCACGCCACCGAATAGGTATAGAATTCGGCGTCGCTAGTCGAATAGCTGTCAAGGAAGCTCCCCTGATAGAACCGCCGGACTTCGAAATTCACCCATACGAAGACCAATGCAAGCATGATCATCGGGGCCTGCTTGGCCAAGCGGGTAAGACGTTCGTACTCTGTTGCTGCAAATTCGCGCGCGGTCAGCCATACCCAGCCGATGGGCAGCAAGAAGGTGACAGCCAGTGCATTGACGAGCGGAATGCCGGCCACTTCAAGAGGCTCCCAAACCGGGTTGTTGATTAGCAAACCAAAATAGCCGGTGCGGAAAAGCGCGATCCCTGCCAGTGCTACACCCACCATCCCAAACGCGCGACGTCCGTAAAGGCGGGCGATGACGAGGCATCCCAACCCGAAAGCGAACATCACGTTGGTCATGATGCCGTGCTCAAGGTAGGTCCGCTGGATCGACATGACGCTTTCACCTGGGTGGAACAGATGCGCCGTCGTGTAATGCCCCATGAGCGCGATAAGCGCGAGCGCGGCCAGCTCAAGCGCGTATACGAGCTTGCCATCGCGCTCCATGCGGAACAGATAGGCCGCTAGCCCGGCAATGGGTCTGAGCGAGGCGATGCGCGTTTTCGTCGCCACCCAGGCTACGGCGAGCAATTCGGCGGCAATCGCCACTGATAGAAATTCGCGTTGCAGTTCAATGGACAACGCAATGGCCAGAAACGCAGTCGTAGCCAATGTGAAAATCGCCAGAACGCGCTCTTTCGCCCATGATTCGGGGAAGCGCTTCGCTGACCACATCGCCGCGCCCAGGAATACCAAGGCCAGCACCATGGCGATGCTGCTCCACACATGGGTGATGGCCTCAGCAGCGGCTTGCAGGTCTTCTACCAACGGTTCAACTGGTGTGATCGGTTGCGCGATGGGCGGCAAGGCCTCAGCGGGCGGCGCAGGCGTCGCCGTAGGAGGAACCGGGGACGTTGCCGATATGGGCATAGGCGGATAGTTATGTATGCGGAAATACGCCAGCAGGTAATAGCCGAGCGATGATGCGCCCGACAAACCGGCCCACAACAGCGGATACGCGCCACGAGGCAGCAGCATAAAGCCGCTGACAGCGTAAAGTGCGCCGAATGCTGCGACGACAAACGTGAAATTCTGCACATCGGCGGGAGACCAGCCCACCAGCATTGCGGCGTTGACCGCCATGGCCGCCCAAGGCACGAAGCCATAGCGGGGCGTATCGAAATAGGCCAATCCGATGCCACCAAGCGCCAAGATGGCGAAAACGCCCCAGTCGTAAAGGCTGAATTCGATGTTGAACGCCATCACGGCGATGACCAGAAACGCGCCCGCCAGAGAGATCACGTTAAGCAGCGATGCGCGGTTTTTAAGCGAGAACATCGCTTGCCACGAGGTGAATTCGTCTGTTTCTTCCGCGTAGCGCTGCCGTGTGGCGGCGACGATGGTTCCAGCAATGGCAATCACGAACATGCTGACCCACATCGTTTCGCCAGGGTTGTGCGGCACCCAGAATACCCAAGCCAGCACCCAGAAGAACGCGAATATGAGCGCGGGCAAAGCCAGAAGCCACCAGCCCTCGCGGCGTACGATGATCATCAGTGCGGCGAACACGAAATAGAGATACGCGAACAGCATTATCGCTGAGGGGTGTCCGGACTGAATAAGCGCTGGCGTGAGGAAACCGCCTACCATCCCCATGAGCGCAATCGGCGGCCCATGGCGCAACGCCAGAATAACAGCCAGAACCGTAGTGGCCGCCATGCCCGCAAAGCCCCAAAACGGCGTTAACAGCGCGTACATCATCGTTGCGGCGTAGAACGAGACATAGAGCACGGCGATGCCCGCTCCGGCGAGCGCCTGGGCGATGCGGTAATTGCCTTCCTGAGTGGTTTTTGTGGAGACGTAGCGCGCGGCTATCAGCAAGAGGGCGCCGAATATGCCCCCCAGGCTGACGCGGACTTCCGGGCCCATCAGGTTGTTGTCGATAGAGTATTTGACGAGGAAGAACCCCGCAAACGCAAGCGCGATGCCGCCGATCCACACTGGCAGTACGGCGCCGAACTGGCGCTCCAAGCCGCCTTCTTTCAACTTGTCCCAGAAGCTGGGGCGCGGTGCAGGCGATACAGGCGGCGTGGGCGGAACCGTTCCGCCAGGGCGCGCGGCAAAGGCGGGCTCAACAGGCGGTGGAGGTGGCGCAGGCGTTTCATCCAATTTGGGCGTATCGGCAGGTTCGCCTGGAGGCTCGCTGATGGTGGCGGGAGGGGCCTGTTCGAGAGGACGTGTCGTTGATGTTGCGATTGAAGTCTCGGGGGGCTCAGAAGATGCCGGAGGCTGGGCAGTATCGGGCGTTTCGCCGGTGAGCTGAGCGATGCGTTCACGCAGGTGGGCGATTTCCGCTGCCTGCTCGTCCACCATTTTCGCAATGCGGGTTAGGGCACTGTTCAAACGCTCCATTTTTCCCGTGCGAGACAACGCAATGCCGCTGAGGAAGTAAGGCACAACAAGTATGGCCAAGGCGATAATGGCCAAGCCGAAAAAACCTTCGAACATATGTTCCCTCCGCCCCTTGTCGTTCGAGGCATATATTTTGTGCCCAGAATTACTATGCCTGGAGTTTTCTGAACGTTTCTAGAATATTATCCGCCGCCGTTTCCGTTCCCACCGCCATCGCCGTCACTGTCGTTTGCCTCTTTCTCTTCGTTCGGGGGGGAGCGGTCTGGTTGCTTGGCGCTGGCCTCAGCCGCTGCTGCTTCGACGGCCGATTTCATCATCCGTTCCATGACCGCACGCTTGATCCAGTCGATGTCTCGAAAGTGTACATCTGTTTGCGGATAGGGAATTTCGATCCCATTTGCCCTGAACGCTTTCAGAATGGCGAAACGCAAGTCAGTCTGGATAGAGAATGATTGTCTGGCATTGGCAAGGTAGACATAGAGCGCGAAGTTCAACGAGTTGTCCCCGAAGTCATCGAAGAAGACAAACGGTTCTGGTACAGAAAGCACTTGCGAATGCTCATTGGCGACTGCCAGCAGAATATCGCGTACTTGGTCAGGATCGCTATCGTAATGCACGCCGACAGGGATTCTCACGCGTCTGGTATTGTTATACAGCGTCCGGTTTTTAACCGTTTCTGAAATAAGCTGCGAATTGGGAATGATAATATTGGCGCGTTCGAAGGTTTCAATTTCTGTGGCGCGAACATGGATGTTCCGCACGATGCCTTCTTCTTCGCCAACGACGATCCAGTCTCCTACCTTGATGGGCCGTTCCGCCAGCAATATCAGACCTGAGACGAAATTGTTGACGATACTCTGCATACCAAAGCCAAGACCGACGGACAGAGCGCCCGCGACGATGGCTAGGTTGGAGAAATCGAAGCCTGCGTAAGAGACCGCTGCAATTGCAGCCAAAATGAAGCCCAGATAGCCGACAGCGGCCCGTACGGAATCGCGAACGCTTCCTTCGACGTGAGCCGGTTCCAGCACGTTACGGTCAAGCCAGACGCGGAATATGCCCGCAGCAACGTAAGCACCAACGAAAACGGCCAGCGCGCCCAAGATCCCCGTGAGGGAGATTTTAAAGTTGCCGAGATCAAAGCCGAACAACGCAAGTTCTACCCAGCGGCGGATATCGTGCGCATCAAAGCCCCACAAAAACATAATGAAGGGCACAGCCGACAAGATCACCAGCACCTTGAGCAGTAATGTAATGGGCAATACCAACTTCTCGCGGCGCTCTTGTGTTAGGCCGACTTGATCGCGTAGCCATAGCCCCACCATGGATTCATCGTCGGCGAGGCTTTGCCCGAAAGAATTCGCCCAGTAGCTCAAGAGGTAGACGATAATAATTACCGTGCTGGTTATAATGAGCTGCGCGGTGATGAAGCGGGCGAGCGGGATATATCCGGCGGCGGCTGAGGCAAGGATGGTCAGGGCGATCAACCATAGCGGTATCCGCAAATATTGCGGTCCGATGCGGTGTACTTCGCTGCCTACATCGCCGTTGCTCGCTTTGATGCGCAGCATCGATATAATGATACCGGCAACGGAAATGCTTGCGATCGCGTTTTGCGCTTCGGTCAACGAGAACTGTATTATTGCGGCGTGGTTCAACGAGGAAATGAAGATATCGACGCCATAAATGACGGCCAGCGCCACCAAGTGATAATATAAAGTCAATGCGCCTTGATCGGACAGCGGCAATAAACGCCATTGCGAATAGTTGATGGCCAGGACGGTTTTCGCAACTGCGCGCACCACGGCTACGATGATGATCGCAATGGTGGCTGAAGTCATGACCTCCACCGCAGGGGGCGGCAAAAGCTCAAGCGATTTCAGCGCATAATATAATCCGGCAATGGCAATCGTTACCGGAAGCACACGCATAAAGATGACCCATCCGGCAGTCGTGCCACGACGCCATTCTGAGGGCGGCTCGCTTTCATGCCCGCGGCGGAAATAATTGATGCCCAGCTTGGAAATGTACGTCATGCCTCCGCCAGCAGCTATAGCCGCTATAATGAGTAGCAAAAACATGGTTTTATCGGCGATGCGCGACCACCAATCGCTGAGAACCATGCCGATTTGCTTTAGGCCGTCAGGGGCGTTAGTGGCAACATCTTGCCACATCGTTAAAGACAGTGGACTGTCTGTCAGCCTCAAGATGCGCCGGCCGAATTGAATGCGGCGTATCTCGCCTGCCCGTGCTTCCAGCTCCTTGGTGCGCGACAAAGCGTCGGAGGCCGCTTTCACAGCGGAAGTTAAAGCGCCAAGCGTATTGTTGAGTTCAGCGCGTTGTTTGGCGATGGCTCGTCCAGAGCGCTCTTGCTGACGGATTCTTCGCTGAACGTGGATTCGATGCGTTCAAGCGCGGCGTTCCATTCCGCAATGTTTTTTTCGAAGTCGGGCAGCGTTGCTTCTTTTGCGACAGAAGCGTTTCCGCTGTTGCTGGTCTTCGAACTCGCTGAGGAAACAGACTTGGTGTTCGCCGCCATTAATGGGGAGGCTGAAAATAGCGCAAATGAAAAACATGCCGCGAGAACGATTGCCGTGCTTACGGCTGCTTTTGTGAGGCGCCAAACGCAAAGCGCATTCAAAAGAACGCGGACAGTTACGCTAACATTTTTAATAGCGGAGAATATAATCATGTTGGTCAATTCGGATGTTTGTGACGGAGTATCGGAGGCACTTCTTCTGTTAACAATGTGGGCTCTTCAAGGCCGTGTTGCCCCCTATTGATCATATCTTTGATGGTGTGCGGCAATCTTGCCCTCGGTGTAATGCCGCTTTCCACAATAACATCAACGGGGCCCCCCGTCATAACAAGATGTTCGATGTCATCGCGGCGCAAGAGGACCAGCTTGCGGCGTCTATCAATGGGAACCGTATCCACCAGTGTTAACCGGCGGTGATGGAGCATGCGTTTATCGGTTCCCATACTTTGGCGTACGATCCAGACGCCTAAACCAAACAACACAAACAACAAGCTTGTAGTGATTATGTAGATTAAGGTGTCAGGCATTTGAACTGCCCCTTATTTTATTGCGCCGCAGTGTGGGCGATGGTCGATGATGCAGGCAGAGGATGTACGCGGTTAGCCTGTATCCTTTAGTGTAAAGTTATTCGCGCGCAAATATAACTTCAAAGTTGAGTTGCCGGATTGGCATAGCCGATGTGGATAACAAGTTTTGTTGATCTTGTTGCATTCAATTCGTTTTCCTTCCTCCTGTTTGTAACCAAGCAATGTCCACGGTGGAGAGGCGAGAATCAGCTAATGTTGCGTCTTGCATCTTGCCATGCGGGCGTACGCGCAGGCTGGCAATTCGAAAACGGGACATTGTTCAAAACGAACGCTTCAGATTTTTAAGTTTTCAAACAAAGGATGAGAAGCGCGTTCAGTATTTCCGACAAAACTGAATACGCACCAGGATACCGCTATGATGATGAACCGCACTTCCGCTCCGCCGTCTCTTTCGCTTATGAACCGTCCGGCTTTTCCCATGGTTCCGGTGCGCAAGCTTATCATGCTGGTTGCGATGATGATCGCGACGATTTTCTTGGCGGTAATCTTGCGGGATCAGGCGGCTGCTCTCGTTTTGGGAGTGCTGGCGATTTTTGCCACGATTGGCATCGCGACGCTGTTTGCGTTGGCGGTAGGGTTCATTCGTTTTGGCTTGCCGTCATCTTCAGCGGCGGCGATCCCAAAGCTTTATGCCGAAGCCGTTTCGCATGGTGTGGTGGTGACCGATAAAGACGGCGCAATCCGCTACGCCAATGCGCCGAGCGCCGAATTAACCGGCATTTCGGATGTGTCGCCATTCAGTATCGAATCGGCGCTGGTGCGTGCGTTCGGCGGTTCTGAAGAACTGTATCGTCTTATCAGGGCGGCGCGCCGGGGTGAGACGGCCGAAGAAGAATTCCAGTCTATAGGCGCGCGCTGCACTGGACGTTGGCTGCGGGCTTCTGTGCGTCACGCAAATCCCGCAGGCGGAGGCGGGCATAAGAAGCTCTGTTTTTGGGAGATCGCCGATATAACCGCCAAGCGGGAGCAAGACGCTGAAGTCAACCGCAATGCGAACGAACTTCGTAGAATGCTCGATGAAGTTCCCGTCGGATTATTTTCGGCTGACCACAATGGCAAGGTGACTTATATCAACGCGACGCTGGCGGACAGCCTGGAACTTAGTGGGCATGGCAGCGCTGTGAAGACCAAAACATCTTCCGTCGGCGCTTGGCATGAAAACGCTTTGCAGCTCACGACGCTGTTTCCCGATCAGGCCGCCACAATGCTGGGCTCATCGGAAGGCGTGCAGGAGTGGGATAATTCGTCGTATGACATTGTGAGGCCAGACGGCACCGCGTTACCGGTCAAAGTGCGTCTTTCCAAACTGGAAGCTGACAACAAACATAAAGGCGAGTCGGTATTGTTTGGCGTTGTGGCTGAACGTCACCAAGGGGGCGATGCCAATGAGGGGTGTTGCAATACGCAACAGCTTCTCAGCCTGTTCAAGAGCACGCCCATTGCTATGGCGTGTCTTGCGAGTGACAGCAGTATTGCTGGCGCGAATATGGCGTTTGGCAAGTTTTTCGGCGTTGCGGCGACGCTGGGGCGCGCCAATCTCGGCGATTTGGTCGGCGACGAAGCCGCGCGCGAGACATTGGGGCAAGCCATCGAAAAGGCAATAGCGCGTAAAGTTTCCATTCCGCCTTTAGATGTGGCCACGCCGGATAAGAAGCGAACTGTGCGCCTTTTCTTCAGCCCTGTGCCCAGCAATAATGCCAACGATGGGAGTTATGCTGCGCTCGTTTTCGGCATAGACACATCTGAGCAACGCATGCTGGAAGAACAGATTGCGCAAAGCCAGAAAATGCAGGCTATCGGGCAATTGGCCGGAGGTATCGCGCACGATTTCAACAACGTGTTGACGGCGATTATCGGATTTTCCGATTTGCTGTTGGGCAATCACCGTCCCACTGATCCGGCCTTCGCCGACATTATGAACATCAAGAACAACGCTAACCGCGCCGCCGGCCTCGTGCGTCATTTGCTGGCGTTCTCGCGTAAGCAAACGCTGATGCCGCAAGTGCTGTCGCTGACCGATGTTCTCGAAGACCTGCTGAATCTGTTCACGAAACTGCTTGGCGAGAAGATAAAGGCCAAGCTCGTTCATGGGCGTGATTTGTGGTTCGTCAAGGTCGATCCGACGCAGTTCCAGCAGGTTATCATCAATCTGGTGGTGAACGCGCGCGACGCTATGCCGAACGGTGGAGAACTCGCTATCCGCACCATGAATGTCAGCGAGCGCGAGATTGTGGCGCTCGGACATGCGGGCATGGAGCCAGGCGAATATGTGCTGTGCGAGGTGAGCGACAACGGCAGCGGCATTCCGCCGGAAATCATGGACAAGATTTTCGAACCGTTCTTTTCCACCAAGGATGTTGGCAAAGGAACGGGGCTGGGGCTTTCCACGGTCTACGGTATCATCAACCAGACCGGCGGTTACATCTTCTGCGAAAGCGAAGTGGGTAGCGGTACGATTTTCCGGATTTATTTGCCGCGTTGTGAGGCGCAAGTCGCTCAGGGCGAGGATACGGCGGAAAAACCGGCGAAACGGGAAGCCGCGAAAGATCTGACAGGTTCAGCAACCGTACTGCTCGTGGAAGACGAAGACACGGTGCGCAGCTTTGCTTCACGTGCTTTGACGACACGCGGTTATCATGTTCTGGCTGCCAGCAACGGCGTGGAAGCGCTGGAAGTGATGGAAGAGCATGGCGATGAAATCGATCTGGTGGTCAGTGACGTGGTGATGCCCGAAATGGACGGTCCGACATTGATGAAGCATCTGCGTAAAGAGCGCCCTGCGATCAAGCTTGTCTTCATGTCCGGATACGCGGAGGAAGCTTTCCGTAACAACTTGGATGTGGACGAGAAATTCGGCTTCCTGCCAAAACCGTTCACGTTGAAGAAGCTAGCCGCCGCGGTAAAAGAAGCGCTCGAAGAAGAGTAAAAAATCTCTTCTGTCAAGTTGTGGTGATGTACGATCAGTAGTAATACGCCACACCCAATGCAGTTAAACTGTTGAAGGTGTGGCTTATTTGCTATTGCACCAAGGAACAAAAAGAGTACATTTGTTGTAGATTGCATTGTCGTCAACGATATGAAATAACGGAGCAAGAGACATGGCGAAGGCGGAATTGCGCCTCGTTGAGGGAGCAAACATGGACAAGCAAAAGGCGCTGGAGGCGGCGCTGGGCCAGATCGAAAAGAATTTTGGTAAAGGCTCGGTTATGCGCCTCGGCAAAAACGAGCGCCCCGTGGAAGTCGAATCGATTCCAACGGGTTCGCTGGGGTTGGATATCGCGCTTGGCATTGGGGGATTGCCGCGCGGTCGTATCATCGAAATTTACGGACCTGAATCTTCAGGGAAAACGACGCTGGCGCTGCATGCTATTGCCGAAGCACAGAAGTCAGGCGGCGTTTGCGGTTTCGTCGATGCTGAACACGCGCTTGATACGATTTATGCGCGCAAGCTGGGCGTCAATCTTGAAGACCTGATTTTTTCGCAGCCGGACACAGGCGAACAGGCTCTTGAGATCACTGACACGCTAGTGCGCTCGGGCGCGCTTGATGTCATCGTGGTTGACTCAGTGGCCGCGTTAACGCCCAGGGCTGAAATCGAAGGCGAGATGGGCGATTCGCTCCCCGGCATGCAGGCGCGGCTGATGAGCCAAGCGTTGCGCAAGCTCACCGGATCGATTTTCAAGTCGAACACGATTTTGATCTTCATTAATCAGATACGTATGAAAATCGGCGTGATGTTCGGTAATCCGGAAACGACCACGGGCGGCAATGCGCTGAAATTCTATTCCTCGGTGCGACTCGATATCCGGCGCATTGGTCAGATCAAAGAGCGCGACGAAGTCGTCGGCAATCAAACCCGCGTCAAAGTGGTGAAGAATAAAGTCGCTCCGCCCTTTAAGCAGATCGAATTCGATATCATGTACGGCGAAGGTATCTCCAAGGAAGGTGAGATCATCGATCTTGGCGTGAAAGCCGGTGTAGTCGATAAGGCGGGTTCGTGGTTCTCCTATGAGGGCCAGCGGGTTGGACAAGGGCGTGAGAACGCAAAGCAGTTCCTCAAGCAGAACCGTTCCATAGCAGCAACCATTGAAAAGGCCATCCGTCAGAATGCTGGGCTGGTCGCCGAACGTATCATGGGCGAAGAGGTGCCTGACGCTGAAGGGGAAGCGCCGCCGGATGATGAAGGCGCCTCAACTGGTGGTAAAAAAGCCGCGCGTGGTTGATGCGGGGCTTTGAACTAACGGCCACCTTATGCAGTTTCGCCACACAATTACGTGTCCATCGTTGTTATTGGTGGGCGTAATTGGTGGTGCTGCTGGACAGCATGATCCACTACCGTTAGAGAGAATATGAACTCATCCTGGCATTTTTCCGGGCGGTGTGGCGATTTGCTGTGGCCGTTCGGGAAAAGCCGGTGGCTTGTGGCATGGCTGCCAGCGCCTTTACGAACCCGGATTTTGAACGATGGCCCGCATAAACGAGATACGCACTACCTTCCTGGATTACTTCAAACGCCATGGTCATGAGGTGGTCGCATCCAGCCCGCTCGTGCCGCGCAACGACCCGACCTTGATGTTTACCAACGCCGGGATGGTGCAGTTCAAGAACGTCTTCACCGGCCTGGAGAAGCGCCCCTATAATCGCGCAGTCACCTCGCAGAAATGCGTGCGCGCAGGCGGCAAACATAACGACCTCGATAATGTCGGCTATACCGCGCGCCACCATACTTTCTTTGAAATGCTGGGGAACTTCTCCTTTGGCGATTACTTTAAGGATGTCGCCATCGAGTTGGCGTGGAACCTCGTCACCAAAGAATTCGGGCTGGATAAAAAGCGCCTCATCGCCACCGTCTATTCCGAGGATGAAGAAGCCTTCAAGTTGTGGCGCAAAATCGCCGGATTGCCGGAATCGCGAGTCATCCGCATTTCCACATCCGATAATTTCTGGGCGATGGGCGATACCGGCCCGTGCGGTCCGTGTTCGGAGATCTTCTACGACCACGGCGATCACATCCCCGGCGGGCCTCCCGGCAGCCCCGATGAAGACGGCGACCGCTTTATTGAAATCTGGAACCTCGTGTTCATGCAATACGAGCAGGTGACGCCCGAAAACCGCGTAGACTTGCCGCACCCGTCGATTGATACCGGTATGGGGTTGGAGCGCGTCGCAGCCGTCTTGCAAGGTCAACACGACAACTACGACACCGACCTGTTCCGCGCGCTGATTGCCGCCTCCGTGGAAGCCACCGGCGTGCCCGCTGAAGATGCGCACAGCGCCAGCCACCGCGTCATCGCCGACCACCTGCGCGCCACCAGCTTCCTCATCGCCGACGGCGTGCTGCCGCTCAACGAAGGCCGCGGCTATGTGCTTCGCCGCATCATGCGCCGCGCCATGCGTCACGCTCAGCTTTTAGGCGCGCAAGAACCGCTGATGTACCGCCTGGTGCCCGCTCTGATCCGCGAAATGGGGCAGGCTTACCCCGAACTCGTGCAGGCCGAACCGCTCATTACTGAGACGCTCAAGCTTGAAGAAACTCGTTTCCGTAAAACGCTGGAGCGCGGCCTCTCGCTGCTTGACGAAGCAACGGCGGACATGAAAAAAGGCGCCACGCTGCCCGGTCCCGTCGCTTTTAAACTCTACGATACTTACGGCTTCCCCTACGACCTCACGGTGGACGCCTTGCGTCCGCGTGGCATTGCCGTAGATGAAGCAGGCTTCAAGACCGAAATGCAGCGCCAAAAGGAAAAAGCGCAGGCCGCATGGGGCGGCTCCGGTGAGGCCGCGACTGAAAAATTGTGGTTCGAACTGCGCGACCGTCTGGGCGCGACCGAGTTTCTCGGCTACGAGACCGAAAAGGCTGAGGGGCAAATTCTTGCGCTCGTGAAAGCAGGCAAGGAAGTCAAGCAGCTCAAAAAAGGTGACGAAGGCGTTATCATCACCAATCAAACGCCGTTTTATGGCGCATCCGGCGGGCAGGTCGGTGATATTGGAACAATCGTTGGCCCTAAGGGCGCGATTTTCCGCGTGACGAACACGGAAAAACACCTCGGCGATTTATTCGCGCATCAGGGAACAGTGGAAAAAGGGCCTTTCAAGCAGGACGAAGCCGTTGAAATGACGGTCGATCCCACGCGGCGCACGGCCATCCGCGCCAATCACTCCGCCACGCATCTGCTGCACGAGGCGCTTCGCCAAGTGCTGGGCACGCATGTCGCGCAGAAAGGCTCGCTGGTCGGGCCGGAACGCCTGCGGTTCGATTTTTCTCACCCCAAACCGATGACGGCGCAAGAAATTCAGGCGGTGGAAGACCTCGCCAACGCCATGATCCTGCAAAATCAGGGCGTAAGCACCCGTCTCATGGCTGTCGATGACGCTATTGAAGCCGGAGCCATGGCGCTGTTCGGTGAAAAATATGGCGAGGAAGTGCGCGTCGTGTCCATGGGCACTGCCACCTCCGGTGAGAAAGCCGGGGGCGCATATTCTGTAGAGCTGTGCGGCGGTACACATGTGCGCCGGACCGGCGATATCGGCCTGGTAAAAATCGTCGCGGAAAGCGGTATCGCAGCAGGGGTGCGTCGTATCGAAGCGCTCACCGCTGAAGGCGCCCGTCACTACCTGAGCGAACAGGACGCGTACGTCAAAGCCGCTGCCAGCACACTGAAAGTCAAGCCTGAAGATGTGCCAGCGCGTTTGGCCGCCTTGGTGGAAGAACGCCGCCGTCTTGAACGTGAGCTGGCCGAGGCACGCAAAGCCGCCGCGCTTGGCGGAGGCGGAGGGGCTGCCGGGGCGGACAACGCAGTGCGTTCAGTCGGCGCTGTAAAGTTGATGGCCCGCACAGTGCGTGGCATTCCACCGAAAGATCTGCGCGGTCTTGTGGATGACGGTAAACGTCAGCTCGGATCGGGCATCGTGGCCATTATCGGCTTATCGGACGAAGGTAAGGCGGGCATTGTCGTCGGCGTTACAGATGACCTTACCTCCGATTACAGCGCGATCGACTTGGTGCGCGCGGGCGCAACGGCGCTTGGCGGATCGGGTGGAGGCGGGCGTCCCGATATGGCGCAGGCCGGCGGTCCGGATGGCGCGAGCGCCGAGGCAGCATTCAACGCCATCGCCGAGCGCGTTGCTGCGAGCGGATGATGAGAAGCGTTTCACCATACCAAGTGGGCTGTATGAGTTGCTCGTGGATCAAACTTGACATTTGAATCCCGTCGCACTGATTGCAAGAGCCAATCAACTTATTCAAATGTCATGTCAATTTGATCCATAGGCAAAAATTCTAGTGGTTCGAAGCGTTAGATTTGGACCACTAATGCATCGATCCAAACGGAGGTTACTCCGGAGTTTGGTAAAATCGATGCATAAACAAAGAGCTGGTACGCTGACATATGAATCTTTTGAATGTGTCAGCGCACTAGTGCTGCCTGCCAACCATATTCGTCACCAGCTTGCCGCACGCGTTCATGCGCATTTGGGCGCGGGGATTTGTGTAAAAAACAATGGTTTGCGGTTGCGTCAAATACTTTGAGCATTTTCAGCAAAAGTTGCAGACTTTTGCGCTCGTGGAAATGCGATAGCATAAGAAGTTAGAGCATTTTTCCGATCCAGTTAGATCTGAAAAATGCTCTATAAATTACTGTGAATTCTCGCTGACCAAGTCGTAGGAAAGCCAGTTCACATCACACACACCGAAGAGCGTTAAACCAATTGTGTTATCTGTGAAGTAGTTCTTCGCTTTTGCATTTTTCGTGTTATTTCATAGGCGACAAGATATCCATGAAATATCTAATGTAATTCATGCTGTTTGGGGGATGTTGCGCTAAACAGACTGCTGATGCTTCCTGAGTTAATAGATTTAATGTCCCCAATATGTTTATACACCTCAGCTTTTGCGTAGGTGATATCATCCCATACAGCCATATTCGTTGAGGCGCGGTAGATGAGTATACTTCCAAAAACAACCAACATTACCAGGATAACACCGCGAAAACCTGAGGCCGGAATTTTCCCATGCAAAGCGTTACCAAGTCTCAACGAAAGATAAAAACCAGGTATTGCAGCCAGTATAAGAATAATAATCGGTTCCATCAGCAGGTTGTTTTGTGCGGCCCCTCCAACGCGCATAATATTCATCACGAAAAATAGCGATAGAAGTGCAGCGCGAAACTGCGATTGGTTTACGTCCTGAGCGTGCATATAAGCAATGAGTGGCGGTCCGCCGGTTCCAAATAGCGTGTGTAATATGCCGCTTATAGGGCCAGAAAAGACGGCATGTGGTTTGAATGGAGAAAAACCATAAGCAGCCAAAATTTGGCTGAACACGAAAAACAAGATATAAATACCAAGAATGAGGGTGATCCAGTGTTCGTTTAAATAACCATTTAACAGGAATCCTGATGCAACGCCAATAGCAACACTAGGTATCAATAATATCATTTTACGCCAAGGTATGTCCTTCCATATATAGAAGATAATCACCCCGCCAAGGAATTGAAATACTAATAATACCGTCACAGCATCTTTAGTGCCGATAATAAACGACATAAGCGGTATAGCAATGAGACCAGCGCCAAACCCCAAGGTTGTTTGCACTGTAAACGCCGCCATTATGATAAAGGACACTAGCGCTAATTGTTCTGGTGTCGGCGTTGGCATTACTCATCCTTTTTACTTCGCACTCAGCGGATTTATACTAACATTTACTCGACACAAGAATGTCGCCGATAGTAAATGCCGAACTCAACCCGCTGAAAAGACCAGGCATATAGCCGAGTTGTTATTTCTCGCACAGCTTTTCTGCTGGCAAGTCAGTGGAACACCTGCGACCTCCAGAATGCGACCTTGGCTAAAGGGCTGTACTCGCGCCAAAAACGGCGAGGCGAGCAGCCGCAATCCACCCCCGACGGCTTTTGCCTTCGAGAGAGACACACCGATGATGCGCGTGACCAGACTGATTTGTTCTTTAGTTGGAATGATAGAATCCTCCCCCACTGAGAATTCGTAATGCGCCCCCACGCTAAACTGCTATTTCTTCACCAAAATAGCAACTTTTGTGATTTTAACCATAGCGTTTGAGTATATGTACGTCAACGGATTGTCTTCTATGGGGATTTACTTAATCCCCACAATGGGTTGCGCAAAAGAAGTGACACGGCTGCTTAATTTAGTGCAGCGTCTGCTTTTGTTTCGGTCGCGCTGATAAGGCTTGAAACCATGCTTGTTAGGCATTTGAACCGACGAAAGGATCATGCTGGACGCGTCTGCCCTGTGCCGTGCACGCGGTACTTAAACGTGGTGAGCTGCTCCACTCCCACCGGTCCGCGCGCATGGAAACGTCCCGTCGCAATGCCGATTTCCGCGCCCATACCGAACTCGCTGCCATCGGCGAACTGCGTGGAGGCGTTGTGCAACACGATGGCGCTGTCTACCTCAGCGAGGAAGCGGTGGGCTGCGGCTTCGTCATCCGTTACGATGGCTTCGGTGTGTTTCGAGCTATAGCGCGCGATGTGCGCCATTGCGGCATCCAGTCCCGGAACGACCTTCACGGAAATAATAGCGTCCAGATATTCGGTGCTCCAATCGATTTCCTCAGCAGGGGCAACACGCGTATCGACCGCGCATGCGGCCTCATCGCCGCGCACTTCGCAGCCCGCATCCAAGAGCGTGGCGACGAGCGGCGCCAGATGCGTGGCCGCGCACCCCTCATCTACCAGAAGCGTTTCCGCCGCGCCGCAAAGGCCCGTACGCCGCATCTTGGCGTTGAGCACGATAGCTTTCGCCATATCAAGGTCAGCGGCGGCATGCACATACACGTGGCAGATGCCCTCCAGATGCGCGAACACCGGCACACGCGCTTCTTCCTGCACGCGCGCCACAAGGCTTTTGCCGCCGCGCGGAACGATCACGTCAATATTGCCGCCAAGTCCAGCGAGCATCATTCCCACCGCCGCGCGGTCTGGCGTGCCGACAAGCTGGATGGCCTCAGCTGGCAGTCCGGCTTGTGCGAGCCCTTCGCCCAGCGCTGTCTCTATAGCGCGGCTGGAATTCAGGCTGTCCGAGCCGCCGCGCAGAATAACCGCGTTGCCCGATTTAAGGCACAGCGCGCCCGCGTCAGCCGTGACGTTGGGGCGGCTTTCGTAAATGATGCCGATAACGCCGAGCGGCACACACACGCGCTCGATCTTGAGGCCGTTGGGGCGATCCCACCCCGCCATGATTTCGCCTACCGGATCGGGCAAGGCGGCGATGTCCTCCAGGCCCTTTGCCATGGCTTCAATGCGCGCCGAATTAAGCGTCAGCCGGTCGATGAAGGCGGAGGGACGGCCTGCTTTGCGGGCCGCTTCCACGTCAACGCCGTTGGCGGCAAGGATTTCCGGTGCGCGTACACGGATGCTAGCGGCAGCAACGCGTAGGGCGGCGTTCTTCGCATCCGACGAAGCGAGCGCGAGCGCTTGGGCAGCGTGGCGAGCCGCTTTCCCTGTTGCGATCATTTCAGCGGCCAGGGCCGTTTGCGTGTCAGTGTTTTGCTCTGCCGTTTCTGTCGCTGACATTGTCATTTCCGTTTGTTTGCCGGGTGTTGGAGGCAATTTAGCGCACCGCGCTGTAAATCGGGAGCATTTCTTTTAAAATGTTAACATCCCGCCTTCTCTTCAACGAGGGCGGGGTAAAGGCGGTTATCCCAGCTTTCCCTTTGTGAGCCGATTTAACTCAACCGTTGGCAGAGCAATTGTTTTTGCATGATAGACGCAACTCAATGTGCTTCGTGTCTGAATATATTCACGACTTACGAGTTGCGTCTCTCTCAAGCTAATTGTTAGTAATTCACATACTGGCCGCCAGTTTCACAACTTTTATTCTGCCTACAAAGCTGATAACTTGTTTTGCAATCCTGATTGCAGTTGCATTGAAATCTAATACACGCATAAAAAAATGTATGATCTCATAGGCGATATTCATGGCCAAGCGCTAGAGCTTGAGGCGTTGCTGGAAAAACTTGGGTATCAGCGCTCAGGTGACGGCTTTCGTCATGCCAGCCGCAAGGTGATATTTCTGGGCGATTTCATAGATCGCGGTCCTCATCAACGGCGGGTTTTGCAGACGGTTCGCGTCATGATCGAGGCGGGCGACGCCAAAGCCGTTATGGGCAACCACGAATTCAACGCCATCGCGTATTTTACGCCGGATGGTCGCGGCGATCATCTAAGGCCGAGAAACAGCAAAAATACACGGAATCATAAAGCGTTTCTTGATGCCTTCTCAGACCAGCCCAATCTCTGGCGGGAGGCTATCGATTGGTTCAAAACGCTACCATTATGGCTTGATCTGGATGGGCTCAGGGTCGTCCATGCTTGCTGGGACAGCGTTCAGATCAACCGGATAATGCAAAACTATGGAAATGATGCGCTGTTGACGGATGAGCTGCTCCATGCGGCAGCGCGTCGTAGTAGCTGGCAGTTCCAAGCTGTCGAAATCTTGCTGAAAGGCAAGGAAATCTCTCTACCAAAAGGTACGTATTTCTACGATAAGAACGGCATCCGCCGACATGATATCAGGATGCGATGGTGGGCAAGCGGTAACACCTATAAAGATCTATGCCTGGGATCTGAGAGGGCTCACACGAATATCCCCGACGATCCTGTCCTGGGCGATCACTTGGTCGAGTATGGCCGTGAGGAAAAACCGGTATTCCTGGGGCACTACTGGATGGACGGGGAACCAGTGCCGCTCGCCGAAAATGTCGCATGTCTTGATTACAGCGTGGCAAACCCTGGCGGCAAGCTGGTGGCGTATCGCTGGAACGGCGAGCAGAAAATTAACCCGGATAATTTTGTGAGCCTCGAACGGTTCGATTAAGGCCTGTTGAGTTTCAGCTCACGAGGCTGCGCAGGGCATATCTTAGTCAAGCAATCAGATTTTTGTGTTCTCCATATCAAACGTTCCGTTTGTTATTGCATACACGTACGGTTTCACCTACAGTTTCTTCAAGAGCCCAGTTGCATATTTATAACGGCTTAACAACGGAGACGCCCCATGTCACACTGGTTTTTAGATAATTCACTGTCTATCGGACAAACGCCGCTTATCCGCCTGAACCACATCTCCGAAGGGGCGGGAGCAACTATTCTCGCCAAGATCGAGGGGCGTAATCCAGCGTATTCTGTTAAGTGCCGCATTGGTTCCTCTTTGATCTGGGACGCTGAAAAACGCGGCGTTTTGGGAAAAGGCAAGGAAATCGTCGAGCCGACCAGTGGCAATACCGGCATCGCGCTAGCGTTTGTTGCCGCAGCGCGCGGCATTCCGTTGACGCTCACCATGCCCAACACGATGAGCATTGAGCGGCGGAAACTCCTGGTAGCCTACGGCGCGAAACTGGTGCTGACGGATGGCGCAAAAGGCATGTCAGGCGCTATCGCTGAGGCTGAGCGCATCGCGAATTCCGACCCGGACCGCTACGTGCTGCTGCAACAGTTCAAGAACCCCGCTAATCCGGCCATTCACGAGATAACAACCGGCCCGGAAATCTGGAACGATACGGAAGGCGCTATCGATATTCTCGTGTCAGGCGTGGGAACGGGCGGCACCATTACCGGTATTTCGCGCTACATCAAGCAAGGGCAAGGCAAGGCTATCCAATCCGTGGCGGTGGAGCCGGCAGACAGCCCGGTTCTCACCCAGTATCGTGCAGGCGAGGAACTGAAGCCCGGTCCGCACAAGATACAAGGCATAGGCGCAGGCTTCGTGCCGGATGTGCTGGATCTGTCGCTGGTAAACGCTATCGAGCAGGTCACCAACGACGAAGCAGTGAACTACGCGCGGCGTCTGGCGCGCGAGGAAGGGATACTTGCGGGCATTTCCTCAGGCGCGGCTGCGGCGGTCGCGGTGCGGCTGGCCAAGCGTCCGGAAAATGCGGGCAAGACTATCGTTACCATACTGCCTGATTCCGGCGAGCGTTATCTCAGTTCGGTGCTGTTTGAAGGCTTTTTCGACGCTGAGGGCAATGCTTTGCAGTCGTGATGGATGTTCACGAATAAAGATGGCAGGGGCAGCAACAGCGCACCTGCCTTCTTTCGTTTGTGCTTTATAGAAATGCGTGTCTACTGCCTGCCGATGCTCGCATAACGAAACCCGCATTCTCGCGCATAATCTGGGCGGAAAACGTTGCGCAGATCTATCAAGAGATCGCCGCGCATCCGCGTTTTTAAGTCTTTCAGATTTAGCGCGCGGAATTCGTTCCATTCGGTGAGCACCACGGTGACATCTGCGTCCTGGGTCGCTTCTACGGCGTTGGCGCACCATTCGATATCGGGTATCAGCGGTTCGGCCTGCTTGCGCCCTTGCGGATCGAACGCGCGTACGGTGGCGCCGCGTTCGGCCAGAAGCGGCAAAACCACGAGGCTGGGCGCGTCGCGCATGTCATCCGTGTTCGGCTTGAACGTGACGCCGAGGATCGCCACCGTTTTGCCGCGCACGCCGTCCGCCAGGCGCTCGATGCGCGCGGCCATGGCGATTTTGCGCTCGTTGTTAACCTTTTCCACCTGCTCGATGAGGGTGAGCGGTGTGCGAGCTTCGCGGGCGGTGCGCACCAGGGCGGACACGTCCTTCGGGAAGCACGAGCCACCATAGCCCGGCCCCGGATGCAAAAACTTGTCGCCGATGCGGCGGTCGGAGCCGATGGCGGCGGCGACTTCTTGCACATTGGCGCCGACCTCTTCGCAAACATCGGCGATTTCGTTGATGAAGCTGATTTTCATCGCCAGGAAGGCGTTCGCGGCGTATTTCGCCAACTCAGCGGATTCGCGGCTAACGAAGATCACCGGCGCATTGCGCAGCCGCAAGGGTTCGTAAACGCGCTCCATAACTTTATGCGCGCGGGGGTCGTCAACGCCAACCAGCACACGGTCCGGATGGGTGAAATCCTGGATGGCCGAACCTTCGCGCAAAAATTCTGGGTTGGAGCACACGGCGAATTCGGCGTCGGGACGGGCCTCGCGAATGCGGCGTTCGATCTCGCGACTGGTGCCGACGGGCACGGTCGATTTCGTGGTGATAACGGTGAAATGGTCGATATGCGGGGCGATCTGGTCCACCGCTTGATAGACATAGGTGAGATCGGCATAGCCGTCGCCGCGACGCATGGGCGTGCCGACCGCCAGAAAGATGAGATCGGCCTCGTGGACGGCAGACGCAAGCTCGGTGGAAAAGCGGATGCGGCCATTCGCGATGTTGCGCGCCAGCATTTCTTCCAGGCCGGGTTCATATATCGGCACCTGGCCGCTTTGTAATGCGGTAATCTTGTCCGGATCGCTGTCTATGCAATTGACGGTCCAGCCAAATTCAGAAAAACAAACGGCGGAGACAAGGCCGACATATCCGGCGCCGATCATGCAAATATTCACGAGATACATCCCTTAAATGGCATCTTCAAAAGGTCAGATCGCAGCAATAGCGAATATCGTTCAACTGTGCAATGCGGCTAGTGCACTGACGCATTCAGAAGATTCATGCATGAGTGCACTAGCTCTTTGTTTATGCATCAATTTTTCCAAACTCGGCTGCAGCCTTCGTTTGGATCGATGCACTAGCTGTGTATGCGGCAACAAGCTTACGATGCGCTAAGGCGTTTTATGTCCGCACAAAGGCGCGAAGCTGAATGGATACTGAACAAAAATGATGCCTTTCGTACAGGTTCATTCGTATTAGAGTTTTGGGTCTATTATTCTGAAACGTCCTCATAAAATTTAGCAGATGTGTGCGGGAAGCTTTGGCCGTGTCGGTCAGGCTGTCCGCTGCGCTAGGGCTATGAGACGTGGAGGAAGTAGAAGCAAAACAAGGAACTTATATTATGAATACAAAACTTTTTACAGGGCTCTCACTAGCCATTCTTCTTGCTTTTTCTCCGGCGGTTGCTGCTGAAAAAGCTGAAAAGAAACCTGCCGAGGCGACAGCAACCACCAAGGCGCAGGCTAAAGATACAACAAAATCCAAAGCTAAAGCTCCGGTTAAGAAAGCAAAAGCGAAAAAGGCAAAAAAGGCTCCTGTCAGCAACGCCGATTGGGCAGGGCTGCCGGTTGAAAACAAGAAGGGTGAAAAGCTTGGCGAAGTCGTAGAAGCTGTTCCCGCGAAAGGGAAAGTGAAATCGATCATTGCCAAGCTTGGCGATAATACTGTTAAGATTTCTGCTAAAAAGGCGAAGAGAAAAGGCGATAAAGTCGTCGTATCGCTCAGCGCCAAGCAATTAAAGAAGCTTCCGAAAGTGAAAAAATAATCTTTCACTGCGAAGATCTCTCTGACAAGAACGACAGTAACCCGCTTTGTAGCGGGTTATTTATTAGGCGTAACAAATTCGTCCTGCCTGTATCCTTGGAAGTAGAGCAAGGTGGTTAAATCGCCATGGTTGATGCGTGCAGCAGCCTCGCACGCCACGATGGGCTTGGCGTGATAAGCGACACCAACTCCTGCGGCTTTGAGCATCGACAGATCGTTGGCCCCATCGCCCACGGCGATCACCTCGGTGAGGTCAATTCCGTTGTCGGCGGCTTCTTGCCTGAGTGTGGCCAGCTTGGCGTCCTGGCCGAGAATTGGCTCAGCGACACCTGTAATGGCGCCGTCCTCCATAATGAAGCGGTTGCCGTAATGCGCGTCAAACCCCAGGCGCTCTGCGATGGCCTGGGTAAACAGTGTGAAGCCTCCGGAAACCAGCACCGCGCGCGCGTTATTCTTAAGCATGGTCGCGAGAAGCGTTTCAGCGCCGGGGTTTAATGTGATGCGCTCATCGAGAATGCTTTGAAGCTTTGCCTCAGGAAAACCTTTGAGTAACTCGATACGCTCTTTCAGCGCGGTTTCAAAGTCCATCTCCCCGCGCATGGCGCGCTCGGTAATGGCGGTGATCTGCGGGCCAATCCCCACGGCGTCGGCGATTTCATCCAGCGATTCCTGCCCGATGATGGTGGAATCCATATCGGCGACCAACATACGCTTGCGGCGTTTGGCGACAGGTTGGATAAAGGCGTCGGCTGGGACGTCAGCGAGTGTATTGTGTACTGCTTCCCGAATATCTTTCAGTGTGTCTTGGTTTTTAGGCTCGAAAAAGATATCGCAGGCATGATCAGCCAGCCATTCGATAGGCTGGACGCTTTCAATTGTAGAACGAAACGATCTTGCGGTATCTGGAAGAGCGGGGACAGCTTCCGGCGCGGCAACTATAGTAATGACATGATGCATGATTTTAAATTGAACTCGCGATGATTAGCTCATATTCGGAAAAGATGTTTATTCTTATTGCAGGCCCAACCGCCAGTGGCAAGTCTGAGTTGGCGATACGCACTGCCGAAAGCAACGGCGGAATTGTGGTCAATGCGGACTCCATGCAAGTTTATCGCGAGTTGCGCATCATAACTGCGCGGCCTTCAGTGGAAGACGAAGCACGCACGCCCCACCAGCTTTACGGCCATCGCTCTAGCGCTGAGAGCTATTCGGTAGCGGCGTGGCTGGCCGATCTTGTACCGTATATCGCACGCGCGCGGGCGGGCGGTCCACCACTCACAATAGTTGGGGGTACGGGGCTTTATTTCAAGGCTCTTTTGGAGGGTTTATCTCCTGTACCCGATATTCCGGATGCAATTCGCGATCACTGGCGGGCCGAAGCACAAGCAAAAGGCGCCGCAAATTTGCACAAAGTGCTGGCTGCACGCGATGCTGAGATGGCGGCGCGCATCCGTTCGAGTGATTCGCAGCGCATCGTGCGGGCCCTGGAAGTGCTTGAGGCGACCGGCGTTTCGCTCGCGCATTGGCAGATGCAGAAAGGCGAGCCGCTTCTTGCCGAGGATGAAGTGGAAAAGCTGTTCGTTTCGCCGCCGCGCGACATCCTTTATGAGCGATGCGATGCGCGTTTCGATAAAATGATGGCGGCGGGCGCGCTGGATGAGGTGCGCCAGCTTCGCGATTTGCGGTTAGATGCCGGTTTGCCGGTGATGCGCGCGCTGGGAGTGCGTCCGCTGCTTAGGTTGTTGGACGGTGAGATAGATCTCGCGGAGGCTGCCGAACAAGCGAAAACAGAGACGCGCCGCTATGCTAAACGGCAGCTAACTTGGGCGCAGCGAAATATGATTGCGTGGAATAGCGTTTTTTTGAAATAAATGCAAAGCAGGTTTTAAATAATTAAACTTTTCATTCGCAATGTGGATTGACGCGCTGCAGCACGAGCGCTAAAACCCAAAAATCAAAACCTGATAACAAACGGCAGGAGTATAGTTATGGCCCGCACAATGACCGGTGCAGAAATCGTCCTGGAAGCATTAGGCGACCAGGGTGTAGAAGTCGTATTCGGTTACCCCGGCGGCGCGGTACTCCCCATTTACGACGAGATTTTCAAGCAGCAGGAACGCATGCGCCACGTGCTGGTGCGGCACGAGCAAGGCGCTGCACACGCTGCTGAAGGCTATGCGCGTTCCACCGGCAAAGTTGGCGTGTTGCTTGTCACCTCCGGCCCCGGCTCCACGAACGCTGTCACCGGTTTGACAGACGCGCTGCTCGATTCAATCCCCGTGGTTTGCATTACTGGGCAGGTGCCTACCCATCTCATCGGCACCGACGCTTTTCAGGAATGTGATACGGTTGGCATCACACGGCCATGCACCAAGCATAATTTCCTCGTTCGCGACGTGAACGATCTGGCTCGCGTGCTGCATGAAGCGTTTTACATCGCCAAGTCTGGACGGCCCGGCCCTGTCGTGGTGGACATCCCGAAAGATGTGCAGTTCGCTTCTGGCACCTATGTCGCGCCAAATCGCGTGGCGCATAAAACCTATCGGCCGCAGGTCAAGCCAAACGCGCAAGGCATCCGCGACGCCGTGGAATTGATGGCAAACGCTAAACGTCCGGTGTTTTATACCGGCGGTGGCGTTATCAATGCCGGACCGGTCGCAAGCCAGCTTCTGCGCGAGCTTGTGCAGCTTACCGGCTATCCGATTACTTCCACGCTGATGGGATTGGGCGCGTATCCGGGCGATGATCAGCAATGGCTCGGAATGTTGGGCATGCATGGCACATATGAAGCCAATCTGGCCATGCATAATTGCGATGTGATGATCAACATCGGCGCGCGGTTCGATGACCGTATTACTGGGCGTCTGGATGCTTTCTCGCCGAATTCGAAGAAAATCCATATCGATATCGACCCATCATCCATCAACAAAGTTGTGAAGGTTGATCTGCCGATCATCGGCGATTGCGCGCATGCACTGGAAGAAATTCTGCGTGTCTGGCGGGCGCGTTCCCCACAGGTTGATAAGCCGGCGCATAAAAAGTGGTGGACGCAGATTGATGAATGGCGTGGGCGTAAATCCTTGCAATACAAGCACCGCAAGGATGTTATCATGCCGCAATACGCCATCGAGCGGCTTTATGAACTCACGAAAGATAAAGACACCTACATCACCACCGAGGTGGGGCAACATCAGATGTGGGCGGCCCAATTCTACAAGTTCAGACAACCCAACCGGCTGATGACATCGGGCGGTCTCGGCACCATGGGATACGGCTTACCGTCCGCTGTGGGCGTGCAGGCCGCGCATCCGGATGCGCTCGTGATTGATATCGCGGGGGAAGGCTCGGTGCAGATGACCATGCAGGAAATGACCACCGCTGCGCAGCACAATTTGCCGATCAAGGTATTCATTCTTAACAATGAATATCTGGGTATGGTGCGTCAGTGGCAAGAGCTTCTGCATGATGGCCGCTATTCGCATTCTTACAGCCATTCGCTGCCTGATTTCGTTAAGCTGGCCGAAGCGCTCCATTGCGTGGGCTTGCGCGCCGACAAGCCCGAAGAGCTGGACGATGCCATCCGCGAGATGATCGAAACGCCGAAGCCTGTGCTGTTTGATTGCCGCGTGCATCCGATGGCGAACTGTCTGCCCATGATCCCATCAGGTGCGGCGCATAACGACATGATCCTGCCTGACGAAAATATGGAAGGCGACGATATGGGCTATGCAGTCTCCGACGAAGGCAAGCAGATGGTTTGACGGGGACACGTCCTAAACAGTCCTTTCGGCATTAACGATTTCATTTTTGGGAGCGACGAACGTGAACGCACCAACACAAGCATCTCCAGCCTCACCTTATACGGCTGATCCTCACCCCTCCGATCATGTGGAAGTCCACACGCTGTCCGTGCTTGTTGATAACGAGCCAGGCGTACTCGCGCGGGTAATCGGGTTGTTCTCCGGGCGCGGTTATAATATTGATTCGCTTACTGTTTCAGAGACCGTTCACGAAGATCATCTGTCGCGTATCACCATTGTCACCACTGGTTCGCCCATGGTGATCGAGCAAATTCGTAATCAGCTTGACCGGCTTGTGCCCGTGCACGGCGTGACCGATTTGACGGTTATTGGCAATCCGATCTCGCGGGAACTGGCGTTCATCAAGGTGGTGGGCAAGGGTGAAAAGCGCTCGGAGGCGCTGCGTCTCGCCGAGGCGTTCCGTGCAAAGGTAATCGATGCTTCAACCGAGCATTTTGTGTTCGAATTGACGGGGCGCGTTTCAAAAATCGAACAGTTTATCAGTCTTATGCAAACGCTGGGGCTGGTGGAAGTGGCGCGTACTGGCGTTGCTGCAATTTCGCGAGGGCAAGCAACGCTTTAGTGCTGAACGGGGCGGCAGGGAAAGGGCCCATGAAGCTCAACACCTTGCCGTCCTCAAGGCTCCAACGTCGCCCCCTTGCGGTAATATGCGACACGCACTATAGCATTTGCGCTATACGACCGACACCATGACGGTGCAAATCGGCTTTTTGCCCCAGGCGTTTCTTACGGCTGAGCGTACAGATCTGCGTACTGCCTCCGCCAGCATATCGGCATCCTTACGCCGCGGACGGGGGATGCTCTCAATCGCACCGAAAATGGCGGTCTCCGCAATAGCGCTGAACTGTTCGCCGCGCGCGTCGGTCATAGGCAGGCCCGTTGTCACAATTTGCGGATCGCAAGCGAAATCGCCGCCCTTTTTCATCACGACCGACACCGTCACCGCGCCGACGAAGCTCAGCTTACGGCGCTGACGGATCATGTCTTCATCGCCTGACACCAGAAGTGCGCCATCGCGATAGATTTTGCCCACCGGCGCCTCGTCAATGATAGCCGCCTCGCCAGGAAGCAAACGCACCATATGTCCGTTGCGCACATCGCTCAGCGCGGCGATATCATGCTCGCGGGCGAATGTAGCGTGCGCTTCCAGGTGGCGCGGCTCGCCATGCATGGGGATGAGCGCTTTCGGACGCACCCATTCGTAAAGCTGTGCGACATCGCCTCGGCGGGGATGCCCGGACGTATGGATCGGACCGTCCGGCCACTCGGTGATCGTCTCAACGTGCATATCGGCGAGATTGTTGAGAATGCGGTTAATGGCCTGTTCGTTGCCAGGAATGGCGCGCGCGGAAAACACTACCGTATCGCCATGCGACAGCGATACTAGCGGATGCTGCTTATCGGCGATGCGGGCCAGCGCGGCGCGAGATTCGCCCTGGCTTCCGGTGAGAAGCGCCACAACCTTATGCGCAGGGATGCGCGAGAATTCTTCTTCCGTGTGGGTTTTCAGCTTTTCCGGCCACAAGCCAGTGTCGCGCGCGATTTCGACAATGCGATGCATGGAGCGCCCCACAAGCACCAGTTCCCGCGACGCCGACGACGCCGCACGCGCTACGCCCAGAAGTCGCGATACGCTGGAAGCAAAGCTGGTAATGGCGATGCGTCCACGCGCCTGCCGGATGACGCGCCCAAGCGTGGCGGCGACATCAGCTTCAGAAGTAGTTGTGCCTTCAGAGAAAATGGTGGTGCTGTCGCAGACGAGCACATCCACGCCTTCATCACCTAAACGCCGCAATGCGGTTTCATCCGTAGGCGCGCCCGCGCCTGGTTTGGGGTCGAGTTTCCAGTCGCCAGAATGCAAAACCGTGCCGAGCGGTGTGCGGATGGCGAGCGCCGTCGCATCGGGGATGGAATGCGCCATGCTGATGATTTCAATGTCAAAAGGGCCTATATCCAGCCGGTCGCCGGGGGCAACCTCGTGGATCGGCACTTCTTCACGCCAGGGATATTCCTCCAGCTTTTCGCGCAGCATGGCGACGGAAAAACGCGTGCCGTAGACAGGAACACGCAAGCGTGGCCATACCTCGGCCACCGCGCCGAAATGGTCCTCATGCGCGTGGGTTAGCACGATGGCGGCCAAATTCGCCCGCTCATCCTCAATGAAGCGCAGATCGGGAAAGACGACATCAACGCCCGGCTCGCGGTCATCGGGGAAGGTAACGCCGCAATCCACCATCAGCCATTGGCGGGCGTCCTCCGGGCCGAGACCGTAGAGATAAACGTTCATGCCGATTTCGCCAGCGCCGCCGAGCGGCAGGAACACCAGTTCGCTGGTTGGGTCTTTCGCTGATTTTTTGTCGTTGCGCGCCATTCTTTAAGCCTCGCTAGCCATGAGCGAGACTTCCCCCGCAGTTATTGAGCGTTCGCCGCCTTCGGCTGTCGCCAGGCGCAAGGCTCCGGCAGCGTCGAGCCCTAGGAATGTGCCAATGAGACGTTCGCCGCCAATGTGTACCGAGACAGTTTCGCCGACCGTTTGCGCGCGTTCCTGCCAGGCTTGCCGGATCAGCTCGAAGCCTAGCCCTTCGTTCCACCGCGCGAGCCATTCTGCTGTCGTCCATGCGAGTGCGGCGAGCGCTTGGGCCGGTTTTACGCGAATGCCAAGTTCATGCAGGCAAGTGGCCGGGCGGCCAAGGTCTAGCGGAGCGTGGGCGATATTGAGGCCAGTTCCGATGACCACGGTTGGCGGCGTAGCGCTGGCGTTTGTGGCGCTGGCGCTTTCCAACAAGATGCCGCCGAGCTTGGCGTTGCCACAAAGGATATCATTCGGCCATTTGAGGCGCAAATCTAGTTGCGTGGCCGCGCTGGAGGCAAGTGAGAGGATGGCGTCATGTGCGGCCACGCCCGCCAGCAGCGAAAGTTGTTGCGCTGTAACGAGCGGGACATGCGGACGAAGAAGCAGGCTCGCATGCAGATTACCGGGAGGCGAGGTCCAGTTGCGACCGGAGCGTCCGCGCCCCTGGCGTTGTTCAGCGGCCCAGATCCACAGGCCGCTGTCTTCGCCTTTGGCGGCTAGCGTCAATCCTTCGCTGTTGGTCGAGCCGATAGCCTCATATGCCGCAAGACGATACCCCTGCGGCAGATCAATTCCTACATGCAGCATCCATTGCGCCTAAAACAATGACTTGGCGGCGGCTTCAGCGGCCACGACCAGGGAATTCAACGGTATGAATAGGAAAAGCACAATTATCCCTGAAATGCCAACTACAAAGCGCAGAGATGTCGGCATGGCGTCGAAACGTGGGGCCGGTTCTGCAAAATACATGCGAGCGATGATGGCCAGATAGTAGAAAGCGCTAACCACCGAGGTCACGATGCCGATAGCCGCCAGCCAGTATAATTCAGCCTTGATAGCGGCGAGAAATACGTACCATTTGGCGAAGAAGCCAGCCAGCGGCGGAATGCCCGCCATGGAGAACAACAGCATTGCCAACATGAACGCCAGCATCGGCTGTGTGCGCGCCAGACCTGACAGATCGGAGATATTTTCCACGAATTCGCCATCGCGGCGCATGGCCAGAATGCATGCGAAAGTGCCGAGCGTCATCGCAACATAGATCGCCAAATAGATCATCACGCCGCTGATGCCATAGCTGTCGCTGGGTGCTCCGCTGACAAGCCCGACAAGCGCGTAGCCCGCGTGTCCAATGGAGGAATAGGCCATTAGCCGCTTGATGTTGGTCTGCATGATAGCTGCAAAGGAGCCAAGCAGCATCGACGCGACAGACAGCACCATGACTATCTGTTTCCATTCACTCGCAACGCTTGCGGCGGGGAAGGCATCTTGCAGCACGCGGATGAGTAGCGCAAACGCGGCAACCTTAGGCGCAGCAGCGAAGAAGGCCGTGACCGGTGTTGGCGCGCCCTGGTAGACATCGGGCGTCCACATATGGAAGGGGACCGCGGCAATTTTGAAGGCGATGCCTGTTAGCACGAACACAAGTCCGAACGTGAGCCCAACAGAATGTTCTGGCGCGGCAAGTGCGGTAGCGATGCCGGTGAAGCTGGTCGTGCCAGTGAAGCCGTAAATCAGCGAACAACCGTATAGCAAAAGTCCTGATGATAGCGCGCCCAGGATGAAATATTTCAGGCCGGCTTCGCTGGAAGCTGTCGTATCGCGGCGGAATGCGGCCAGCACGTAAAGCGTAAGGCTTTGCATTTCCAGCGCCATATATAGCGCGATGAGGTTGTTGGCGGAGGCCATCAGCATCATACCGACCGTGGCGAGCATGATCAGCACGGGGAATTCGAACTTCAGAAGCTTCGTGCTGCGCAAGTAGCTGAAAGACATGAGGATCGTGACAGCCGAACCAGCAAGGATCAAAAGCTTCATGAAGCGCCCGAACGGATCAAACTTCACTGCGTCATCGAACAGGCTGGTGGGTGTATCGCTTTGCGCTGCGACAAGCATAGCCGTAACGGCCAGCATCAAAATCGCCAGCCAGCCAGACTTTGTGCTCTGTTTGCCGTCGCCGAAAGCTCCCGCGAGCAAAAGCAGGATAGCGGCCACGCTAAGGAAGATTTCCGGTAGCATCGGCGCATACGCGAAATCTTGAAGAAAGGCGGGCAGCATCATTGCGGGGTTTCCTCCGAGGCAGGTGCAGGCGCTGGGGCGGATTCTGGCTTAGCAGTTTCAGTTTCGGGCTTTTGTTCCGGGGCTGACGCCGCTTCAGGTTTTGCCTCAGTTTTTTCAGCTTTTGGCTTTTCTGCTGGTTTCGCAGCGGAAGCCTGCCGCGCTTTCGCGGCGGCGATGTCCTTGTTGAAGTCGGCCACCAGCTTGTCAACGGAAACTGCCGTTACATCCATGATGGGTTTGGGGTAAATGCCGAACCCGATGGTGAGGATAACGAGCGGCGCCATGATACCCATTTCACGGGGGCCGAGATCAAGGATATTCGCAAGGGCGGGCTTTTCCAGCTTGCCGAAGATCACCCGGCGGTAGAGCCACAGCGCATAAGCTGCTGAAAGGATGATGCCCGTGGTCGCCAGGAACGCCACCCATGTGCTGGCCTGGAACGCGCCTGCAAGCGTCAGGAACTCGCCAAGGAAGCCGGATGTGCCGGGCAGCCCCACATTAGCCATGGTGAAGACCATGAACACCGTCGCATAGACGGGCATACGGTCGGCGAGGCCCCCATACGCAGCGATTTCACGCGTGTGCATGCGGTCGTAAATCACGCCAACGGCAAGGAACAGCGCGCCGGACACGATACCGTGGCTCAGCATCTGGAAGACGGAGCCCTGCACCCCTTGCACGGTGAAAGTAAATGCGCCCATCGTCACAAAGCCCATATGCGCCACCGATGAATAGGCGATGAGCTTTTTAATATCTTCCTGAGCGAAAGCGACGAGCGAAGTGTAAATGATCGCCACGACCGATAGTCCGAACACGAGCGGGGCTAGTTCTGCCGAGGCTTCCGGGAACATCGGGATGGAGAACCGCAGGAAACCGTAACCGCCCATCTTCAAGAGCACGCCCGCCAGAATAACGGAACCAGCGGTAGGCGCTTCCACGTGAGCATCCGGCAGCCAAGTGTGCACGGGCCACATCGGCATTTTTACCGCGAAGGACGCGAAGAACGCCAGCCACAACCACGTCTGCAACTCAGCCGAAAAGGCGTTGTCTTGCTTCAAGAGGAGCGCAATGTCCGTGGTACCGGTCTTGATGTAGATCGTCATCATGGCGAGCAGCATCAAGACGGAGCCGAGAAGCGTATACAGAAAGAACTTGAAGCTGGCGTAAACGCGCCGTTTGCCGCCCCACACGCCGATGATGATGAACATCGGGATAAGGCCGCCTTCGAAGAACAGGTAGAACACCACCACATCAAGCGCGCAGAACACGCCGATCATCAGCGTTTCCAGCACCAGAAAGGCGATCATATATTCTTTGACGCCTGTTTCGATGCTGCGCCAGCTCGCCAGGATACAAAGCGGCATCAGGAACGTGGTGAGGATGACGAACAGCATGGAAATGCCGTCAACGCCCACATGATAGGTGATAGGTCCAAGCCACGAATATTGCTCGCGGAATTGGAAGTCGGCCGTGGAGGTGTCAAAGCCAGTCCATAGGAGCAGCGACACAGCGAACGTAACGAATGTCGTCCACAGCGCGATATAGCGGGCGTTCTTTTTGGCGGTATCTCCGTCGCCGCGCAGGAGCAAGATGAGTAGCACACCCACAAGCGGCAGGAAGATGACTGTTGAGAGGATTGGCCAATCGGTCATGTGTTAGAACCCTCTCGCGAATTCAGGCCAGTTTAGCCAGGCGAAATAGGACATAAGTGCGACAATTCCTATAAGCATGACAAAGGCGTAGTGATAGACGAAGCCAGTTTGCAGCCGTATGGCGCGCCGGGCGATATCGAGCACGCGGGCGGCGACGCCATCCGGGCCCAGCCCGTCGATGATAGCGCCATCTCCCACTTTCCAGAGCACGCGTGCGATCCATTTCATCGGACGGATGAAAATCCATTCGTAAAGCTCGTCAAAGTACCATTTGTTGTAGAGGAACGAATGGACGGGCTTGAAGGCGATCATCGTGAAGGCTGGAACACCCGGATAGACGATATAGGAGAGCACGGCAACAGCAAATCCGAGGACCATCATAATGGTTGGCAGCCATGCGATCAGCCCATGCGCGGCGTGGTGCGCGTCTTCGAGGATGTGGTTATTCTCGCCCGTGAACAGCGCATTATGGTGCCAGAACGCGGCATAATGCTCACCGATGAAGTATTCTTTAAACGCGTAGCCAGCTCCAAGCGCGCCCAGCGCCAGCACGCCCAACGGAACCAGCATGACAAGCGGTGATTCGTGTACATGCTTAGCGGTTTCTTCATCGTGGCGGGCTTTGCCGAAAAAGGCCATAAACATCAGCCGCCATGAGTAGAACGATGTGAGAAACGCCGCTATGACCAGCAGAATGAACGCGTAATGCGCCGAATGCAGGTTTGAGGCGTGCGATACTTCAATAATGGCGTCTTTGGAGAAAAATCCTGCCGTGAACGGGAAGCCGGTCAGCGCTAGCGTACCGGCGAGCATCATCACGAAGGTAACTGGAATTTTCTTGTAAAGATTTCCCATTTTGCGCAGGTCTTGCTCATGGTGCATGGCATGGATGACCGAGCCTGCGCCTAAGAACAACAACGCTTTGAAGAATGCGTGCGTAAACAGATGGAAAATGCCAGCTGAGTATGCCCCCACGCCCAGCGCCACAAACATATAGCCGAGCTGCGAGCAAGTGGAATAGGCGATAACGCGTTTGATATCGTTCTGCACGACACCCACGGTCGCTGCAAAGAATGCGGTGATGGCGCCGACGGTGGTCACCACTTCCAACGCGGTAGGCGAGAGTTCGAACAAGGGCGACAGCCGCGCAACCATGAACACGCCAGCGGTCACCATGGTGGCGGCGTGGATGAGCGCGGAAACCGGGGTCGGGCCTTCCATGGCGTCCGGCAGCCAAGTATGCAGCAGAAATTGCGCAGACTTACCCATCGCGCCAAGGAACAGAAGCAGGCAGATCACCGTAAGCGTATCGAGTTGATAGCCCAGGAACATGATTGTCGCGCCAACTTTAGACGGCGCTGCGTTGAATACCTCAGTAAACGAGATGGTTCCGAAAACCATGAATATGGCGAAAATGCCAAGCGCAAAGCCGAAGTCGCCAACGCGGTTGACGATAAACGCCTTGATGGCCGCCGCCGCCGCCGATGGCTTTTGATACCAAAAACCGATGAGCAGATAAGAGGCAAGCCCCACGCCTTCCCAGCCGAAGAAAAGCTGGAGGAAATTGTCAGCCGTCACCAGCATCAGCATGGCGAAGGTAAACAGCGACAGGAAGGAGAAGAAGCGCGGCTGGTCGGGATCATCAGCCATGTAGCCGATGGAATAGACATGCACTAGGCTGGAAACGCCTGTCACCACTACCAGCATAACGACGGTAAGCGTATCGACGCGCATGGTCCAGTTTGCGTGCAGGTCCCCCGAGGAAAGCCAGGGCAGCACATCTATGAATTGCGGATCGCCGCTCGCTAGGCCGACCTGGAAAAACGCTACCCATGACAAAGCCGCGCTAATCAACAACAGAGTACTGGTCAGGATGCTGGAGGCTTTGGCGCCAAGCCATCGCCCAAACAGTCCTGCTATGAGCGCCCCTACCAGAGGCAAAAAGACAATCGCCGAATACATGTCGTTCGCCCCTTAGCCTTTCATAAGGTTGATGTCATCGACAGCGATAGAGCCGCGATTACGGAAATAGATCACCACGATGGCGAGGCCGATTGCTGCTTCGGCTGCTGCGACGGTGAGGATCAGCAGTGTGAAGACCTGGCCGGTGAGATCGCTGTGGCCTGCCGCATCCTTCAGGAATGAAGAAAACGCCACGAAGTTGATGTTGACCGCCAGCAGCATCAACTCAACCGACATGAGAATGACGATGACGTTCTTGCGGTTGAGGAATACGCCGACGACACCTAGCGTAAACAGCACGGCGGCGACGGTCAGATAATGTGGCAGTCCAACGTCCATGTTTGTCCTCTACGCGGTAGACGGAAAATCCGCCTCTCGTTTATAAAATGCCTTTGCCCACTTCGACTTGCTTGACTTCCATCGAGTCTTCCTGACGGCGGTTGACCTGCTTGCCGATATCCTGCCGCCGAACCCCTTCGCGGTGTCGCAGCGTAAGCACGATGGCGCCGATCATAGCGACGAGCAAAATGAGGCCCGCCAGCTCGAAATAGAACGCGAATTTGGTATACAGCACCTGTCCAAGCGCTTGCGTGTTGGAGACACCCTCCGCCATCGGCGTGCCGATGAGGTTTACGCTTTCCGGCGAGGTTGTCCACGCGCCGACCACCATCACCAGTTCGGTGAGCAGCACCGCGCCGATCAGCCCGCCAATCGGTAGATAGCGCATGAAACCTGCGCGCAGCGTGGCGAAGTCAACGTCGAGCATCATCACCACGAACAGGAACAGCACCGCCACCGCGCCAACATAGACCACCACCAGGATCATGGCGATGAACTCAGCGCCGAGCAGCAGGAACAGCCCCGCTGCGTTGACGAATGCCAGGATAAGAAACAAAACCGCATGCACCGGATTGCGGACGGAAATGACCAGCCCACCGGAAACGGTCGTGAGAATTGCAAACAGATAGAAGAAAAAACCGGCGAGCGTCATGAATTTACCGTTCTATTTTGTCCCTCAAGGTTTCGTATTCTTCGATTGCTCCGTCGTAAAACGCGCTTTTCGAAGATGAAACTCTTAAATCTTACCCCGTCTGTGGTTGCGCTCACACATGGCGAGCACGGCATGCTTTAGCGGTACTCTGCATCCAGTTCGATATTCTTAGCAAGCATCCGCTCCCAGCGATCACCATTGGCCAGGAGCCTTTCCTTATCGTACAGCAATTCCTCGTGTGTTTCGGTGGCGAACTCGAAGTTCGGCCCTTCAACGATGGCGTCTACGGGGCATGCCTCCTGGCAGAAGCCGCAATAGATGCACTTCGTCATATCGATATCGTAGCGTGTGGTGCGGCGGGTGCCGTCACTGCGGCGCGGGCCTGCTTCAATCGTGATGGCTTGCGCCGGACAGATCGCCTCACACAGTTTGCATGCGATGCAGCGTTCCACGCCATTCGAATAGCGGCGCAAAGCGTGCTCGCCGCGAAAACGCGGAGACACCGGGTTTTTCTCAAACGGATAGTCAATCGTCGGCTTGCGCGTGAAGAAATACTTCATGGCCATCCAGAACGCGGCGACGAATTCCAGAAGGAAAACCGATCTGATTGATTGCGTTATGCGAGTCATCGGCATTCCCTTATTGCATCAGCGGTAGCGCAAATTGCTTGAAACCTGCCACGATCACGACCATTGCAAGAGACAGCGGCAGAAACACTTTCCAGCCCAACCGCATAAGCTGATCGTAACGGTAGCGTGGCACCATGGCCTTGGCCATCGCGAACATAAAGAAACAGGCACAAATTTTCAGCACAAACCAGAACGTGCCTGGTATCCAGTTGAGCGGCGGAATATCCAAGGGAGGCAGCCACCCGCCGAGGAACAAGATCGTCATCATGGCGCACATGGTGGTAATGGCCACATATTCGCCCAGCATGAACAAGAGATACGGCGTGGAAGAATATTCCGCCATATAGCCTGCCACGAGTTCCGATTCCGCTTCCACCAGATCAAACGGCGGGCGGTTGGTTTCAGCGAGCGCGGAGACGAAGAACACCACGAACATCGGGAACAGCGGCAGGAAATACCAGTTCAGTATAGAAAGCCACGGCACGCCCAGCATGGCGGCCAGCCCGCTTGTTTCTTGCGCTTTCACGATGGCTGTCAGGTTAAGCGACCCTGCCGCCAACAACACGGTGATGATCACGAAGCCGATGGAAACCTCGTATGACACCATCTGCGCCGCCGAGCGCAACGCACCAAGAAACGGATATTTCGAGTTGGACGCCCACCCGCCGATGATAATGCCGTACACGCCCAGCGAGGAAATGGCGAACATGTAGAGAATACCGACATTGATATCGGCAATCACCCAGCCCTCGTTGACGGGTATCACCGCCCATGCAGCAAGCGCCAGCGTGGTTGATATAACCGGCGCAAATAAAAACACGGCTTTATCAGCGCCAGCGGGAATAACCACTTCTTTGAAAACGTACTTCAAAAAGTCGGCGAACGATTGCAAAAGCCCAAATGCGCCAACCACATTCGGGCCGCGCCGGAGTTGCACTGCCGCCCAGATCTTGCGGTCTGCGAGAAGCAGATAAGCAATGAGCATCAGCCCCGAGGACAGCAATAGCGCGCTCTTGCCGATGATGATCAAGAGCGGCAAAATCCAACTGCTCCACCACGCGGCGAGTATCATCCAGAGATCATCCATCGGTGCCGGTCGCTCCCTGATCCTGTTCATGCGATAGCGCCGACAATTCAGTTAAAACCGAAGAGGCGCGCGCTATTGGGTTCGTTTGATAAAAATCCTCCACGGCTACGCCAAATGGCGCATCCTGCAATTGTCCGCTACTATCAGCTAGCCCTTCAATATCAGAAGTTTTTCCAGGTGCAATCGCATCAAGAGCGGCAAAGTGGGGATATTCCGAATAAAGTTGTGCGCGTAAGGTTTCCAGGCTGTCGAATGGCAGCTTGGCGTCAAGCCGTTCGGACAGCGCGCGTATGATGGTCCAGTCTTCGCGGGCGTCACCGGGCGGAAAGGCGACGCGTTCGGCCATCTGCACACGACCTTCCATGTTGACGTAAGTGCCGCTCTTTTCGGTGTAAGTCGCACCGGGCAGCACCACATCGGCTAGACGCGCTCCGCGGTCGCCATGGCTGCCCTGATAGACCACAAACGCATTGCCGATGCGGCTCATGTCGAATTCGTCGGCGCCCAGCAGGTAGAGAAGCTGAATGTCGCCGTCCTGAGCGGCGTCGAGCACGTTTTTGCCCGCCGCAGCCCCGTTTGGTACGAAGTTGAGGTCAAGCCCGCCAACGCGCGCTGCTGCTGTGTGCAAGATGTTGAAGCCGTTCCAGTTTTCGTCCTGCTTCAGGAGGCCGCATGCAACGGCGATTTGCGCTGCGTATCCCAAAATGGCCGCGCTATCTTTGCGGGCGTAGGCGGCTTCACCAACAATCAGCATGGGGCGCTTGGCGGCTTTTAGTTCCTCTGCGAAGGGGTGTTTGCCTTCCGCCAGTTCACGAAGCGTCTGTGGGCTGTTGCCCAGATCTGTATAGGCGTAGGGGGCGTCCAATTTCGCGCCGAGCGAAGCCACTTTCAGCCGCTTCGAGCGCCACCCTCGGAAAATCCGCGTATTGAGCACCGGTGCTTCCCTGCGCGGATTTGCGCCGATGAGCAACAGCGCGTCGGCTTCTTCCAGCCCTGCAATCGTGGAGTTGAACAGGTAGCTGGCGCGCCCCTTCTTCGGATCGAACGGAGCGCCCTCCTGGCGGCAATCGATATTGCCGGAGCCGAGTTCGCTGAAAAGCTTTTTCAGCGCATATATATCCTCAACGCTGACGAGGTCCCCCGCAATTGCACCGATGCGCTCGGCCCCTGCCTCTTTCACGCGGTCGGCGATAGCGGTGAAGGCTTCGGCCCAGGTCGCTTCCTCAAGCTTGCCATGCCGACGGATATAGGGGCGGTCCAGCCGCTTGGCGCGGACGCCGTCCCACACGAAACGGGTTTTATCGGAAATCCACTCTTCGTTCACGCCGTCATGGTTGCGCGGCACAATGCGCATGATTTCCCGGCCGCGCGTGTCAATGCGGATGTTTGCGCCCATGGCGTCCATCACGTCGACTGATTCGGTTTTACGCAGCTCCCATGGCCGAGCCTTGAACGCATAGGGTTTGGAGGTAAGAGCACCGACTGGGCACACATCAATGAGGTTGCCCGACAGTTCCGATGACATGCTGCGCTCAAGATAGGTGGTGATTTCTGCGTCTTCGCCTCGCCCGATGAGGCCCAGTTCTGGCACGCCCGCGATTTCAGTGATGAACCGCACGCAGCGCGTACACTGGATGCAGCGCGTCATGATGGTTTTAATCAGCGGTCCAATGTTCTTGTCTTCGACAGCGCGTTTGTCTTCTTTGTAGCGACTTGTATCTTTGCCGTAGGCCATGGCCTGATCTTGCAAGTCGCATTCGCCGCCCTGGTCACAGATGGGGCAATCCAGCGGGTGGTTGATCAGCAGGAGTTCCATCACCCCTTCGCGCGCTTTTTTCACGGCGGGCGAATCGGTGTGAACGGTTGGCGGCGTGCCATCCTTGCCGGGGCGCAGATCGTTCACGCTTGTGTGGCACGAGGCGACCAGTTTCGGCATGCCCACAACTTCGACCAGACACATACGGCAATTGCCAGCGATAGAAAGGCGCTCATGGTAGCAGAAACGCGGAATTTCTGCGCCGGCCTGCTCGCATGCCTGTAAAAGAGTGAGGCCGTCTTCCACTTCGATCGTCTGGCCATTGATAATCAGTTTAGGCATTCGCTTCTCATCTTTTGCATGCCGGTCCGCTCAAGCAGCGCC
>JARRLC010000008.1:0-33887 GCA_037387425.1 Alphaproteobacteria bacterium
GGCGCGGGCGCGGGCTAACGCTCCGCTGATGATTTTGGCGGACGAACCGACCGGCGCGCTCGACACCAAGGCCAGCCACACGTTGCGCGAAATTCTGCACGACCTCTCCCGCAAGGAAAAGCGCACCGTTATTGTAGTGACGCATGATCCGATCTTTGCGCAGGCCGTTGATCGGCGGCTGTTTCTGGTGGATGGGCACTTGCAACCGCCGGAACGGGCCGCCGAGCTGTTCGAAGTCAGCATCCAGCCCAAGCCATAATGCGCTTTCAGTGGCTCCGATTAAACTGAACGTGCTATACGGGAGTGTCGCACAGAAACAGGCTCGGATAATGCTCTGGTGCACTGGCACATTCAAAAGCTTCACATGTCAGCGCACCAGCTCTTTGTTTATGCATCGATTTTACCAAACTCCGGTGTGACCTCCGTTTGGATCGATGCACTAGGATGCAGGCGAAACGGTCATGACATTGGAACTGCTGCGTTGGTATCAGGCCATGGGCGTGGATGAGGCCATAGCGGATGAGCCGCTGGATTGGTCGCAATACGCTCCGCCCGCGTTGCCGGTGGTGGAAAGCGCTAGCGTTCAGCCGTCTCCTGGCCGGGATGCGCCCACCGCGCAGCAAGCGCCCGCGCGCAATGTTCCCCGGCAATCGCCTTCAGCGCCTGCTGCTATCGCCCGAGCCACCCCAACAGCAGCGCCTGACGCCTCGGTGATGGCCGCACGCGGTCTGGCCCGCGAAGCGCCCGATTTGGAAGCGCTGCATACCGTGCTCACCACGTTCGACGGCTGTCCGTTGAAGAAAACTGCGAAAAACCTGTGCTTCGCGCGCGGCGCTCCTAATGCGCGCCTGATGCTGATCGGGGAGGCTCCGGGGCGCGATGAAGACCTGCAAGGCGAACCGTTCGTCGGCCGCGCCGGGCGGCTGCTTGACAGAATGCTGGCCGCGATCGGCTTTGGCGGTGGCGAGGCGTACATTACAAATGTGGTGTACTGGCGTCCGCCGGGAAACCGCACGCCTACGCCGCAGGAAGTGCTGGCGTGCCAGCCATTCCTTGAGCGCCAGATTGAGCTGGTAGCGCCGGATGTTCTGGTCTTGCTGGGCGGGGCAGCGGCTAAGCAGGTTCTGGCGACCGACACCGGCATCATGAAACTGCGTGGCAAATGGAAAAGCTATAACGCCGGTGGGCGGACAATCCGCACCATGGCGACGCTGCATCCGGCTTATTTGTTACGCAGCCCAGCGGCGAAGCGGCAGGCGTGGCGCGATCTGTTGATGGTCAAGGCAGCGCTCGCGGAAGTGGAAGCGGGGACGGGGACGGGAAGCGGAGACGGATAATCCGGATAAGCCCTTATGAAATCGTGCCCAGCGCCTTGATCTGCACGCCGCGCGCAATCTCCACATGTGAGAGAACTGGCAGTGTCGGGAAAAGCCGCTCCACCACCATACGCACAAAAGGCCGGGCATCCGGTGCGGCGACCAGCACGAAACTGTTCCCCTCGTCCATCAGGTCACGAATGATTTTCCCCGCTTCCTGCCCGAATTGCTCGATTTGGCGCGGATCGATGTCGAATTCCGCCACTTCACCCTTGGCATCGCGCTTCAGCGCCTGATGGAACGCCAGATCCCACCGGTTACCCAGCCGCAGTACCTTCAACACACCATCGTCGGACAAATCGCCGCAAATCTGCTGCGCCAGCCGCATCCGTACATGTTCGGCGAGTTGCTCAGCGCGGCGGACATGGGGTGCAACCTCGGCCACGGCCTCAAGAATGAGATGCAAATTGCGGATGGAAATGCGCTCTGCCAGCAGCAGCTTCAACACGGCCTGCAATCCGGAATAGCTGAGATGCGAAGGCACGATTTCATCCAGCAGGCGGCGATATTCCGGATCGAGCCGGTCAAGCAGCGCGCGCATATCCTTATACGACAAGAGTTGCGACAGGTTGTTGCGGATGATTTCGCCGAGATGGGTGAGCAGCACCGAAACATTGTCGATAGGCGTGAAACCTTCGCGTTTCAGTGCGTTAACGTACATCTCCGAAATCCACACAGCTTTCATGCCGAAAGCGGGGTCGCGGGCATCGTCGCTCGGCATGTCAGGCTTGGGGCCTTCGCCGGTGATGACCAGCACCTCACCGATGCGCAGCTCGCCGGAACTCACCATAGTACCGTGAATTTTGATCTGGTAGCTCTTAGGCGGAATGCCGAGGTCGTCCGTTAGTTTGATTTCGGGCACCACGAATCCGTATTGCTTGGCGAACTTGCGGCGCATTTTGGAAACGCGCTGCACAAGTTGCGCATGCGTGGGCAAAAGCGCGCTGGAAAGCTGCTTGCCGAGACACATCTCGATTTCGGTGGTTTTCAAGGATTCCTTAACCGAGTTACGCGCTTCCTCATCGGCCATAGCCTGGGCCTCGCGCACTTTTTCCTCCTCACGCGCACGCTCTTCCGCCTGACGGCGTGGAATGACATAAGCCACAAAAGCCATGATGCCCGTTAACATCGCGAAGGGGAAGAACGGCAATCCCGGCGCCAGCGCCAACATGAACAGCACCATGCCCGCCACAAAGATAGCACGCGGATAATTGCCGAGCTGTCCGAACACCGCTTTGTCGGTCGATCCACGCGTGCCGCCTTTCGACACCAGAAGACCGGCGGCCAGCGATACGATAAGCGCGGGTATCTGCGTAACGAGACCATCGCCCACCGACAGCTTGACGAATACATCCGCTGCCTCGGACATCGACAGCCCATGGCGCATGGTGCCAATAATGATGCCGCCAAAGACGTTGATCAGCGTGATGAGAATGCCCGCGATGGCATCGCCACGCACGAATTTCGATGCGCCGTCCATCGCGCCGAAGAACGCGCTTTCTTCCTCCAGCTCGCGACGGCGCAGCATCGCCTCTTTTTCGTTGATGAGACCAGCGGATAGGTCGGCGTCGATGGCCATCTGCTTACCGGGAATGGCGTCCAGAGTGAAGCGCGCGCCCACCTCGGCGATACGCGTCGCGCCCTTGGTTATGACCAGAAAGTTCACCGTAATCAAAATCACGAACACGATGGTGCCGATCACGAAATCGCCGCTCATAACGAAGTTGGAAAAACCAGCGATGACATGCCCCGCCGCCGTAACGCCGCTCGCGCCGTTGGAGAGCACAAGCCGTGTGGTGGCGATATTCAGCGCCAACCGCAACATGGTGGCGATCAGCAAAATGGTGGGGAAGGCGGAGAAATCCAGAGGGCGTTGAATCCACAGCGCCACCATGAGGATAAGCACGGCCAGAGCAATAGAAAACGCCAGCCCGATATCCATCATTACGGGCGGCATCGGCAAAAACAACACGGTCAGAATAAGGACGATGCCGATAGCAAAGCCTACATCCTGGCGTCCAGCCGGCTCTTTTTTGGGGTTATAAGTGTTCTTGATGACAGAAACAGCCATATCCCCCCCTCGGCAATATTACCCAGTGGAAGCATGATTGACGAACCTTGCGCGAAAGTGCCCGCGGAAAGCTCGGGACGGTTTATTAAACCGGTTCTGTCGGAAATTTTGTGTGCTTATTGTCGGTCGTTGACGCAGTCGATCGCCAACAAAAATTTGGCGACCGACCTAAACGTTTAATTTATAGCTCCTATTGCCGCACGCCTTCAACTTCGAGCTGCAATTCAACAACTGCTGAAGCGGGGCCAAGATCGCGCTTAATATTGAAATCAGCCAATTTCAGTGATGTTGTGCCGCTAAATCCTGTGCGGTAGCCACCCCAAGGGTCTTTGCCACTACCAACCAGATTGGCGTCAATCACGATCTCTTTTGTGACGCCGTGCAAGGTAAGATCGCCGGTAACTTTGGCTGTATTATCAGCGCCCACCTCAACTTTCTTCGATGTAAATGTAGCTTTGGGGTATTTGCTAACTTCGAGGAAATCGGCGCTGCGTAGATGTTTGTCGCGTTCCGCGTGGTTGGAGCTAACGCTGGCTGTGTCAATTTCGACGCTGATTTTCGCGGCATCCGGCTTTTTTTCGTCAAAACTAAACTTGCCGCTAAAACGGTCGAACCGGCCCGTCAGCCAACTATATCCCAAATGCTTGATACGGAAGTTGATCGACGCGTGAGCGCCCTTTGTATCGATGACATAATCAGCCGCGCTGGCGGGGATGGCGAGCAGCAACGAGCCACCGATAAGCGTTGTCGAAAGCACCGTTTTGAGCATTTCCATGAGCATTTCCCTTCTGTTTGTTAGTGGGGGGTGGGGGCAGACACTATCACGAGCCGGACCACATTCTTCCTAAAGTGCGGTCCCGATCGATGAAATGATGTTTTAGGGCGGCCAGGGCATGCAACGCAGAAAGTCCGATGACGACATAGGCCAGCCACGCGTGCACATTTCCGGCGATGTCTTCCTGGTGCGGCAATTGCAACGTTGCGGGAAGGGATATCACGCCGAAAATCTCTATCGGCCGTCCGTCGGCTGTGGAGATCAGGTATCCGCTTACGAACAGCGCCAGCAGCAAACCGTATAGCCCCAAATGCACAACGATTGAGGCAAACCGTTCAAAGGGAGATAAATGGCTCGTGTCAGGCTCAACGTTGAACTGACGCCAGATAAAACGAAGGACAAGTAGCGCCAGCAACACCAAGCCAATGCTTTTGTGAAGATCCGGCGCGCTTTTATAGTAGGGGCTATAATAGTCGAGCGAACGCATCCATAGGCCGAGCGCGAACATGGCGGGAATGGCAAGCGCCATCAACCAGTGCAGCACGCGGCTGACTACGCCGTATCCGGAAGATCTGTTTCGTAACGTCATCAGGGCAACCGCCATGCGTAAGAAGGTTGTTTCAATACTAAATAGTAAGCGAAAGGCCGTTTATAAATAGCTCTTTTATCGTTTGATTATAAATGATACATTGACAATGTGGATGTCATTAATTGCATGAGAACCTTTGTCGCTGTCGCCGACACAGGATCGTTCAGCAAAGCGGCAGATAAATTGAAACTGTCGCGTGCGTTGACGAGTAAATACGTGGTTCAGCTTGAAGAACGGCTAGGTATTCAGCTACTTAACCGTACCACGCGCAGTGTATCTTTGACAGATAACGGGCGGGCTTATTTAGAGCCGTGTCGGCGCTTGCTGGATGACTTCGACGATCTTGAAACGACAACGCTTCATCGCAACGCTATGCCGCGCGGCCATATCCGTATGACTGCCCCGCTAACGATAGGTGAAATCTATCTGCCAGAAATGATCGCAGATTTCACAGCGCTTTATCCAGATGTCAGCATAGATTTGGTCCTATCAGACCGCTTTGTAAACTTGGTAGATGAGGGTTTTGACCTCGCCATAAGAAGCGGCAAGCTTGAAACGTCAAATCTGGTTGCCAAGCGATTGGCGAGTATGAGCCTCATTGTTTGCGCCTCGCCTGACTATCTTACCGCTCATGGCCGACCCGAGCGGCCCGAAGATTTGCAACGCCACACTTGCATTATCGATATGAACCATCGCAATGGCGCTCGCTGGGCGTTTGATGTCAACGGACGGCAACTTCGTATTGAGGTGCAAGGACCGATCAGCATTAACAGCGCCATCGCGACACGAGCGCTGGCCATCAAAGGGAGGGGGATCGGGCTGTGCCCATCATTCGTTGTGAACGATGATCTGAAGAATGGGCGTCTGGTGCGGCTGTTATCGACATTCGACCGGGAACCCGACGGTCTTTTCGTGCTATATCCACAAAGTCGGCACTTGGCGCCGAAAATTCGGCTGTTAATCGATTTTTTTGTGCAGCGTTTCAGGGGATTTTGATTTTCCTTGCACAAGGCGAGGGGGCATCCTTTCTCTAACAAATTCTAAGCGCGCTGATATTCGATAGGCCCCATAACACTATACAATCCCCGGATTAGACATGGCGGATAAGCCCCTCCAAAACAATTGCGGCATCGTTACGCGCTTTGCGCCCTCTCCCACCGGATATTTGCATCTTGGGCATGCATATTCCGCATGGCAAAACTTCGAGCGCGCGCGCGACGCTGGCGGACGCTTCCACTTGCGCATTGAGGATATCGACGCCGCGCGCTGCCGCCCCGAATTCGAGGTCGCGATTTACGAAGATCTCGCCTGGCTGGGCTTGAGCTGGGATGCAACGGTATTGCGGCAGTCCGCCAGATTGGCGTTTTACGAAGCGCGGCTAAACGATTTGCGCGAACGCGGGCTGGTTTACCGTTGCTTTCGCTCGCGCCAGGATATCGCCAACGCCATGAGCGCACCACATGGGGTGTCTGCCGGCGTGTTTCGTGGCGCGGCACTTCCCCCCCAAGAGGAGCGCGACAAGCTCGCCGAAGGTCATCCCTACGCTTGGCGTCTTTCGCTTGAGGCTGCCGAGGTCGCGCTCGGATCAGCGTTTGCGGCCCTCACATATCTTGAGGAAACACCGGACGGCAGCTTGGCCCAGCGTCCCGCCGAGCCTGAGCGCCTGGGCGATGTCGTGCTGGGGCGCAAGGACAACGGCACAAGCTATCACCTCGCCTCGGTGCTGGACGACGCTGAAACGGGTGTAACGCATGTCATCCGTGGCGAGGACCTCCGCGAGGCTGCTGGATTGCATGCGCTACTGCACGCGCTGTTCGGTTTGCAGCCGCCGGTTTACCGGCATCATCAGCTTTTGCTGGATAGCGACGGCCAGCGCCTGTCTAAGCGGAACAAATCCGCGACGTTACGCGCCATGCGTGAAGCTGGCCTTTCCGTCGAGGATGTGCGCGCGCAGATTGAAACAGCCTCGGACAGGGCCTAACGCGGCACACAAAATGAGCGGCTGGAATCCGCGCGGATAAATCCAACAATCCGCTGCACATGGGTGTCGTCTGCGAACATCTTGTCAACGTCTTCGAGACGCTCCATCAGCGTACCTTCCGTGGCGAAAAGCATGCGATACGCCTTGCGCAAGGTGTGGATTTGCTCACGCTCAAAGCCATGCCGTTTCAGCCCAACGATATTCAGCCCAGCGAGATGCGCGCGGTTCCCTAGTGCGATGCCAAAAGGGATCACATCGTTTTCCACGCCGGACATGCCGCCGATAAAGGCGTAAGCCCCGATACGCACAAACTGATGTACCGCTGACAATCCGCCAACGCTGGCGTAATCTTCAACCGTGCAGTGACCGCCGAGCGTGGCGTTATTCACCAGAAGCACATTGTTACCGATTTGGCAGTCATGCGCGATATGCGCGCTGGTGAGAAACAATCCGTTATCGCCGATCCGCGTGACAAGCCCGCCCTGCTCGGTGCCGGGGTTCATCGTCACGTATTCGCGGATGATGTTGTTTTTGCCGATGATAAGGCGGCTTTCCTCACCTCTAAACTTGCGGTCTTGCGGCGCATGGCCGAGCGAGGCAAACGGGAAGATTTGCGAGCCTTCGCCAATTTCCGTCTTTCCGGCGATGACAGCATGGGAGTGCACGCGCACATTATCGGCTAGTACAGCCTGCGCGCCAATCATACAGAACGGTCCGATTTCAACGCCTGCGCCGAGCTGAGCGCCTTTTTCCACGACGCTGCTTGGATGTATTTGCACTCCGCCGTTATTCGCGCCCATCTGAACTTCCTGTTTCGTCTCCTTGGAACCGCTGCTCATTGGTCCTCCCATCCCGACCGTTGCTGTCGCCTCAACTATTGCCACCCGTTTGCTGTTTAGGCTGCTTGGCGAGAAATTCCAAATCACAGCAAATTACAGTCTGTTGCAGCTTGCAGACGCAGAAACAGATTTACACTGCGATAGTGACAGCGGGAGAGGGGCTGCAATATTATTCCGCACCTAATGTGTATGGTGCGCTCAGAGAGGAAATGGGTTTTTCCTTAGATGCACATTCAAATATAGCCTGGATATTTTTTACCCATACTTTTAAATCTTCAATCAGAAAGTGACATCAATATAGAAAAAATGTAATTACAACATTATATTTAAGCACTTTCTACATATATTCTAACGAACAAACATCGATAATACAACTTTAGTATCGCGCCACCTCGATAATTATTTAGTAAACAGCAATATCTAACATAATCTGCTTTCGTTTGACACGCCTATATTTCTTCCTTACACGGTTCATGAAACATGTTCCATGCGAATTTATGAAGAGGAGAGAGCCATGGGCGCGCCCATTACCAATTTCATCCAAACTCATTACCGTCATTTCAATGCGGGTGCGTTGCGCCGGGCGGCTGTCGGCTACAAAAATTTCGTGGAAAAGCAGAACGGTAAGATGATGGTAACTCTTGCTGGTGCTATGAGCACAGCAGAACTAGGCATTCTTCTTGCAGAAATGATCCGCAAAGACAAAATTGCCGCCATCACATGCACAGGAGCAAATTTAGAGGAAGACCTGTTTAACGCTGTTGCGCATGAATATTATAGGGAAGTCCCTAACTACCGTGATCTATCCCCACAAGACGAACAAGAATTGCTAAATCAGCAATTCAATCGAGTAACGGATACATGCATACCTGAAGAAGAAGCTATGCGGAGGATTGAGCAATATGTCATTCCTTTGTGGGAAAAAGCATCGCTCAAGAACAACCCGCGCCTTCCGCATGAGTTCATGTACGAAATTGCATTAGATCCGAAGCTGCAAGCAGAATTCCAAATCCCGAAGCAAAATTCATGGCTGGTCGCAGCTGCTGAAAAGAACTTGCCTCTATTCGTGCCTGGCTGGGAGGATTCATCGCTAGGCAACATGCTTGTGGCGCTAAAGCACAACAAACGGCTAGAACTTAATGCAGTAAAAAGCGGTCTATATTACATGGACAATCTAATAAACTGGTACCAGGAAATATCGCAAAAGCATCCCATGGGCTTTTTTCAGATAGGCGGCGGCACGCCGGGCGATTTTTCTATCTGCGTCGTACCGACAATTATTCAGGACATCAAAGACGATTGCCCCATGTGGCAGTATTTCTGCCAGATCACCGATGCGGTGGAAAGTTATGGCGGCTATTCTGGCGCGGCCGCCAGTGAAAAAATCACCTGGGGCAAATTAACGACGGAAAGCGAGCGACACAATATTAACAGCGACGCTACAATCGTGGCTCCGTTGATCTTCTCTTATGTGCTGGGGATGTGAAGCTTTAAGCACTTTTACGACAAATCTACAGTGCGATATGCGATGAAGCAAACTTGGTAATTTCATTCTACCAGGTTTGCTTCATCGGAAAAACTGACACGTTGCTAGGCAAAAACGCGGCGCAAACAAACATTTACGGGGCAAAACACAAGAATTCTCCCCCCTCTCATGCAACCATGCTCCTTAAGCACCCATCGCTGACGCGTTTTCACGATCGGCGATCATAGCGCTAACCTCGGCTTCAGCGACCAGCGTGCCATCGACCTTGGCTTCGCCAGCGAACCGCCAGACCGGCCCGCGATTGCGCACTTTTTTGACATGGAAATACACCGTATCGCCTGGGCGTACCGGCTTGCGGAACTTCGCGCGCTCTATCGTCATGAAGTAAACGAGCTTGGGCTGATAAGCCTGCCCCAGCTTCGCAACACAGATAGCCCCTGCCGTCTGCGCGATAGCTTCGACCAGAAGAACACCTGGCATCACCGGAAAGCTCGGAAAATGCCCTTGAAAAAACGGCTCGTTGATTGACACGTTTTTAATACCAACAGCCGATTTGTCGCCGTTAATATCGATAATTTTGTCAATCATCAAAAACGGATACCGGTGCGGCAGAAGCTGCATGACACGCATAATGTCGGCAGTCTCCAGTGTATTTTCGGGAACTGCATTCTCCATTTTACGCGCTCCTTCCGATAACGGCGCAGCAACGATTTGCCCGCGTCTCGCTCTGCTTACTTTTCATCTAGTTTCGCAATGTCCTTCAACTGCTTTCCACTCAACTTTTGTGTAAGCCGTTTTAACATGGCGATTTCACGCGCCCATGTTCTTAACGGCTTTGCCGGGATACCACCCCAGCGAGAGCCAGGCGGAATACTTTCCGAAACGCCGCTATAGCCAGCAATCTGAGATCCGGCGCCGACGGTGATATGCCCGATAAGACCGGATTTCCCCCCCATTACAACGAAGTCTTCTAGCTCGGAACTCCCTGAAATGCCAACTTGCGACACGAGCACGCAATGCCGTCCGACAACGACGTTATGAGCAATCTGGACGAGATTATCAATCTTTGTTCCCTCGCCGATAACGGTATCGCGTAAGGCGCCGCGATCAATGGTGCTGTTTGCGCCAATCTCCACTTGGTCCTGGATGATGACCCGGCCGATCTGTGCGACTTTCGCATGCCCCTGACGGCCCATGGCGAAACCGAACCCGTCCTGACCGATAGCAACGCCTGCGTGAATGATCACGTTATTGCCGATAAGCGCATGAGTAACAACCGCGCGCGGACCTATGAAACAATCGCGTCCAATGGTGCAGCGATAGCCTATAACCGCTCCTGCGGCAATACGGCTCCCCTCACCGATGCGCGCCTCCTCGCCGATAACAGCGCCTGGCTCCACCACAACCCCGTCTTCCAGATGGGCCGAGGGATGGATATGCGCGCCTCCGCTTGCGCTAGCAGTGCTTGTTGCGGTGGAGGCGTCCCAGGCGGTTTTAGGCGTCCCCGCTTCGGGATAGAACAGCATCAGCACGCTGGCATAAGCGCGGTAAGGCTCTGGCGTGACGAGAGCAGCCGTATTATCAGGCACGCGCGCGGCGAATTTCGGCTGCACGAAACATGCGCCTGCCTGGGTTTCATCGAGTTGATATGCGTATTTGGGATTATCAAGAAAGCACACATCGCCCTGGCCTGCTTTATTCAGCGGACGAATGTCATGGATTTGCCGGACTCCAGCAGTGGCGTCCTCTAGCGTAGCGCCGGTTTCCTGGACAAGGCGTTCCAAAGAAAAGGGGCCGGCGCGGTGAAAAAAACCTGGATGTTCCATATCGCTTCCCCGCCGCATTGCGAAGGCCGGTTTCACCGCATGAGCGCGGAAACAGGGCTCCGTGTCTTGCATAAACTGGTGCGCCTCTTTGTAACGCTGCTTGGCGTACCATAAGCCGCTACCCAATCAAGGCAAAAGGGCGGTTCTCCAAAGAAGCGCAACAAATATGACATTGAATGCCCTGATTTAACGCATTGTTGGCCTAGCGTCGATACAGAAAGCCGAAATTAGAACGCTTTCAATTCGATCTGAAGCGTTGAACACACCTTACAAACCGCTGTTCACGCCTTTCTGCACATCTTAGCGTATAGCAACAACGATAGCTTTTGCCGGAATTTGAAATATTAACACACAAATTAAAAGATTATATAATATCTAAACGAATGCTTCAGAGTATATATGAAGCTTATATCGCAATGTCAATGATTTACAAATATGTACTAAGTAATATATCCACGCTGGATACGTCTACAAGCGATCGTCATTTCCTGTATCGTGTTCGATCATGACATCCACAGACCATCCGGCAGGGTTGAGTGCTGTTTCTGTGCAAGCAGCAGCTCTCAGACAGGCAATGTTTTTGAAAGATAATGAAATGAGCGATGCATTTCATAAGCGGTCAGATACCCTGACACACTTGGCTCACGCCTGGGCAATTGCAATTTTCTGCATAGTCGCGGTCATTCTGGCGCAAGGTGTAACTTCTGGCCAGGCTTTGGCTCAGAAGGCAGAAGCCGCCAAGCCGCTCAGCATGAAGGAAATGCAGGAAAAGGTTTCCGCAGCAAGTACGCCCAAGCCTGCGTGGGATGGCCCACGTAGCGGCCCCAAAGGGGTAACCGGGAAAATCGTTGCGATTATCGCCGAAGACCTGCGCAACGGCGGCATCCTCGGCGTTGCGCAAGGCGTCAACGAGGCGGCTAAAAATCTAAAATGGAACGTCAAAGTTTTCGATGCAGGCGGAACCCCCAAAGGTCGCGATAAGGCAGTCGCCGATGCGCTGTTGCTAAAGCCGCACGGCGTTGTTCTTATCGGCGCCAGCGCAAACGAGATGGCCGCCCGGCTGAAAACTTTCACCAAGAAGAGCGTCCCCGTTGTCGGCTGGCATGTGGGACCTAAGGCTGGCCCCATGAAGAAAGGCCCCGTGGCCGTGAACATTTCCACCGACCCGCTGGAAGTCGCTCGCATCACGGCCATGGCTGCGGTTACCGAGTCGAAAGGCAAAGCCGGGGTTGTCATATTCACCGATTCCAACTTTGAAATCGCCATGGCTAAGGCTAACGCCATGGCCGCTGTCATTAAAGCATGCAAAGGATGCACTTTGCTGGAAATGCGGGATGTCGCGATTTCAAAAAACGCAGAATTAATGCCGGGAGTAACCCGCGAATTGCTGAAGAAGTACGGCAAACGCTGGACCCATGCTCTCGCTATTAACGACATCTACTTTGACTATGCAGTGCCGGAACTGACAAAAGCCAGATTGCCGCGCGATAATATCAGCCTACTTTCTGCGGGTGATGGTAGCGCGCCAGCCTTTATGCGTATCCAAGCCAAGACTTTCCAGACAGGAACGGTGGCAGAGCCGCTCAACCTGCATGGCTGGCAATTGGTGGACGAGTTGAACCGTTTGATGGCGCATCAACCGTTAAGTGGTTATGTGGCTCCGGTTCATATCATTACCACCAAAAACATCGGATATGACGGTGGTCCGGAGTTCCGGTATGACCCTGACAACGGCTACCGCGATGTCTATCAGCGTATTTGGAAGCGCTAACCTAGGAGGCGCTTTATGTTAGCCGCTTTGAAGCGACTTCTACCACATTTCCACTCCTTACGCCGTCAGCTTATGTTCGCTTTGTTGATGGTGGTGGTATTGATTGTCGCCGGCGGTTTGACCGCTGTCTACACCCTGCACACCTTTGCCAATACTGCCCAGCACTTGGCAAAGGAACGCTTAGCACGCATGCAGATTGCTCAGGATCTGCATAGCCGCGCCCTGCTGATCGAGCATGAAACCCACCAGATGCTGGCTGCTGGTTCCCTTAAAGAAACACACGAAAAGTATGCTGAGATTATCAAGCATCTGGAAGAGCTTGATAGTTTGGAGCATAAACTGGGATCGGCTGGAAACGATGTTGCGATTTTAATGTTATATCAGTCGGGACAACAATATCGCAACCTGATCCATGTCGTAGCCCCCTTGCAAGGAGACGTGTTACAAGCAAACAATGATTTTTTTAGCTCTCTTCGAAGCTATACACAAGCTCTACTTAAAACGTCGGAGCCTGCTGCGGTCAAACTTACGGCGCTACTCTATCGCCTGCGGGACGAAAACGACCAAAATCAAATAGAAATACTAAGAAATGAATATGTAAGCCAGACAAAAGGCTTCAGCCACCTTATGCCGATGTTGCTTGAAAACCAGTCGGATTCTCGTGGCGATGGCGCGTCGCCTGATACTCAGGTTTCATTCCATCCATTTGCCCAGCGTCTTAATCTTGTTCAGCAACAACAAACGTTGCGATCTTTTCAGCGGAAACTGCAGCTCCAAACGGTAAATCTGCTGGGGTCCGCAGAAAAACTGTCTACGCTTTTCACTAGTGAATATCGTAAAACAGTAGAGCAACTTGCTGTAGACTCAAAAAACAAGCAGAATAACATATTAATTCTTCTTGGTGGCAGCCTTGTTCTAGCCTTCTTGTTTTTCAGGTATTTTGTCTGCAAACGCGTCTTGAGTCGTCTGCAAACCGTGAGTCGCTATATCAGATCAGATGATACCAGCGGCGAACATCCTCATGTACCCGTGCAAGGGAACGACGAAATTGGGGAAATGGCTCGCAGAGTTGAGAAGTTCCTGGAGAACCGTCAACAACTTGCTGAGAGTACCGCGGAACTAAGCATCGCCCGCGACACGGCAGAGGCGGCCAACAAGGCTAAGAGCTCGTTCCTGGCCAATATGAGCCACGAACTACGCACGCCTATGAACGCTATTCTGGGGTTCTCAGGTCTGATGCGCCGCGAGCCGGATATCACGGAAAGCCAGCGGGAAAAACTAGACATCGTCAATCGCAGCGGCGAGCATTTGCTCGCGCTCATCAATGACGTGCTGGAGGTGGCCAAGATCGAGGCCGGACGGATGAGCCTAGCCCTCGCACCATTTGATCTGGGCGGCATGGTGCGCGATGTCATCGATATGATGCGTCTGCGCGCCGAGGAAAGGGGGCTATCGCTGCAATTCGATCAGTCTTCAGAGTTCCCGCGCTTCATCAGGGGAGACGAGGGGCGTTTGCGCCAGATTCTGGTGAACCTGGTTGGCAATGCGGTAAAATTCACTGAACAAGGCAGCGTCACGATACATTTGAGAGCGGAGAAAGACGACGCTCAGCCCCAGGCTACTGCTCCCGACACGCCGAGCACCAAGCGCTTGTTTATCGAGGTTGAAGACACAGGCACCGGCATCGCGCCGGAAAACCTGGAGCGTCTGTTCCAGCCATTTGTGCAACTGGCGGAATCGAGCATGCAGAAAGGCACCGGGCTAGGGCTGACCATCACTCGCCAGTATGTTCAGTTGATGAACGGAACCATCGACGTGCAAAGCGAACTGGGCAAGGGAACGGTGTTCCGCATCGAATTGCCAGTGGAACTGGCGGCCAGCACCGATGTTACGTCCTGGGAAAGCGACGCCCGTATGGAAGAAGTCTGCGGCCTTGAGCCAGGACAGAAAGAATTCCGCATTTTGATCGCCGAGGATAATCGGTTGAACCAGATCATCATCATGAAGCTGATGAACAGTGTCGGGATTAACGCGAAGATCGCAGCAAACGGCAAGGAATGCGTGGAAATGTTCCAAGAGTGGCAGCCGCATCTCATATGGATGGACCGGCGCATGCCAGTGATGGATGGTATTGAAGCTACAAAAAACATTCGCAGTTTACCAGGCGGAGACAATGTGAAGATTATCGCGCTCACAGCCTCGGTATTTAGCGAAGAAGTGCAGATTCTTCTTGATGCTGGTGTGGACGAATATCTGCGCAAGCCATACAAGTTCCATGAAATATACGATTGCATGGCGCGGAATCTGGGCATGAAATACATTTATGCATCCGACCAACCCCAGGAAGAGGCCGTAGCCTAGAGCCTGTTCAATTTTATTAGAGCCGCAATTAGAAAACACGCTCCATTTTGCCGATAACCGTTACGCCGCCAACATTCCTTAGCAATAATGAAGGATTATGACGCACGTTGGATTGACTCCAGCTTAAAAGCCACTTAACAGTGCGTGGGCTTACAGAACGCATTCGCATCTGCGAAAAGCGCATGGGCCTTCCGATCCAGAAGCTAAGGAATACGGCAGAATGTCCAGCGATCAATCCGGACACATACTCAATCACGCCTCTTTGGCATCAATTGATCCGCCTAACACACCTGAAACTCTGGATGCAAACACACCGCTTCCCTGGGCCGACCCGATATTTACAGCCGTGTTGGTGCTTCACGATGGCACGGTTTTGCACGGTTTTGGCGTTGGAGCGACCGGCCAGGCCACGGGCGAGCTGTGCTTTAACACGGCGATAACCGGTTATCAGGAAATTCTTACCGATCCATCCTATGCGGGGCAGATCATCACGTTTACGTTCCCGCATATCGGCAATGTAGGCACCAACCCTGATGACAGCGAGCGCGTTAACCTTCCGGGAAAAGTTGGCGTGCGAGGTTGCGTGCTGAAAGCACCGATCACAGAGCCATCAAATTTCCGCGCCCACCAGCATTTGGATAGCTGGCTGAAGGAACGCGGCATCGTGGCGATTTCCGGCATTGATACGCGCGCGCTCACCACGCGCATTCGCGAAGAGGGCATGCCCAACGCCATTGTTGCGCACGATCCCAGCGGCAATTTCGATATCGAAGCGCTGAAAGCGGCTGCCAAGGCGTGGCCAGGCATCGAAGGCATGGACCTTGCCGAGGGCGTAAGCGCGGCCGCAAGCGAAGGTTTTGGCGGCGACGAGTGTCTATGGACTTTGGAAGACGGCTACACCAAGCAGGAAACAGCCGATTTTCATGTGGTGGCCCTCGACTATGGCATGAAGCAGAACATTTTGCGCGGCCTCGCCTCAGCGGGGTGCCGTGTGACTGTGCTGCCCGCCACAGCGACCGCTGACGATGTGATGGCCCTTCGCCCTGATGGCGTGTTTCTATCCAACGGTCCTGGCGATCCGGCAGCGATGAGCGAATACGCGGTGCCAGCGGTGCGCCAAGTGGTCGATACAGGCGTGCCGGTATTCGGTATTTGCCTAGGCCACCAGCTTCTAGCGCTGGCTCTGGGGGCGAAAACAAAGAAAATGCTTCAGGGACATCACGGCGCCAACCATCCGGTGAAGGATACCACCACTGGCAAAGTTGAAATCGTGTCGATGAATCACGGCTTCACGGTTGACCGCGATACGCTGCCCAATGGCGTGGAAGAAACGCATGTTTCACTGTTCGACGGCACCAATTGCGGCCTTCATATTAAGGGGCAGCCGGTGTTTTCAGTGCAGTATCATCCAGAAGCGTCGCCCGGCCCGCAGGACAGCCATTATCTTTTCCACAGGTTTGTTAACAACTTACGCGCAAAGCGGCAATTACCTCCACTGCCAGAGGGCAAAAGCGGCGTTTAAATCGGGTGGAAATCAGAAATCCAGCTCGGCATAAACCTTCGGCGGCGGCAAGCCGGGCAAACGGTCCGCCAGCAGCGAGCGGAATGACGGCCGCGCCTTAAGGCGCACATACCACGCCTTCGCCTTCGGAAATTCTGGCCACGGCACTTCGCCCAGATAGTCCAGCACGGATAAATGCCCCCCGGCCGCGAAATCGGCGAAGCTCGGGGCGTCTCCAGCGAGCCAAGCCCGCGCCCCGACCAGATGTTCCACATAACTGAGGTGATAGCGTAAATTCGCTCGCCCGGCGCGGATAAGATCGGTATCCGGTGTGTTGCGGCCCAGATTCGTCACGCGCTGATACAGCTTTTCTTCCAAGAGATACCGTCCCGCCTCCTGGTCGAACTTGTTATGGAACCAGTCCACCAAACGGCGTACCTCAGCGCGGTCCACGTTCGTTCCGGGAAACAGGCGCGCGCCTTCCCCTGCCGAAGCCGAAGCGGCTTGCGTATCGCCAAGATATTCAGAAATCGCGTAAGCGCCCGCCAACACAAACCCGCCGCGCTCGATAAGCACAGGTAGCGTCCCCGCCGGGTTGAGCTGTAAGAATTCGTGCCGCCATGCCCAAGGCCGTTCTTCGTCAAGCTCAACGACCTGCCCGCACTCAGCCAGCGCCAGCCTGATGGAGCGCGAAAACGGACAAAACGGATAATGTATGAGCCTCAGCATAGGTAAGATCGTCTACGTTTTTCGCCGTCATGGGCATACATGTAAAAACGGCCTTATCAAGGTAGCCAGATTCGCTCGCACGCTCCGCAGGCAATTTGAAAACACAAGAACATGCGGTTCGGATCTAACGCCTCGAACCTTTAAAATTTTACTTACTTACGCATCGAATTAACGGAACATTTGCAAATGCCCATCTCGTACCTTCAGGCATGATGCGTGGAGTACTCGCCCTTGGGAGAGAAGCGCACCAGATAAGACGGCACAATAGCTTCGACGCCGTGGCGCTCAATGCCTAAAGCTTCCAGCGTACGGTGTTCGTTTTTCGCTTCGTCGCTCACCACGTTATCGGTTTCCAAGAGCCGCACCTGATCTACGGTCAGCGGCGGCGCTATCAGCGACAACGTCATCTTCGACGCGATCTCAAAGCTGAGCCCTTGGATTTTCGCCATCCAGAACGGAATGGGGAAATACGGACGCTTGCGCCTGCTATATTGCATGGTGAGATCGAGCAACTCGCGGAACGTATAGACGCGGTCCCCGCCAAGTTCGTAGGTCATGCTTGGCTTCGCCCGTCCATCCAGTGCGGCGACGATAGCTTCGGCGACATCGCCCACATAGACCGGCTGGAACTTTGTCTTGCCGCCACCGATAAGCGGCATGAACGGCGAGAACATCGCCATGGCTGCGAAGCGGTTGAAGAATTCGTCTTCCGGTCCAAAAATGATGCTTGGCCGCAATATCACCGCATTAGAACATGTCTTGCGGATGAGGTCTTCACCCTCGGCCTTGGTGCGCGCGTAAGCTGATTTGCTGAGCCGGTTCGCGCCAATGGCCGACATTTGCACGAAAGCTCCGACCCGTGCCTCACGCACGGCCTGCGCGATGATACCGGCCCCTGTGGCCTGAACCGAAGCGAAGCTCTGCTTTCCTGAGGGCTGCAAAATTCCCACAAGATTAACGACGGCATCGGCGCCTTCAATCGCGCGTCGCACCGAGGCATGGTCACGCAAATTCGCCTGCACCGGGTAAATCTGTCCGGCGTTCCCGAGCGGCAAGACATGCCCTGCCAAATGCGGACGGCGGACAGCCACGCGCACCCGGCAGCCTCGCCGCGCTAAAGCTTGCACTACATATCGTCCGACGAAACCTGATCCGCCGAAAACGGTCACCAAGGTAGAGTTGTTGAGCGCAATGGCCATTCATCCCCCGTCGAATCGATAGCAAGACATCAAATAATTCCTCACTTCTTTACACTGGGAAACGCTGATTGTGAAGCTGGGCGTAAGTGTTACTTACACAGCGCTCGCAGATTGCCCGCGGCATACAGAATTTCGGGCATAGCGGATTGCGGCTCTTGCCAGTACTAGCTCCGGCTTGATATAGCGTGGAGTTCTATTTCACACATGAGTTCATGGCTCTATGGCGGAGCATCATTCGATGAGCACCGAAGTCAAAATATGCGGCATACGCACGTCGTCCGCGCTTGATGCGGCGATGGATGCTGGCGCCGATTATTTCGGGCTGGTGTTCTTTCCGCGCAGTCCACGCAACATATCGCTTGAGGACGCCGCCCGGCTGGCGGAGCGTGCGCGGGGGCGTATCAAAAGCGTGGCGCTGGTGGTAAACGCTGAGGACGCCGAGATAAAAGCCATTGCCGAGACGGTTGCGCCTGATATGTTCCAGCTTCACGGACAGGAAACGCCGGAACGCACGGCCGCCATTCGTGAACTGGTCAAACGCCCTGTCATCAAGGCTGTAAGAGTGGCCACCTCGGGTGACGCAGCGCATGCTGAAGCATACAAAGACGCCGCCGACCTCATTCTGTTTGACGCCAAGCCTTCGGCAGACGATACGCATGCGCTTCCCGGCGGCAACGGCCTCAACTTTGACTGGCGACTGCTAGAGGGATTGCATAACCGCATGCGTTTCATGCTGGCGGGCGGGCTCACGCCGGAAAACGTGGCTGAGGCCATCGCTCTTACAGGCGCTGCAATTGTGGATGTATCATCAGGCGTGGAAAGTGCGCCCGGCGAGAAACAAATCGAACTGATCCGCCGTTTTATCGCGGTCGCAAGAGCGTCCGTTCCGAAGGATTTATAGGCTATGACCGATACCGCACCGACAACGTCACCAGCGCCGAACAGCTTCCAGACCGGCCCCGATAAAGACGGCCATTTCGGCATCTATGGCGGGCGCTTCGTCGCCGAAACGCTCATGCCGCTCATCCTGGAGCTTGAGGCCGCTTACGAGACTGCGAAACACGACCCCGCATTCCTGGGCGAGCTTGAGGCGCTTAACACCTATTACACGGGACGGCCCAGCCCACTCTATTTCGCTGAACGCCTGACTGAGCATTTCGGCGGCGCGAAAATCTACTTCAAACGCGAAGAGCTGAACCATACCGGTTCGCACAAGATCAACAACTGTCTGGGGCAAATTCTGCTTGCCATCCGCATGGGCAAGAAGCGCATCATCGCTGAGACCGGCGCAGGCCAGCATGGCGTGGCGGTGGCCACCGTGGCGGCGCGGTTCGGACTGCCTTGCGTGGTCTATATGGGCGCAACCGACATCGAGCGGCAAAAACCTAACGTTTTCCGCATGAACCTTCTGGGCGCGGAAGTTCGTCCTGCTACCTCCGGCAACGCCACGCTGAAAGACGCCATGAACGAGGCGCTGCGCGATTGGGTGGCCAACGTAGAAGACACATTCTACATCATCGGCACGGTTGCGGGTCCGCACCCCTATCCCGCCATGGTGCGCGATTTTCAGTCGATTATCGGCCACGAAACCCGCAAGCAGATGCTGGAAGCGGAGGGGCGGATTCCCGATACGCTTTTGGCTTGCATCGGCGGCGGCTCCAACGCCATGGGGCTGTTCCACTCCTTCCTTGATGAACCGGACGTGCGCATCTACGGCGTGGAAGCGGCTGGCTACGGCATGGATGTGCCCAACGGACACGCCGCCTCCATGAACGGCGGACAGCCCGGCGTACTGCACGGTAACCGCACCTATCTGCTGCAAGACGCCGACGGGCAAATTCTCGAAGGCCATTCCATCTCGGCGGGGCTAGATTATCCCGGCGTCGGACCGGAACACGCTTGGCTGCGCGATACTGGCCGCGTCACCTATGTTCCGGCTACGGATAAAGAAGCATTGCAAGCTTTCCAACTCTGTACCAAACTTGAGGGGATCATTCCGGCGCTGGAGTCGGCTCACGCGCTCGCCTATTTGCCTAAGCTGGCCCCAGAATTGCCGAAGGATAACCTTTTGGTGGTGAATCTGTCTGGCAGAGGCGACAAGGACATCTTCTCGGTCGCAGGGCATTTGGGGATGGAGATTTAAGACGCGGATTTACAGCTCGTATGTAATTTGTTCCAAGGCATACGAATAAAGACTGGCCACTACTCCCAAAGGAATAACATTGGCCTTGTTTTTGTAAAACCAGCATTTACGGAGATCTTAAAAGCGCATGACCGCCACACCGCAAACCCGCATCGATGCGACCTTCGCCCGGCTCAAAGCCGAGGGGCGGCCCGCGCTTGTGACTTTCACCACGGCGGGCGACCCTGACTATCAGACCTCGCTTGATCTGCTCCGCGCGCTCCCTGAGGCAGGCGCCGACATTCTCGAATTGGGAATGCCGTTCTCCGATCCGATGGCTGACGGGCCAGCTATACAGCTCTCATCGCAACGTGCGTTGCAAGGCGGCCACACGTTGAGCAAAACTTTGGACATGGTGCGCAGCTTTCGTGAGACCAACGACACCACGCCTATCGTGCTCATGGGCTACTATAATCCGATCTATCTTCGCGGCGTGGATGCCTTCGTGCATGAGGCCTTAGACGCAGGTGTGGACGGGCTTATCGTGGTAGACGTGCCGCCGGAGGAAGACCGCGAATTGTGTCTTCCCGCACTGGAAGCCGGGCTCAATTTCATCAGATTAACCACTCCGACGACAGATAACCGCCGCCTGCCAGCAGTTCTCGCAAATACGTCAGGATTTGTTTATTATGTATCAATCACGGGGATAACGGGGACACAAACCCCGGATACCGCGTTGGTGGAAACCAATGTCAGACGAATCAAAGCACATTCGGCGCTGCCGGTGTGTGTAGGCTTTGGGGTTAAAACGCCAGAACAAGCCGCTACCATTGGCGCATTCGCCGATGGTGTGGTAGTTGGTTCAGTACTGGTAAATAAAATTGCCGAGAGTCTGGATCAAAATGGCACAGCAACCCCAGCGACAATATCAGGGGTCGCGGAACTGGTGCGAAAGCTAGCAGAAGGGGTGTCTGGGGCGGCGTTGAAGGAAAATGCCGGTGCTGCCTAAGAACGAAGCCTTTATAAATGTGAGGGGCGTTAAGTGAACTGGATTAATAACGTTGTCCGCCCGAAAATTCGTGATTTTTGGCGAAAACGCGAAATCCCGGAGAATTTATGGGTCAAATGCCCCGAATCCGGGCAAATGGTGTTTTACAAGGATGTCGAGGCTAATCAGCTTGTCATTCCTGGCTCGGATTACCATCTTCGCATGGGCGCCGACGCTCGCCTGAGATCGTTCTTCGATGAAGGCCAATATGAAAAGATTGCCACCCCCGAAGTTCCCCACGATCCTCTGAAATTCCGCGACGAACGCCGCTACGCCGACCGCTTGAAAGACGCCAAGTCTAAAACCGGGTTGGAAGACGCTGTATTGGGCGGCACAGGCACGCTTGACGGCCAGAAAGTCGTCGCCACCGTGCAAGATTTCTCGTTCATGGGGGGATCGCTGGGCATGGCTGCCGGGGAAGCCATCATCACCACCATGCTGAAGGCCGTAGAGCTGCAAGTGCCTTATGTTCTGTTCGCCGCATCCGGCGGCGCACGCATGCAAGAAGGCATGCTTTCGCTCATGCAGATGCCGCGCACCACAGTCGCCGTGCAGCGCCTGCGTGAAGCGCGCTTGCCCTATCTGGTCGTCCTCACACATCCCACGACAGGCGGCGTCACCGCTTCATACGCCATGCTGGGCGATGTGCATATCGCCGAGCCTGGTGCGCTAATCGGCTTCGCAGGCCCTCGCGTGATCGAACAGACCATCCGCGAAAAGCTGCCCGAAGGCTTCCAGCGAGCTGAATATCTGCTTGAACACGGCATGATCGATCTGGTGGTGCACCGCCATCAACTCCGCGAGACGCTCAGCCGTCTTTGCAGCCTCCTGATGGAACGCCGCGAGTTGAAACGCCGGGTAGACGTCAAGGCCGACCCGCCTCCAGGCGCATCGCAAGACAGCGTAGGAGAGACCGATGCAGACTCATCTCGCGCGGTTGTAGAGTTGAAAGCGCATAAATCAACGGAAAATCAATCCCCTGCTAACGACACAGGGGCCCACAATGCGCTTGCGACCTTGCCTATCCCTGAAAAAGCGGCCGCAGAGTAAACATCGGGGAAGCCCGTCCTGTCCTAATTCTGCCCGGGCCTTAAAGTCTGGGCAGCCAATTGGGCTTATACTTTGCCATCGCTATTCTAAATAGTCTTTCCTTGAGAAAGCCGCTCGCTTTCATATCGCGCGCACTTTTTCACTGGCAACAAAACAACGGCGCGTACCATGACAGCCACGAAAAACGCCGAACTTCTGTCACGACTGGCGCAGCTTTACCCCAGGTTAATAGACCTGTCGCTGAACCGTATGCATCGTCTTTTGAGTGCGCTCGACGATCCGCAAAAGGCGCTGCCCGATGTCATCCACGTGGCGGGAACAAACGGCAAAGGCTCTACGATTGCTTACCTGCGCGCCATTCTCGGGGCTGCGGGCCTGAAAGTTCATGCCTACACGTCACCGCATCTGCGCCGCTTCAACGAACGCATCGTGCTGGCCTCGGCAAAAGGCGGAGGGCGCCCCATCAGCGAGCGAGCGCTCTTAAGCGTTTTGCGCCGGGTGGAAAAAGCCAACGCTGGCCAACCCATCACCCAGTTTGAAATCACAACCGCCGCCGCTTTTCTGGCCTTCGCAGAACATCCGGCCGATATCGTGCTGCTGGAAACCGGCCTCGGCGGACGGCTGGACGCCACCAATGTCGTTGAAAAACCGGTCTTGAGCGTAATTACGCCTATCTCCATTGACCACACGTCGTTTTTGGGCGGCACGCTAGAGGAAATCGCGGCCGAAAAAGCGGGCATTCTCAAACATGACACGCCATGCGTCGTCGCCTATCAGACAGACCAAGCGTTGGACGTTATCAAGAGACAAGCCACAAAAGTCGGCGCACCGCTCATCACTCACGGCGAGCACTGGGACGCATACGAGCAGCACGGACGGCTCATTTTCCAAGACGGACGCGAACTTGTGGATCTGCCGCTGCCCCGTTTAATCGGACACCACCAGATCGGCAATGCAGGAACAGCCGTAGCCGTCGCACGCGCGCTCAAAAAGCGCAGAATTGCCGAAAACCATATTTCGCGCGGCCTGGTTTCAGCGACCTGGCCCGCCCGCATGGAGCTGTTGCCCTACGGGATTTTCCACGAATTGCTGCCTCAAGGCTCTGAAATATGGCTGGATGGCGGACATAACACTGCGGCGGGGGAAGTTCTTTCCAGTGCGCTTGCTGACCTGGAAGACCGTGTGCCGCGCCCCATGCAAATTATCGCAGGCATGATGTCAACAAAAGATTCGGGCGGCTTTCTCGATCAATTTAAAGACCTTGCCCGTTTCGTGGCGACAGTGGATATCCCCGGCCAGAAAAACGCATATACTGCGCAAGAACTGTGCTCCATAGCGTGTCATAAGGGGTTTGCAACCGAGGCCGCCGCCTCTATTCGTCAAGCGCTGGAGCTTTGCGCCGAGCGCGCCACTGGCCCCGTCCGTATACTTATCACGGGGTCATTATACCTTGCAGGCCATGTGCTTGACCTTCATGAGCGCGGCTTCGATGCGTAAAGCATCAGAAAAATAAAGAAAAAAGCGCGGCCTGTTCTAAAACCGCGCTTAAGAATAAACCACACTGAAGTGGCGTGAAAATCAATCGCACTCTTTCGCCCGCTCGACGCGGCGAATAAGATCGACGTTACGACGCTCGTACCGGTTCAGCGGTACATCTTCGGATGTTTCATATTCACAATTCTCATTCCCGAACATCCGACGGTAACGGCTGCTTTTAAAGCAGTAACCGTTTTCTGCATAAATGCTGTTACGGACCTCGCCAAGTGTCTGGCAAGACAACTGAAACAGATCATCTTTATGGAAGTTATCTTTATTGGTGCAACCGACTTCCTCATAACATGCCGCCTGAACCGGACTTTGAACAGCACTGCCAAAAAGACATGCGGTGGCAATTCCAACACATGCAAGGCCGCGAAGTAACATATGCTATCCTCCTGAAAACCACAGTAATCATGCGTAATGAAACTTCCCGCAGAAGCAAAAGACATTCGCCATACGCTATCAGAACAAATGACATTCAGCGCTTTTGTTAGCCCTGCCATGACAGCTCATGACAATCCCAAAGGCGTCTCAGAATATGCACCGTTCGCGACAGCATCTTGCGCCGCTGCGAGCAACTCGGTCATATTGGCGTTGCCATCCTGAACGTAAGCTATCACAATTTCTTCAACCAACAGGCTATGATAGGTGAGATAGAAAACGCCTGTCATATCTCTCCCTTAACGGTTTCTGTGAGCCGTCTGATACTCTCAACACATCGTGTTGGCGACAGTTGCGCGGATCAACATATGGTGGTACGGCATATTACGTATTTGCCAATGAATATTGCTGGACAGGCTGCAAGGAGGGAAAATGTTCGGTTACAAGCGTGGTAGAAAAATCGTGGTGTCGGCTGTTGCTGTAGCGGCGGTTTTTGGAGGAATGCTGACCGGAGCTATCCCGGCCGTTGGCGAGCAAATCGGGACAGCAATCGTAAATGGCCGCACCGTTATTCTCGATGACAATGGGACATGGAAATATAGAGGCGCTTCAGGCAACTCATCAAGCGCCCTGTGTGATCATGTCAACAAGACGAAGGTTTGCATCAAGAAAGTTGGCTGGAAACGTCTGCCAAAACGCGGTGATTTCGTAGCCATGTATTCTTACAATTCCCGGTATTACTTCGGGATTATCCACGAACCTTACGGAACGAAAGATGGCGTCAGCGCTAGTTCTTTGCGGAAAGCATTTATTGAAAATGCTGCGTCAGGCGCAAAAACAACGCCGGAAAATATCCCTGTTTTATCCAGTGAAGACAGTGTGCCAGGGCACCCCGAGCTGCAATCTCTCACATATCTGATGAAAGATTCTAACAGCCGTTCGCTTACGTTTGTGTTCCACAACGTATTTCATCTCACTGGTAAGAAGAGCGTCCAATATGTCTTCTGGGGCGTTGGCAAAAAACTTTCCGGCGACTTTAAATCTGTTATCAAGAAGACGCTTGATAACATCACATTTGACTAATTCGGCGGAAACAGGCGGAGCACAATGGTGTTCCGCCTCCCCATGTCGGTCTTGCATATAACGCAAGCCAAGACAGCTTAACGCAAGCGCACCGTAATGCGGTCTACCCGCCCCTCAGCGTCGATCACAGAAAATTGCACGAATCCGGCGCCATTAGGCGTCCAAAACACCTGACGGCGATGCGGCGGCGCCTTTAGCGGTTCACCATTGACAAGCCACGTAAACGGTAGCGCGCCGCCTTCCACCTGGAACGCAATAGGCGTAGGCGAACCGTCCAGCTCATGCGCAATTTCCAGCTCCGCGCGGTCAGGCGGAAAGGCGATGCGCATCGGCGGTCTCACAGAGGTCGTGCTGAACTGCCCAGCCCTTGCGGTTCCCACCTCGCGGAAATGCCTCAAGGGCGGCGGCAGCGACGCCGAGGACGCAAACAACGCATCCCCTGGCGCAGGCGGCAGGGCTACGCGATTGGGCCCGATCTGCGCAAAAACGTCGAACAAGAGCGGCGCTGCTTCGGTCAGCCCCATGAGGCCAGGCGTCGGCGTGGCGTCCGGGCGGCCAATCCACACCGTGACGACATAGCGGCCATCGAAACCCGCCGCCCAGGCATCTCGAAACCCGTAAGACGTGCCAGTTTTGAACGCGACGCCTCCCCCCTTGGCGTGCGGCGGAGGCGGCGCGCCACGCAAAATATTGCCCACATACCATGAGGCCAGAGGACTCAACAGTGGCTGCTCTGAAGAAGTGGGCGCAATGTCATCGGGATGCGCTGAGCCTTCCCCAGGCTTCAGCCGATACCGCAAGGCGACAGGTTCGCCACCGCGCGCTAGCGCCACGTAAAGCCCTGTAAGGTCTTCCAGACGCAGGCCCACGCCCCCCAGCGCCACGGCGAGATTGCGCGGCACTTCAAATTTGAACCCCGCATGCCGGATACGCGACGACAGCCGCGCCGGATTTATCGCCGCCAGCATTTTCACGGCAGGGATATTCAGCGAATGCTGCAACGCTTGCCGCACGGTCACCGTACCGCGATAGCTGTTGTCGAAATTTTTGGGCGCATAGCGTCCGAAATGCGTGGGGCGGTCTTCGATTAACGTTTCTGGATGCGCAAGCCCGGCCTCAAACCCCAACCCGTAAATAAACGGCTTTAGCGCCGAGCCGGGCGAACGCACCGCCTGCGTCATATCGATGGGGCCGTTGCGGTCGTTGTCGAAATACCCGGCCGATCCGACATGCGCCAACACTTCGCCTGTCCGGTGCTCGACCACCATCACCGCCACGGATAGTTTCGGCCCCACTTCGATGGCGTGCCGTCTGGCGATAGTTTCAATGCCTTGTTGCAAACGCGCTTTCAGCGTCAAACGCAGAACGTCGTCATCCGAAGCCGCTGCCAGCCGCTCCGACAGATGCGCTGCCAGCGCCGGGAAGCTGTGACGTCGCGTCAGCACAGGCTGCATTTTGGCGTAATCCGCTTCCGCCTGGCTGATCACCCCCGCAGCGGCAACACGGTCTAGAACCTGGTTGCGGGCGATGCGGGTTATATCGTGCCCGCGATCCGGACGGCGGCGCTCCGGCGATTGTGGCAACGACACGAGAAGCGCGGCTTCCGCTATGGTGAGGCGCTTCGGCTCCTTGCCGAAATAGGCCAGCGAGGCTGCGCGCGCGCCTTCAATGTTGCCTCCGAAAGGCGCAATCCGCATATACAGCTCAAGGATTTTCTCCTTCGACATCATGCTTTCGAGCTGCCAGGCCCGGAACACCTGCCCAATCTTGGCGATATAAGAGCGCGTGGGCCGCTTATCGAGAAGCCGCGCGGTTTGCATTGTCAGCGTGGATCCGCCGGAAACGCCGTAGCCGTTGCTGATGAGCTGCCATACGGCGCGCAGCATCGCGCGGAAATCGACACCGCTGTGCTCGTAGTAGCGTTTATCTTCATAAGCGAGCAGCATTTTGATGTAGCGTGGATCGATGTCGGCGAGCTTGACCGGCAGCCGCCATATCCCGGCGGAGGTGGTGAACGGGCGAAGCAGACGGCCATCGCGATCCACCACGAGGCGGGAGTTTTCAGCCACACTCGCGAACGGAGGCGGCCCCAAAACGACCATCGCGATACGGTATGTGGCCAAGGCCCCCACCATGAGCACGAACATGGCGGCGAACGCGTAAACCGTCCAGCGCAGCCCCCGCGAGGCAGGGAGCATCTGGCGGACGCGATCTATCGTGGACGCAATACGCTTCATGCTATCATTCCGGTTGCGGAGCTGAATGCCGGCGGGAAGCGGAGGGGGAGAAGGGCAGCAACTTATCTGCCGCCCCTCATTTTCCGTTCGCTGCTATTACCGTTTGATCTCCACCTTGCCTGGCGCGGTGCGCGCAAAGCGATCCGGCCGGTACATGTCTTCCACATAAGCGCCCGGATGGGTGTAGCTGCCTGGAGCCACCGCACGCATCACATAGGCCGCTTGATAGGTGGACGATCCCTTTTCGTTGCTCTTGGAGTAAGCCGCCGAAACACGATCATCACGGAAGGACGTATGCGCTGGCGGGTTGTCAATTTTCAACCACGAGAACGCTTTGATGTCGCTGCCATGCAGAAGCTTCGGATTTTCGATTTCGAAGCCTGCGGGCAAACGATCTTCCAGGATAATCTGTCCAAGCTTTGGAGAGGTTTCCTTCGCGGTCAAAACCACAACGAAGCGCTGATTCTGCTTCACCTTGTCGAGCTTGGTTTCCTGGCCGTCGGTTGTGTAAACGTGGCGCTCGATGGTGAACCCGGAAGACGACGCGGGTTCAGGTGTGGCCGACGCACCATTAACAAGAACACTCGCCGTGAGGGAACGATCGCTCATATTCTTGATAGTCAAGGGCGTTTGCTCAAGTTCCGCACCTTTCAGCACACGACGCACAGTGCCTTTTTCCTGTTTGCCGTTTACATCTAGGACAATGTCGGCGCCTTGATCCATGAGCGATTTTGCGGCGACCAGCATCCAGGCGCTTTCCTGCGTGCTGGTATAGCTGCGTACCACTCGGCGGCGGGCCACAGCGTTAACAAGCGAAGGAATGCTTTGCGGCATCATCTTCGCTTCGGAGATCAAGGCCAACGTCGCCGCATTGTCCCGCAAGGACGAACCAAAATCTTGGCGCAATGAGACAAACTTCAGATCTGTCTTAACCTTCAAGCGGGAAATTGCGGAGTTAAACGCCTGCTCGGCGCGTTCCTTGTCGCCATACATGGCAATCGCCGCACCAAGTTGAGCCCGTGCCATCGGCGTGGAGAAGTTTTCGAGCTTTTCGTCCACGTAATAGCGCAACTCGCCCACGACCGCACGTCCAGAACGAGCCAGCACATAAAGCGCATAAGCCAGTTCTTCTCCGCCGTTTTGGAAGTCGGACGTGTTGGAAACCGAATTTCTCAAACGGTCGAGCGCGGTTTCATACATGCGGGACGGGATTCTGTAGCCTTTTTCCTGCGCACGGACGAGGAAGTCGGTCACATAGGCCGTCAGCCACATATCATAGTAGCTGTTGGGGCCCCACAAGCCGAACGAACCGCCGGAATTCTGCATCAAGGCGACGCGTTCGATTGCGGCCTGGACGCGTTTCCTGGCGCCTTTTTCGCCAGCCATGCCGTTAGCTTCCGCCACCTCGTTATGGTAGAGGAGCGGCAACGCGCGGCTGACTGTCTGCTCGGCGCAGCCATAGGGATAGCGGTCAAGCGCCAGCAACAGGCCGGGCACGTCAAGCGAGGCATCGATGCCAGCGTTGACGGTGACTTTCGCGCTTCCTGGGATCAGGTCGGCCACCAGGTCTTTGGTAACGCTGAGCTTACCCGTGTTCGCGGCGAGCTTTTGCGTTGTACGCCGGGAGATATTCGGCGCCGCCGGAGTCACCGGAATATCGTAGCTGCGCTCAATGGAGATGCCGTCAGGGCCGGTCAGCGCCACTGTGACGCTGTTCTTGCCGAGATTATCGGCTGAGAGCGGCAGCACCACGTCTTTGCGGTCCTTGGCGGCCAGCTTGAACGACTGCTTCATAGCGCTTTCCGGCACCGTGATGCCTTCTGAGCTGGTGGCGGCCAGTTCATAGTCGCCGTCCGGACCTTCCACATTGGCGATGTTGAAGTGCAGCTCAGATTTATCGCCGATGATGAGGAATTTCGGCGGCGTGCCCTGCACCACAACCGGATCGCGAACGATGATGTCTTTCGTGCCGTGGCCAACCTGGGCGGCGTTCCATGCCACTGCCATGACGCGCAAGGTGCCATCGTAGGCGGGGATATCGAATTTCACTGCCGCCTTGCCGCTTGCGTCCACTTCGACAATGCCAGAGTAGAGGGTGACCGGCTTAATGGTCGTCGGCAACGCGCCGCCTCTCATTCCGCTGCCGTCACCACCGGAACGGATGGTGCCGCGTGTGCCTTGCATGCCGTCGATCAGCTTGCCGTAAAGGTCGCGCAACTCCATCCCTAAGCGCCGTTGACCGTAGAAATAGTGGTCTGGCTTGGGCACGGGATAATTGGTGAGGTTGAGAATGCCGAGATCGACAGCGGCTACGGTGATATGCGCCTTTTCGCCAGACTTCAGACCGGAAACCGTCACCGGAACGCTTAAGGGCGCTTTAGGACGTGTTCTCTCGGGCAGTTCCAGGGCGACATTGAGCGTGCGCTCCGTGTTGTCGAGCGACAGCCATTTCACGCCGACGGCGCGTCCTGGCATACGCTTGGCCTCGGTATCCATGGGACGGTAGAGTTCGGCCATCACGTAGGTGCCTGGGCCCCAATCGTCGCCCACCGTGAACGACACGCTAGCGCCGCTTTTGGGGACATCGACCGTTTTCAGCTCCACCAGTTTGTTGCTCACGACCGCGACCATGGCCTTGCCCGCCATACGCGGCGAAAGCTGAACGTTCACGGTATCGCCCGACTTGTATGAGGCTTTATCAAGCGCTAGGTCGAGAACATCCGGCGTATCGCCAGCTTCGGAAGCGTACCATCCAGACGAAAAACTTGTGCTCGCAGGCGTGATCTTGCCGCTGGCGGAAGCGATTTCCAGCCGGAATTTCCCCCAACCTTTGATCGGGATATTCAGGCGAGCCGGTTTATCCGCGGCCGCATCAAGTGTTCCGTTGGCGATTTTGCGTTGATATTTGATGTGCTGGAATTCCCAACTGCCGTTGCTTTTATACCATTGGAAACGCGACTCGATTTTTGTCAGTTCCCATGTCAGCCCTTTGGCGGCGGCGGGTTTTCCGTCAGGATCTAGCACGACGATATCGAATTCCGCCGGCATGCCTTCAGAGGTTTCGCCTGCCTTGAACGCTGGCTTAAGCCCCACGAATGGCTTTGACGGGCGCACATCCAGCTGAGTGTTGCGGGCCAAAACACGGCCGCTTGGATCGCGCAAACGCAAATCTAGCTGCGCGCTGAGCAATTTGCTGGTCTGCGGCATTTCCGGCAGCTTGATATTAAGCTGCGCAACGCCTTTGGCGTCTGTTGTTGGGAGTTTTTCGAGCGGCGTCCGGTTGGGCGCGAACTGATCGGTTTCAAGGCCGAAGACATAGTCTTTATAGCCTTTCACGGCACTTTTGCGCGGCTTGACGATCAACTCGCCTTCCAGCACGAGGTTAGAGGCTGGCGCTCCGTAAAGATAGCGCCCCTCAACCTTCACATCTGTTGGCGCGCCCGCTGCAAGCTCTTTCTTGGCGGGCGTGATGGTCATTTCCATCCGTTCGGGAGTGTAGTCCTCGACCAGGATGGCCGCATTGCCGATAGCCGGTTTCTTCGGGTCGGCATAAGCGGCGAGACGCCAGGTGCCGGTTGAGGCGGTAGTCGGAACCGTGAATGTCAGGCTACGTCCGCCATCGCCTGCATCTTTCAGCAGTTGATGCTTGTGTTCCACGCCATCGGGGCGGAAGATTTTCAACGTCAGCGGCATGCCGGAAACGGCTTTCCCCGTTCCATCGCGCAGAAGCGTTGTGATGTAGACTTTTTCGCCAGAGCGGTAGACGCCGCGTTCGGTGAAGACATAGGCGTCAAGCGGGCCGGGCGTTTTTCTTCCACCCACGCCACGGTCGCCGAGATCGAACGCCGCTTTGGTGATATCGAGGAAACCGTAATCGCCCTTGCCGTCGCGCGCGACGACCATTGCGGGAACTAGCCCGCCCTGTCCGCGTGTGAGGCCAGCTTTAAAGTGCGCGTGGCCATTGCTGTCGGTTTTGGTGGTTCCCAGCACTTCGTTATTGCGGGCGATAAGGCGGACTTCGACGCCTTCTTTTCCGCCTGCGTCTGACAGCGAACGCACGAATGCATGGACGCCATCAGCGCCGTTCAACGCGGTTAGGCCGAGATCGGAGACGACGAACCATTGCGTTGCTTTGTCTTCATAATTGCGTATCGAAAGATTTTCCTGCGCCTGGACGGTTTTTTCGTCCCGGTTATCTGGCGCGCCGGTCATCAAATAGAGGCCGGGCTTTAGGTTGGGCAGCAACTCATCAATGGGAAACGCGATGGTCGTTTCCTTGTTGAGCGTTGTTTTGACTGGCATCCGCCCTTTCCAAAGCAACTGCCCTTTATTGTCCTTGATATTGTTGATTTGATAATTCGCGACTTGCTGTCCGAAAGCTCCGTCGAGCACTTCCTCCACGATGCGGCGATCGCCGATACTGTAGATGGCGGCTTTCACGGCCTTGGTGTTCACGGCGACAACCGGAATACCCTGCTGGCCAGTGCGCGGAAGTACGTAATTCTTGGTGGTGAACCGGACGGTGGGGCTACGGTCGCGGACATAAACCGTCAATTCAATCGGTTTGGCGAGGTTTTCCTCCACGGAGGAGGGCACGCCAGCACGAATTTTGACATGATAGCGCTTGCCATGGGCCAATTCTTCAACGCAAAGCTGATTATTCTGTGGTTGCACTCCAGCGGGATCGGCGCCATTCACTGAGACAAACTTAGCGAAATCGATGCGTCCTTTCGCGAGCGTCTCGGAAAACTGAACGCACAGGCGCGGCGAGGCGGCTTCGGAATCCACCGTGTAATTCAGCATCCGGAAGCCATGTTGGGCGAGCACTTTATCATATGTCGCGCGGAGTTCAGCGTTCTCTTGCAACGCAAGGCTGACACGATAGCTGTTAATTGCTTGACGCCATTCCGACAGTCTCGAGTAGGCCGACGAACGCGCATTTTTCCAGAAGGTTCGCTTTTCTGAATAGGTGAGCGGCTTAATGGCAAGATATGCGCGCGCCAGCGACAGCCATGTATCAGTTGTCTCTTTCAGCACCACCGATGAAGCGAAGTATCCCGTTGCCTTACGCGGATTTTTGGCTCTCATCGCCCTCTGCCCTTTGACCTTCCAGCCTTGGGCGGAGTTTCCGGCAGTGGGCCACTCTGCTTTCAAGTAATTTTTAAATGAATCAGCGGTTTGCTCGGTATCAAAATGCGAATAAGTTTTCACTTCCGCAATAGCATTGTAAGAAATTGTTAAAGACGCAACTAATAAACCGAAACAAACAAGTACGGCAATTTGGAAACGTGACACGAGTGCATGGCGCAAGAGAGACGTCATCGGAACTCCCCTAAATTAGGCTTTTAAGCTTCCAGCTATGTGCGTGAGAATAGAGCAACGGTCTGAAAACCCGTAGATTTAATGTTACAGGATGCGGCGTCATCCTAAAAAACTCTGCTTATTACGCTACATATCCGATGGCAGATGAACAACAGCCAAACACCTTATTATGTAGGGTAGGGGACAGAAAGCGACTCAACCGTCATCACATTCTGTTGTTTTGCACAACTGTTCTGTGAGGTACGTGGATAACTCATGCAAGCCTTTGACAACCCTAGGTTGCTGGCGCACTATTAACACGTCAGAGCCGATAAGCCGAGCAAGGACACAAAAGAAGTAGAGATTGCCAAGCCCTTTCTCCCTCACCGCTGGCATGTTCGCCTGCCAAGCCCGAGGCAATCGATCTTCTGTCCCGCCCCGCCATTGAGAACGCTGTGTCATCGGCACACGGTCTCACCACGAGCCCCGCGCTCACCCGGATATCGGTCGCTGGCTACGCGTTGTAGATACTAACTGCGCGACGAATTTTGCGGGTTGCCGGCGGGGCAGCCCGCAATTTCATTTTGGGGCCGCCTTTTGCATCACCTTGCAAGCCCGCCGA
>JARRLC010000009.1:0-37055 GCA_037387425.1 Alphaproteobacteria bacterium
CCGCCATTGCCTTGCGGTTTGGGTGACAAGGCCTTCGTTTCGCGCCGCAGTTTGATCATGTCGTTGACAAAACGCGGCGATACCCGAAAATGCCGAGCCGCCGCGCGATGCGTATGCCCCTCATCCACGAACGCGACCACACGTTCACGCACTTCAATCGGATGCAGTTTACCCATCTCATGTCTCCCAGTGCCCTTAAGCCAAGGGAATCATGATTTGCTTCAAAGGAGAAACCTGAATCTGGTTGGAGACGACATGCTCTAAATTCGTATATAAATGCCGGAATGCCGGCTGGAGACTGATTTTTCCGCTGATGCTGGCGGTGTAACGCTGTCACGTCCAGGGCTTCCATTTCGTGATCGGCGATCACTGGCCGAAGCCAATAAATGTTACGCCGCGACGCTGAAGGGGGGATGGCCGCGCTAGAGCTTCACGCAGATACCGGCTCCGCATAAATAAAGCGCCTTTTCAACTCCGAAGCGCAACATCGTGGCATATATGACATGGCAGCGAAGAGTTGGAATGGGCATACGGGGGCAAGGGCGTCAGTCGCCGGAAGCTAGGCGAGCGTAAAGCGCCCACCCCTTGAGGCCGTTCGCCCCTTCCGGCACCAATTAGCCATGTTGTGTACGCTCGATGCTCCAGCGGCCAGCCTCAAAGCCCGAATATCGCCGCGAAAGCGATCCAGGCGCCGCCGAGAAAAGCGAATACATAAAACGCGCCGATCATCACCATCACTGCGCCGACGGTAATCGCCAAGCCATCTTTTTCTAAAAGTCCGGCCGCCATCAAGCCAACGCCGAATGCTGGCAGAAAATTCCCCCACGGTACAATTGGTACCAGAAGCACCAGCGCGGCAAATACGATGTACGCGCCAATGAAGCGTTCCATTATGGGGTGCGCCATCCACGTCCAGCGCGGCTTCAGCAACACCTCAATGTAACCGAGATATCTTACAGCGTACTCAATGACTTTCTTGAAGGTGTCCTGCTTTAGGCCGCGGCAGCGCAAGAACTCTGGCAGCCAAGGTTCCGGCAATGCGAGAATGAGTTGCGAGGCAAAGAACAAAATTGGCGTGCCCAGTATCCACGCGATGGGAAGTACCGCCCCAGGCAAAGCAAACAACACAATGAGGATACCGAAGCCACGATCTTTCAGCGCGTCAATCAACTCACCGATGGTGACGTCGCCTTCGGTCTGTTTTGCGAAGTCGATCAGAACGTCTGATGTCCGCTTGGGCGTCGGCCCGGATACATTTTCCGCGTCAACCTCCGCTGTCATCCTGTTGTCCTTATCCTCTTACCACTGAATATAGCGCATGCGCCATAGACCCTCGGCACCATGCCGCTAAGCGGCCGCACTGTCCAGCTCGGTTTCAATTTTGATGGGCAGGATGCAAGTCACCGTGGTGCCCTCGTTGAGGCGGCTTTTGATTTCCAGCCTGCCGCCGTGCGCCTCAAGAATGGAGCGCGATATCGCCAAGCCGAGCCCTGTCCCCTTATGCCCCTTGGTGAGCTGATTTTCCACCTGTTCGAACGGACGCCCCAGTTTTGCGATCTCGTGGCGCGGAATGCCGACGCCAGTATCGGTGATGCCGATACGCACCGTCCCGCGATAACGATATGTGCGAATGGACACCTCGCCGCCAACGGGCGTGAATTTCATGGCATTGGACAACAGATTAATAATCACCTGCTTTAGTGCGCGGCGGTCACCCAGTAGATCAATCGTCTGGTTGCCTTGCTTTTTCAGGTGGATGTTACGCGCATTCGCGGCCTGCTGCACCACGCGGAGGCTTTCGCCCACAATCTCCACGAGGTTAACGTTCTCGACCGAAAGCGTCATGCGCCCTGCCTCTATCTTCGACATATCGAGAATGTCGTTGATCACCTCCAGCAGATATTGCCCACTCTGTTCGATATCGCGTGCGTATTCGATGTATTTGTTTTGTTTGATCGGCCCGAAAATTTGCTGCTGCATCATCTCGGAAAAGCCGATGATAGCGTTCAGCGGCGTGCGCAGTTCATGGCTGATATTAGCGAGAAACTCTGATTTGGCGCGGTTGGCGGCTTCAGCGCGCATTTTCTCGGCGGCGTATTTATCAGTCAGCTCGAAAAGCTGCTTGGTTTGCGTTTCCAGCTTCTCACGCGAGGCTTGTAGATCGGCGACGGTAGCTTTGAGTTCTTCGCGGGAAGCTTCCAAATCGGTGACGGTGGCGTTCAATTCGGCTTCGCGCTCGGAGAGGCGCTGCTCGCTCTGCTTGATGGCGGTGATATCGGTACCCACGCTGATGAAACCGCCGTCATTCGTGCGCCGCTCGCCGATATGCAGCCAGCGTTCTTCGTCTACCTGAGCTTCACGCGTGCATGAATCGAGTTTGCGTGCGCCCTCAGCATCGCGGGGGCCTTGTAGAAGCGGCTCGCGGGCGGCTTCTGCGATTTTCTCATAGGGCGTCCCCGGCACAAGCAGGCGCGCGGGGATCTTATAGATGGCCTTGAACTTGCGGTTACAGATTACCAGGCAATCCTGGCTATCCCACAGCACGAACGCTTCGGAAATCGCCTCAATGGAATCGCGTAACTGTGTCGCGGTATCGACGTTTTCCATCTCTTGTTCGCGCTCGTTGGTGACATCGACCGCCACAGCCACGAGAACAGGCGTTTTCTGCGCGCCGGGGCGGCGGATGCGTCCGCGAATGTCGAACCAGCGCCAGCCGCCGTCCCTTGCCGATTTGAGCCGCACGGAAATGCGCACTTCATCCACGTTGTTGCGCACATGATAATTGACGATACGGTAAAGATCGTCTTGCGGGTGAAGCAGCTCGCGCATGTCGCGGTAGGGCATCGCTCTGCGCATGACCTTGCGTCCAAGCAGGCCATAGAACGATTCCGACCAGCTCAGCTCGCCTTTCGCGAGGTTCCAGTAGAGGAGCGCCGATCCGCCATCGCGTAGGAGAAGCTCGGTGCCATCGCGCAATTCCAGCGCCGAACGCAGCAACGCAGAATTTCGGGACCGGTTGAAGATGAAGACGAGCGCGCCACCTACGACCACCCCAACGAGGGTCGCCGCGATGAGATTGCTGGAAGGGGCCGTGCCGCTCGCTGCGAAGGCCGGAAGAGCGCCCGCCACTGCCAGCAGGCCCGCCACAACAATCGCCAACCACCACGCAAGCGTTCGCACATCGCTCTGCCGGGCACGACTGGTAATTGCGCGCACATATAACATGGCGGTGCGGTTCGCTGAGTGGTTTGGCATTCGCAAAATCGAGGGGGCCGCCTCCAGTGTAAGAATCAGGTATGATTCTCGCCTGATTCGCGTCTGGTTTTAAAGCCGCGTTGGGAGGATACCCCCGATTTTCACGAAGAGGGGCAGCGCAGTCCGTGTGGGGAATGCCCTTAAGCTGCTAAGCCGCATCCATGATGAGGCGATAGCCAACACCGGGTTCGCTCTCGATATATTGCGGGTTCGCCGAGTCGTCGCCGAGTTTCTGGCGGAGGTGGCCAATATAAATACGCAAATAATGCACGTCGTCTTCGTGCGCTGGTCCCCATAGCTCACGCAATATTTGCCGGTGCGTGACGATGCGTCCGGCATTCTGCGCCAACATTTTCAAAAGTTCGAATTCCTTGCGGGTCAGCCTGATGTGCTCTCCGCTGACGAACACTTTGTGGCGAGGCACATCCACCACCAGTTCGCCGACGATCAATTCGGGTGTTCCGCCTTCGTTTTGCAATCCGGCCCGCATAGCCACACGAATACGCGCCAACAGCTCTTTGATGCTGAAAGGCTTCGTTACATAATCGTTAGCACCGTTATCGAGAGCGTGAACTTTTTCCCCGTCGCAGGCCCGCACAGAAAGCACGATGATTGGTACATTCGACCATTCACGTATACGGTTAATCACCTGTTGACCGTCAACATCAGGCAGGCCAAGATCGAGAATGACAAGGTTGGGTTGGTCCGTGGCGCATTTGCTGATGCCATCCTCCCCACCTGGAGATTCTAAAACGTCGTATCCTTGCGCGGATAGACTGATGCGCAAGAATTTACGGATTTGCGGTTCATCATCGACTACAAGGATACGCTGGTTCATTCTTTCACGGAAGCCTCTTCACTAGGGTCATCCTGAGTTTGTTGCTCCTGGGTCTCTTTATCTCCCTCCCGCAGGTCTGGAGCTTGCGAGACCGGCAATACGATCTCAATAGTAGTACCTTTATTGTTAAGGCCATCTTTGGCGATGATACGTCCGCCATGAGCTTCTACGATACCACGGCAGATGGATAGACCAAGCCCTGTACCTGCGATTTGAGTGTCCTTTGCGCGAACGCGGTAAAAAATGTCGAAAACTGCGTTCCGCGATTCCGGCGGTATGCCGACACCGTCATCGCTGATATGCAGGATGAGTTCGTTCTCATCGTGCACGGCACGCAGCGTAATTGTTCCGCCCTCTACTGTATATTTTATCGCATTATCGAGGATATTCACCAAGACTTGTTCAATTAATACCGGATCAATATGAACAGGTGGCAACGAAGCCGGAATATCGAGCACAACCTCGCGCGCTGTTAATGCATTGTTTAGTTGTTTCAAAGCGCGTCCGGCAACCTCGCGCATATCGTACCATTCGCGTTTGGGCTGGAGAGCGCCATAGCCGAGACGCGTCATATCGAGCAGGTTTTGCACGAAGCGGTTGAGCCGCTCGCCTTCGTCGAGAATTGTGGTGACCAGCTCTTTCCGCGAGGCTTCCGGAATATTATCGACAGTCGCCAGCGTTGTGGCGGAACCAACGATAGACACAAGCGGCGTGCGCAAATCATGCGACACAGACGACAAAAGCGCGGTACGAAGCTGCTCGGTCTCGGTCAAAAGGCGTGCTTCTTCAATGTCGGAAGCAAGGTTGGTGCGCTCAACGACAACGGCGACCTGATCCACGAGCGTTTCCAGCAGGCGCCATTGATCAGGGGCCAGCGGACGCTGTTGGCGGTCTTTGAACGCAACGCCGAGCAGACCGACCATGCCGCGCCGTGTGCGCATAGGCAGGAAAAGCCAGTCGGCAGCGGGGAGCGTGTCCGACTTCCAGCCTGCCAAGCGGCCATGTTCCCACGCCCATTCAGCCGCGCCCCAATCTTTCAACGCAAGCTGATCTTCAGGCGGATATCCGGCGGCGATGTGTAAGCGGTTGTCATTTTGCGGCAAAAGCACCAGCGAGCTGCATTGCAGCGTAGACGCCACATGATGCACCGCCGCCCATAGCACGTCTTCCAGCGATGCAGCGGCGGCGATTTTGCGGCTGAACTCGTAGAGATTCGCGGTGCGCTGCGCCGATTGGCGCATAGATTGAATTTGAATTTTCAGCCGCGCGGCAAGATTTCCAACGACAATCGATACGCCGAGGAAAAATAATATCGTCAAGATATCGGTATGCCTGAATCCTGAAAAACTGTAATACGGTTTGATAAAAATGATATTATACGCAAGAAAGCTAAGTATGCTTGAAAGGATAGATGGTCCGCGTCCGAGGTAAATAGCAACAAGAATAACCGCCGTCATCAATATAAGCGGTATGTTTGATGGTGGCAGAAAAAACGACGCGCCGTAAGCCAGCGTTGAAGCTAAGCCGATGCCAACGGTGGCAAGCGCATATTCATTCCAGTGTCCGAGTATATTTAAGAGGCCCCCGCCATCGATGATATTCCTGCGGGCTTCCTCTTCTTCAGGCGAGATGATCGTGACTTCGAATTTGGTGGCCTTGCGTAAAAGTTCTTGCGCCACGGTTTCGCGAAACAGGCCGGTCCACCGCCGGGGCCGCTGGCGTCCCACTAATATGCGTGTGACGTTGCGCTTTAACGCATAAGAAACGATTTCATCTGCGACGTGAGATTCGACGTGGATTGTCACCACCTCGCCTTCAAGGCGCTCGGCCAACCGGATTGTTTCGGCAATCCGGTTTTTGGCGTCGTCGGAAAGACTGTCGTAATGCGGCGTGCGCACATAAAGCGCGATCCACGGGATACGCTGGCGTTCCGCCATGCGCCGCGCCGTGCGCACAAGACGCTTGGCCACCGGCGACTCGTTCAAACACACCAACAGACGGTCTTGCGCGGGCCACGGGCCGGGAATGGCGTGCGCGCGCATGTAGTTGACCATCTGCGCGTCCACCCGCTCAGCGGCGATGCGCATGGCCAACTCACGCAGTGCTGTAAGGTTGCCCTTGGAAAAGAAATGCACGATGGCCCGGCCCGCCTGCTCGGGCATATAGACTTTGCCCTGGCGAAGGCGCTGGATGAGTTCGTCTGGCGGCAAATCGACCAGTTCGATTTCACTGGCCAGTTCCAGCACTTTATCCGGCAACGTTTCGCGCACATGGATACGGGCGATGCGCGCCACCACATCGTTAAGGCTTTCGATGTGCTGAATGTTTAACGTCGTATAAACGTCGATACCAGCGGCGAGCAGGTCTTCCACGTCCTGATAGCGTTTTTCGTGGCGACTTCCGGAAATGTTTGTATGCGCCAGCTCATCGACTAACACCACTTTCGGCTTGCGCTTTAAAATGGCGTCAACATCCATTTCGCCGAAATAGCGGCCACGGTAAAAAATCTGTTGGCGCGGGAGAACTTCTAGCCCGCGGAGCAGCGCTTCAGTTTCTGCCCGGCCATGGGTTTCCACCACGCCAATGACCACATCGACGCCTTCGCGCATATGCACTTGCGCGGCCTCAAGCATGGAATACGTTTTGCCAACTCCAGGATAGGCGCCGAGGAAGATCTTCAGCTTTCCGCTTTTTTCGCGGTTTGCTTCTTCTAGCAGCGCCTCCGGTGTTGGACGATCGTCAGACTGTGCCATGGCTCTTATTGACCCAAAACCCGCGTTTCAGGCCACTTATCCTGTACCAACGGATCAAGTTGACTGACATTCCCAAATGTCAGGTTTGATCCACTATCGTGGCGCGGCATTGTCTTTACGTAAAGCATCAAGCGCCAAGTTTAACTTCAACACATTAACACGTTGTTCTCCTAACAGGCCAAAAGTTCGATCTTCGGTGTTGGGATTGACGATCAGCTTGGAGATATCGCCGGGTTCCAGTTCCCGAACCTTAGCGATGCGCTTGAGTTGAAATTCGGCGGCGTAGAACGAAATGTGCGGATCAAGGCCGCTACCAGACTGGGTAACCAGTTCAACAGGAACCTTAGGCTTGGCCAGCTTGGTATTCGTCTCGTCGAGAGCGCTTAAATCGGAGCGCAGTTTCTCCGCGCGCTGTTTGATTGCTTCGACAAGCGCCGTACTGGATGGGGCGAGGTTGGAGCCGCCCGAGTTGCTGGCGTCGTAATTTACGGCGGAGGGGCGCGGGTGGAAATATTCGGGCCGGGTAAAGTTCTGCCCAATGAGTTCTGAACCTATGACTTTGCCATCGCGTTCAATGAGGCTGCCGTTCGCCTGATAGGGGAAGAGTAGTTGCGCGACCCCGGTTATCGTCAAGGGGTAGGCAAGCCCAGTGAGCACCGTCATCAGGAGCACCAGAGTAATTGCGGGGCGAAGCTCTTTGATCATGTGGAAAAGCGCTCCTATATCAGGCCGATGCTGACAATCAGCATATCTATGGCTTTGATGGCGAGAAACGGCGCCACGATACCGCCCAAGCCATAGATGAGAAGATTGCGCCGCAGTAATTCGTCTACACTCATAGGTTTATAGCTTACGCCTGTTAATGCCAATGGGATCAGCGCAACGATAATCAGTGCATTGAAGATCACCGCAGAAAGCACGGCGCTTGGCGCGCTGTGCAGTCCCATGAGATTGAGTGCCGACAAGCCGGGATAGACCACTGCGAACATCGGCGGCAGGATGGCGAAATATTTCGCGACATCGGTGGTGATGGAAAACGTGGTCAGCGCCCCCCGGCTCATGAGAAGCTCCTTGCCCACACGCACCACCTCCAAAAGCTTGGTGGGATCGCTGTCGAGGTCGATGAGATTGGCGGCTTCCTTGGCGGCCTGGGTGCCGTCGTTCATCGCCACGCCGACATCGGCCTGGGCGAGCGCTGGCGCATCGTTGGAACCGTCGCCGCACATGGCGATCAGCCGCCCCTCGGCTTGTAGCTTGCGGATCAGCTCCAGCTTGCGCTCAGGCGAGGCTTCGGCGAGGAAGTCGTCCACGCCTGCCTCGGCGGCGATGGCGGCGGCGGTAAGCGGGTTGTCCCCAGTGATCATCACGGTGCGGATACCCATTTTCCGCAATTCAGCGAAACGCTCGCGAATACCGGGTTTGATGATGTCCTTCAGGTGAATGACGCCGAGGATCTGCTGATTTTTCGCGACGACGATAGGCGTGCCGCCAGACCGCGCGATATCCTGAACGATGCGCTTCAGTTCAGCGCTTTCCGGCAGACCGCAATAAGTGAGGATGGCGTCTTCCGCGCCTTTGCGCACTTCGCAGTCGCTAACGAGATCAGCGCCGGAAATCCGAGTTTCCGCGCTGAACGGGATAGAGTGCTGAATGCTGGAGGCGTTCGGATTGATGTTATATTTCTTGCGGCCAAGATCGACGATGGACTTCCCCTCGGGCGTTTCGTCGCTGAGCGAGGCCAGCACTGTGGCTTCCACGAATTCGCGCATATTGACGCCTGGCAGCGGCTTGAATTCGTTGGCCATGCGATTGCCGAACGTGATTGTACCGGTTTTATCTAGCAGAAGCGTATCGACATCGCCGCAAATTTCGACCGCGCGTCCTGATTTGGCGACGATGTTGGCTTTCACCAGCCGGTCCATGCCTGCTATGGCGATGGCGGAGAGAAGACCGCCGATGGTGGTCGGCATAAGCGTAATGAGAAGCGCGGCGAGATATGCGGGGTTGATGGACTGCTGCGCATACATGGCGAATGGTTGCAGCGTCACCGTTACGATGAGGAAAATAGCGCTCAAGCCAACGAGAAGAATTGTCAAGGCCACTTCGTTGGGGGTTTTCTTGCGCTTGGTGCCCTCGACCATGGCGATCATCCGGTCCAGGAAGCTTTTGCCATGACGTACCGTCACGCGCACTTTCAGCCAGTCTGACACGACTTTCGTGCCACCGGTAACGCCCGAACGGTCGCCGCCGGACTCGCGGATAACGGGCGCCGACTCGCCGGTGATGGCGGATTCATCGACTGCGGCGATGCCGTCAATGACCTCGCCGTCGGCAGGGATGATTTCGCTCGCCTCCACCAGAATGATATCGTCGGTCATCAGCTCGCCGGAGCTGACGGTTTCGAAAACGTTGCCGTGGTGAGACGTCAGGCGTTTTACCGAGGTTTCCAGCTGGCTGGCGCGCAGAGCGTCGGCGCGCGCCTTGCCGAACCGTTCCGCGATTGCTTCTGCGAAATTTGCGGACAGAACGGTGAACCACAACCAAGCGGCGACTTGTCCTTCAAGCGCCATTTCCGGACTGTTATTGATAATCCCTTCGATGAAAAGCACTGTGGTCAACACAGCGACAATCTCGACAACGAATGTCATCGGATTGCTGATCAGAATGACCGGGTTGAGCTTTTTTAGGGCTACCAGTAGCGCAGTGCCTAAGACTTTGCGGTCAAGCCAAGAAAAATCCCTGTTGGGTATCATTATCGTTAGTCCCTGAGTGCTGACCGATATCAATTAGAAGCTATGCCCGGCGAGCATTTCGAAAAACTCCGCCAGCGGTCCTAATGCCAGCGCTGGAAAAATCGTTAGGCCGCCAATGATGAAGATCACTCCGATAAGGAGGCCGACGAAAAGCGGCGTATGCGTGGAGAAGGTGTTGGCGGACGGTAACGCCGTTCGCTTGGCGCCTAGCGTCCCAGCTATGGCCAGGATTGGGATGCTGAAACCGAAACGGCCCAGCAGCATGCACAGTCCCATAGCTGTCAGATGGAATGGGGTGCCGCTGTTAAAGCCAGCGAAAGACGAGCCGTTATTGCCGGTTGCCGACCCATAGGCGTAAAGCAGCTCAGAAAGGCCGTGCGGTCCTGCGTGTTGTATCGACGATGAAGACGACGGCAGAATGATGGCCAGCGCGGGAACGCCGATCATGCCGATCGTTAGGGTGAACAGCGCCAGCATGGAGAGCTTGATTTCTTTGGCTTCGATTTTTTTGCCGAGATATTCTGGAGATCGTCCGACCATAAGTCCGGCGAGGAACACGGTCAGCAGTACATAATACATCATGCCGAAAAGCCCGGACCCCACGCCGCCGAAAATGATTTCACCAATATGGATATTCATCAGCAGAACGAACCCGCCAATCGGTGTGAAGCTATCGTGCATGGAGTTGGGCGCGCCCGCGGAAGTAACCGTCGTCACGTTTCCGGACAAAGCCGAATTCGCCACCCCAAAGCGAACTTCTTTTCCCTCCATGTTACCTGCTTGATCTATTGGCAGGTTGCTCAGCAACGGATTGCCTTGCGTTTCTGCCCAGTAGACAGTGACAAGCGCGAGCACGAACAGCACCCCCATGGCGCTGAATATCGCCCAGCCCTGGCGCGTATTGCCTGCCATCTTACCGAACGTGTAAGTCAGCCCCGCGGGAATGAGCAGTACCAGCACCAGTTGCAGAAAGTTTGTGATTGGTGTGGGATTTTCATAAGGATGCGCGTTATTGGCGTTGAAAAAGCCGCCGCCGTTGGTGCCCAGCATCTTGATGGACGCCTGCGACGCGACCGGCCCTTGCGCAATGACTTGCTTTCCGCCTTCCAAGGTTTCCGCGGTGACGTAATCAGAGAAATTCTGCGGCGTACCCTGCCAAACCATCACAATGGATGAAATAATCGCAATCGGCAGCAGGATGTACAAAACCGACCGGGTAAGATCGACGTAGAAATTGCCGAGTGTTTTGATTTGCCGCCCAACGAAACCACGTATAACCGCGATGGCGATCGCCATGCCGATTCCCGCGCTGAGGAAATTCTGCACTGTGATGGCTATCATTTGGCTGAGATACGATATCTGCGTCTCGCCGGAATAAGCTTGCCAATCAGTGTTCGTAACGAAACTGGCGGCGGTGCTGAAGGCCAAAGCCGGATCGAATGCGGGTACGTCGCGCGGATTGAGTGGCAGAACGTCTTGCAGCCGCAACACCATGTAGAACACAAACAGCCCCACGAAATGCAAAAGCAGCATCGACAAGGCGTAACGTGTCCAATGTTGACCGGCGTCCGGATTAACGCCAATGAGGCGGTACAACACGCGCTCAACCGGTGCAAGAACTGGCGTTAGAAACGTGCGCTCGCCTGTGTAGACACGGAACATATAACCGCCGATAATTGGCGTAAGCGCCACGATGACAGCGCAGAATATAGCCAGTTGCACGACACCGTTCGTCATGGGATCAAATCCTAGAATTTCTCAGCATTGATTAGAACATAGAGCAGATAAGCCAGGAGACACAGGGCCGTACCTCCCCCAAAGATATAGTCGAATTCCATAGGGCTCCCCTGAGGATGTCGAATTACCTCAAATGCGTTCGCATGCGGTAATTGCTAGTGCGCCTAAGCCAAGCATCACCAGTGTCACGGTAATGTAAATGATATCACCCATTCGTCATTCCTAAATATGCGCAAAATTCCTTGAGCAAGACAGCGCGGACGCGCGTCTGACCGAACGCAGAACATTGCGCATACCTTTTGAAATAGATCAACTCACCTTCGCTCAATCGATCCCAATTTAGTGAAGGTTGATCTAGCGCTACAAAACATAAAATAACCAGATAGATTGCAACGATAGAACGTAAATTGTGCATAAAAACTCAAGCTGTAGGGCTTGGAAGTGAAATGCTGTGTGAACTGGCGCATAAAAGGGGGGAATGAGAGGGGGCGAAGCAGCCCAGGTCAGAGGGGCACCTGAACCGCTTCGCCTTTCGCTCCAGGGGGCTTGGAGCGGGGGTCAACAAATGATGCTACATGAGTAGCAATTCTAGTAACTCTGCTGCGTCTTGCTCTTATATTGACGCGCACGCATAATTTTCCGCTGTTTCCGCCAATCTGCTCCAGATAGTTTTTCAGCGTCTTCCAGATTCTTCTTGGACATTTTATTCAGAGCCTCGGCAGAAGGTGCTGGAAGTTTGTCAGCTTGCCTCTTCAAATACTTGGCGTTTTCCTGCAACATTGCTCTGGCTTCTTTTTCCTTGCCTTTATCCCGCAAGGACAAAGCCCGTTCGTTGCGCTCGTTGGCGATCTGCGTTGTTACTTCCGCGACCACTTCCTTGTTGACGCCGGCTTTCTGCTCTTGTTTGGAAGCGCTGAAACGCACCTTTGCCTGACTGTTGACTGTCGCGCGTTTTTTAGATTTCAGGTCGGTGTAATTCACCTGCACCTTTGCCGCTTCGCCTTCGCCCTTGGCGTGGTCTTTGTTAATTTTCAACTCAACGACCAGATATTTTTCCTGGCGGCCATAAATCTGGTTGAGTTTGAATTTGATCCTTTGCCCGTCAATTTTGGCTTCGCGGCCCAGAGCGCGCATGGGATAAAATCCGTCTGGACATTCGATTTCGACATCCACGTCGCCGCCAACCGCTGAGAGCACATCCCCGAATTCCTTGTTGAAGATGCGCACGAGATCGCCCGGACTTTCCACGAATGCGTGGTTTCCGTCGCTAGCCAGAGCAAGTCGCGTCATCAGGTCTTCGTTATAGCCAAGCCCCAAACCGATGGTGGTAACCGATATCCCGTCTTTCGCGGCTTCGCGCCCGAGTTCTTCCAGTTCGGCGGGAGTGGACGGCCCGACATTGGCCATTCCATCCGAGAGGAGAACAATGCGGTTGATCGCATTCGGATCGCTGAATTCGCGCAATTGCCGCAGTCCTTCCTTGACGCCCGCGTATAACGCGGTGCGGCCATTGGCGCGCAAATGGAGAATATGATCGTTGATGCCTTTGGCGTCGCCCAGATGTCCGGCGGGGGCGAGAACCTCCACCTCGTGGGAATAAGCCACCACGCCCAGAACGTCTTTCTCTTCCAGGCTGTCCACTGCCATCATTGCGGCGTCACGCGCCTGTTCTATCCGCGCGCCACGCATGGAGCCGGATTTGTCGATCACCAATACGACATTGACCGGCGGACGATCTGTCTCGTCTTCAAAGGGGAGGCCTTCCAGCCTAACCCGCATATAAACCCGGCCTTCCTGGGCTTCGGGCAAGACGTTGTGCGCCAACTCAGCTTTGACTTTAACACCCGCGTGTGCACTGGCTGCGGGGAGAAGTAATGGCGAAAAAGCAATGATTATAGAGAGAAAAATACTGCGCATCTCGTCCCCCTTGACTGTTGCTCTGCGGCAACCTACGCAGCACAAACTACGATGCAGCAAATGAACCGGATGTTAACAGCTCCGGTAAGATGGGGAAGCCATAGAGGGAGAGCCGATTTCAGGCGGGAGCGCCAGATGGAGCGCCAGTATGCCCTAAATGTACGGGCATAGCGAAGGTATGGCGGAGGTCAGATAGGCGGCGGTGCAGGCGGCATTTTCGCCTTACAGACCGCCAGTTTCCAAGGATTGTCCGGCAGCGGTCACCGGCCCAAGCAGATTCACCATCAACGCCGTAACCGTCTCCGTGCTGCTGTTGGTGATGGAGTGCGCACGATCGGCATGGTAGCGCACTGTTTCGCCGCTGGTCGCTGAAAGCTGTTCATCGCCAACCATGATATTTACGGAACCGCTTAGCACCGTGAGATTCTCAATCGACCCAGGCGGATGCGGTTCCGACTCAAGCACGCCTCCTGGCTCCGCCTCGAAAGTGTACCACTGCACAAGCTCCACCGTTTTCAGCCAGCCAACAATACGCAGGCGGCAAAGACCATCGTCGCTGATCAGCAGCGGCGTGCCCGAAGAGCCAACTTTCTCCACAAGAGCGGGGCTTTCTTCGCCGCGCAGAATGTGCTCGATTGGCGCGTTCAGCGCTCTGGCGATTTTGTAAAGCGTGCTAAGTGTCGGATTTGTTTCGTTCTTTTCAATCTGCGAAATAATGGATTTGGCGACACCGGATTGCTCCGACAAGTCGCCCAACGAATAATTATACGCATTGCGCAGACGGCGAATGGTTTTGCCGAGCCGCTCGGAAACATTGACCGGATCGTTGGGTGATGTTTCTTGTTTACTGGACATTTAGCGTATTGACCTCTGGCACACCTGTTCTATGCAACAAACAATTTAAGCGCGTATGAAACAGCCTCAATGCTGCCTGTGTAAGGATATCACAGTTCGTTCAGTACCACTCCTGTTTGCTATTGAAAACTCTATTCGATAAAAACGCCGAATGGAAGCCGTGTCAGGGGTACTGACTGCACAACGCAGATAACTTGTCGCAACAGGGGGGGAAATATTAGGGAGGAGAATATCAATATCGATAAGGCAAGCGTCAGGCGCGAAAACTATATGCGCTGAAATTCACCAACGCGCCCGATCAAAGCGACAGCTTAAGGGCTGGCACAAACAAACCGCTCACCACACACTGAATGGCATCAGTATGCATGACACGCTATCCCTTGCCCTCCTCGAAAGGAAGGCAAGGAAAAGCCGTTGAGGCTAGACTTAAGGGTTATCGATAGCCTCAATATGAGATTGCGCTTGCGGGTTACCCAGCTTACGCGCCTTACTGTACCATTCCCGCGCTTTCTCGATGTCAGGCTCAACACCTTGCAGATACATCTTATCCAACACGGCGGGATCATAACTTTTGCCTAAAGCGAAAGCAGCTTCAGGGTCACCCTTGGATGCGAGATATTCGAGAATGGACCGTGAACCTGCAACATCGGTTTGCTTGAGCTGCCGGATCGCACGATTGTATAGCATGTTTTCTTTTTGGGTCCGGATATAAGGCTTGGCAACCTTTTCCTTAGGCGCTGGCGAAACAGGAATAGCGCTTGTCTGCGCATGAGCATCACTTATCCTGACAAGGAAAACGCATGTTTCCGCTGGACGGACAGCATCTTCCCATCGCGTCACCACGACGTGAAATGAGCCAGTGTATCCTTTCGGTGTGCGCAGTGAGAGCGAATGAATGTCTTTCTGCTTGACCATCCATATCTGATTGCGGTGTTTGCCCGCAGACAGCATTGCATCCTTAGGTAATCCGGAAATTGCGTATAAATTATTCTCCGTAGACTTCCTCTTGGTAAGGATAGTGAGGGGCAGTGCTACGCCTGAAACGCCCTTAACATCCTTAGCGGTTAGGCCACCGCTCTGATTTTGGGCGAGAATGACATATGACTGCTCCGCATCAGTATTATCCGCAAGGGTAGACGGCAGAATGCTATGCGCATCTGAAGCTATCGGTGCGGCCGCGGAACTAGCCGTCATCAACGCGACGGCAGTAGCCCCGCTTACTAAAAGGCGAATTCCCTTCATGACCGACCTTCATTCGTTAAGTTGCTAACTCTTGCGTTAAACGTCCCTCTGGATTTTACACCAGAGGGCAATTCTTCGCGCTTACACTTCCACTATGCCGCTATCAGCGGCCTGTTGATGCTTTACGCATCCTCCACCACTCCAAAAACGCTTTGAACATTTCGTTCCGCTGTCTTGGAGAAAGCGCCTTTGTATCGCTTGAGGATTGTTTAGCCATAAACTCCTCAAACGCTTCGCGCATGTTGGTTGCGCCACCTACCTTTGGCCGTACGGCAGATTTGTGAGCATCCAACCATTCCTGAGCAGGTCTGAAGCGTGTCCATCCGGGCACTTTGTATGCCAGGTTGATTTCTTTCCATTTCGGATGGCGGCCACCCTTCTTGAATTTATCGATTTTATCGAAAAACTTGTGCACGAACCTTGAAGCACGGTGATAGCGCTCAGTCCCCGGAGGCCATGAATAGATTGCAAGGAGCAGGCTGCCTGCAACAGTTGTGACCGGCTGGCCGCGAGGGATCAAATCCGGATAAATTTCGCTCTTCAGCAGAGCTGGCGAATAGAATTCCAGCAGCTTGACGAAGTTATCGTCAGAAATGACTTCCGTATCGATGTTAAGGAAGTGGAAGCCGTCGCTTGCCTTCAGTCCTTTAAATGCGCCGTGCGGAGCAGGGGCAAAACGAGCAAAGGCAGCGATTTCACCCTTACGTAGTTTATTCGTTGCCGTTGATTGATCGTAATTAACCGGCTTCACTTTAATGCCCAAAAGACCGAAGATCTTCCGGCTAGCAATATCCGTGGAGCTTAGCCTCTTGAAGAAATTTACTTTCTTCCCAGCAAGATCATTGATGGTCTTGATGTCTGGCCCGGCAATAACCTGAAACTCACTGTTAGCGAGCTTAGTTATATATTGGATACGCTGATCGGCGTTCGACAAGATAACCGGATCATCATGTTTTGCTTTTTTGATGTCGTCTTTTTCCATCACCCCCATGTCAACGCCTTTGAGTAGCAAAATATCAAGGGCGTTATGGGCGCCGCCGCGTCCTAAGATAGGTAGAACGCGAAACCCATTAGCGACTTTGGGCTCATCGACGACATTTTGGATGTCTTCAACCATTTTTGTATATGGGCTGAGACTTCCCGACGAAATAATCGTAACGACGTTCTGGTTCATCGCCTTTTTGCGCATTTCATATACGCTACTAGAACCAGGGTCGTTGTTGGCTGCAACACGGACATTTCGTAAAACATCCTGAGCATTACCGCTTGTAAAGCTCAGTGCTGCAACCACCGCCGCGCTTAACACGCGGAGAAGAATTGACTTCATTGGCAGCATTTCGGTCTCCTCCTCAGGACATTTTCCTTGATCTTCGGAAGCATGACTAAATTCGTTATAGGATCGGAGGCATGAACCCATCAGGTTGTTGCGCAAGCCGTAATTTCTACATTGCTTAGGGAGTTGTAAGGCTAGATGATTGCGTGCATCGCATAAGGCATGAATTGCGGCACCGATGAACACGTAGTTAAGCAACCCCACTTATAAGGCGCATAGCAAAAATCCCGGAAACAGATCAATGCGTATATTCCCGCCCCCATAGTTAGCCTCGGCCCTAGATGTATTAGGCGCTTAGCTGTTACTCCCCCTTTCCCATTTCCCCTTTCTTAATTGCGCATGAACAGATTGGCAAGTGCGTCACATACCCCATATGTCATAGCGATAGGACGCATGCGCTCTAAATACGCGAAATTGCCCTCTGGGAAACTGCGCGAGATACCACGACGAAAGATCATTTCGTCTGTTTTTTCCGTTTTGTCAATAAAATCAACGGCATAGTTTGTATCAATGCGAAGGCGGTTGCGCCCATCGGCAGAAATACACGCCATTGCAGCCACGACGTTATCAATCTCTGATAACTGGCTCACAGGATGAGATAGCACATTGTGCTGGGCTAATGACAAGACGAATACCCCCATACTTCAAACGCCGCCCACCAACGTTTGAATGCAGAATATACGTTCGCTGAAATACTATGCCAAGCAAAAACTTAGAGCGTCGGGTTTAGCGCTTATTGGCGCGCGGATTGTCGTACAACTCAACCTCGTGCGTCTCCAGCTTTGGTTTGATGCTGCCGTCGCGGATGCCCGCTGTGAGTTGGCGGATATGACGCTCGCACGCACGACGGAATCGCAACATTCCGCAAAAGAGCTGCAAGGTGCCATTAAGTTGTGCGCTGTCGTGATCTTCGCGGATTGAGACATCCCACCGGCCACCAAGGTCAATCACACGTCCATTCAGGTGGCCAATACGGTTGTTATTCTCGTCGTAGAGCGTGTAATCTGCGCCAAAGGCCAGAAAATCGCGGCGGAGGCGATAGAAGCGCGCATTTTTACCGTCCGCGATGAAGAACGAATAGTTCTCCGGGGTGAACGGCCATTTGCGTCCCGAGCGCTCCACGGAAATGGTTTGTTCGTGGCCAGAAATGTTGACCAGAAACGACGGCACCGGAAAGCCCTTGGCTCCCATTGTGAGTTGCATGCTGCGTCCGAGCAACATGTCCATGGTGCCGCGCCAGCTCATTTCATCGGTGAATAGCTTGACGACCAGGCGTTTACTCATGCCCTTGCCGTCTTCCCACAGGCCGCGACGATAGGTGAGAAGCCCCTTGCGCTCGCCGTTGACGACCACCGCGCCGATGACATCGGAATCCTTGCTGAATTGCCGGGATTTGGCGCGATGCTTTGTGTGGCGAAAAAGCCCGAACTCAACATCGTTCAGGTCGGTCCACCACAGATCGACAGTGTACTGGGAAAAAGTAAGGCTTGCGCTGCTGGTCATGGTCCCCCCACTCGCGAGTGCCGCGAATCATCGATAGATTCTGGAGGATGCGAAGGCGTAATTCCAGCGGGTGGGGCGTCTGTCCACAGAAACGGCAACTGAAACACGAAACGCCGCACAGAAAACGCGCGGCGTCAATGTCGCAGCAGATTGCGGATAGCTGAGCGCTAGCGCAGCAGACCGTCCAGCACGAAGTCGCGATGCTGTTCTTTTTTCTTGGAAGACCCGGCCTTAACTGACTTGTTGCCGTCTTCCGCGACACCCGGCGCTTCCAAAGGGCCGCGTTTGCCACATGCCGTAAGCGCCATGGCTGTACAAATCAGGACTGCGATCGTTATCAAACTACGGTTCATGCCATACCCCCTGTTTCGCCCTTACGCGCCATTCTTTGCCCCTGGCGCATTCTCAAGCGGAAAGCGCTTTAGGAAACACATTTGCCGCAAGCAGGCAAACGCCGCGAGCGATTAAAAAGGCGAACTTAGGCAATAGTTAGCTCAAAATGGCTTACGTCTCCAGCCGTTTTAACCATTCTTTCGCTTGGAGGCGCACATTTTCCGGAGCTGTGCCCCCAAAGCTTCGCCTTGAAGCTACGGAAGCATCCACGCTCAGCACTGCGAATATGCCTTCGGTGATAGCTGTGTGTACGGCCTGCATGTCAGCCAGCGCCAGTTCATCGAGCTGAACGCCCTTGTTTTCGGCCAGTTTCACGATTTCCCCTGTCACATGATGCGCCTCGCGGAATGGAAGCCCAGCCTCGCGCACCAGCCAGTCGGCAAGGTCGGTGGCGGTGGAATAGCCACGCGCGGCGGCGGCCTTCATGCGTTCGGTGTTGGGTTCCAGGTCGTCCACCATGCCGGTCATCGCCGCGAGCATCAGCGACAAATTGTCGAGCGCATCGAATGTGGCTTCCTTGTCTTCCTGCATGTCCTTGGAATAGGCGAGCGGCAGGCCCTTCATCACCATCGACAGCGACAGGAAGGCCGAGGCCACGCGTCCCGTTTTGGCGCGGACCAGCTCGGCGGCGTCCGGGTTGCGCTTTTGCGGCATGATCGACGAGCCGGTGGTGTATTTGTCCGACAGCTTGATGAACGCGAAGTCTGCCGACATCCACACGACGATTTCCTCCGCCAGCCGTGACAGATGCGTGGCGCAAATCGAGGCAGCCGCCAGCACTTCCAGCGCGAAATCACGCGCGGAAACAGCGTCGAGCGAGTTCGCCATCGGCGCTGAAAAGCCAAGTTCGCCCGAGGTCATATCCCGGTCGATGGGAAAGCCAGTGCCAGCCAGCGCGGCAGCGCCCAGCGGCATCTCATTCAGACGGCGGCGGGCATCGGCGAAGCGCCCCATGTCGCGCGCCAACATCTCCACATAAGCCAAGCAGTGGTGCCCAAATGTCACAGGTTGAGCAGTTTGCAAATGCGTGAAGCCCGGCATCACGGTTGCGGAGTGGGCGTCTGCCTTGCGCGCAAGAACGAGTTGCAGCCCTTGAATCTGCTCAGCTAGATGGTCCACCGTGTCACGCACATAGAGCCGGAAATCGGTCGCCACCTGATCGTTGCGCGAACGCGCCGTATGCAACCGTCCGGCGGCCTCGCCGATCAGCTCTTTCAGGCGCGCTTCAATGTTGAGATGGATATCTTCTAACGCACGGGAAAAAGTGAATTTCCCCTCGTCGATTTCCGCCTGAATAGAGGCCAAACCTTCGGCAATTGCCTTTGAGTCCTCATCAGATATGATACCTTGTGCCGCAAGCATCTTGGCATGAGCGACAGAACCCTTTATGTCTTGAATATATAAGCGACGGTCGAAGGCGATGGAGGCGTTGATTTCTTCCATAATTTCGGCGGGCCCCGAAGCGAAACGGCCGCCCCACATTTTATTGGTCATGATGATTACTTCTCACGGCTTTGACAATGCCAGATGGTGAACCAGTTAAGCCCCGCGCGACGGCGCCACGTGTGGGCCATGTACTCTATATCCTCGTCGCAGTGCTTGCTGCAATCGCTGGTTTCGGCGTCGTCACTCAGTTTTTCAGCTTACCTAGCGGCATACTTGGCGGAGTCGGCTCAGGTCTCTGGCGCATAAAACACGTTTCGCCGCCTGCACCTATGCCAAATGTTACTTTCGTGGATGGCGAGGGGAAAGAGCGCACGCTGAAAGACTGGAAAGGCAAAGTGGTCCTCGTTAACTTCTGGGCTACGTGGTGTCCGCCATGTAGGCGCGAGATGCCCAGCCTCAACCGCCTGCAAGCCAAGCTCGGGGGAAAAGATTTTGCGGTAGTCGCAATCAACATCGACCGAACCGGACTGGAAGCGCCGCGCAGATTTATTACCGCGAAAGGTTTCTCGCATATTAAGGTCTATCAAGACAAAGGGGGGCGTTCCTTCTCCAAAATGCAGGAAACAAGCCTGCCCCTAACTTTGGTGCTAAACCGTGAAGGCCGGATCATTGCCCGCCTGTCTGGCCCCGCCAAATGGGATAGTTCGGAAGCCGAGGCCATTATTCGCAACGCGATATCGGTAAGTAACAGTTGACGGCTTTCGTAGCATTTGCTTCTGTGCGGACGATCAACGTTAACTTTTTTTCTGTTTGCTATTGATGAGCAGGTGTTGCGAGCCTGCAAATAGCGTGGCTGCGCCAAAATGCGCTATTGATAATCGTTCGCAAAAATGGCATTCGGGGAAATGTAGATTTTTCGCTTCTGTTGATGACAATGACTTGCAAATGCAACAAGCAGAGAGCAAACTGCAAATACGGGATTGGGATAGAGGGAAATGAGCGAGATAATGCATAAACTGCGCATGGGAGAGCTTCCCCTTGGCATCAAAGCCGAAGTCATCGCGCTGGACGAAAGCTCCACCACATCGCCGCTCACCCCTGGCGAGCTTGAACGGCGTCTTATCGAGATGGGGCTGGTGGAAGGCGCGTATGTCGAAGTGCTACACCAGGGGTTCCCCGGCAAAGATCCGGTCGCCATCCGCGTTAACGAGCACACCGTCGCTATGCGCCGCTCGGAAGCCAACGCGGTTATCGTATCACGCCGCCCAGATGGGGGGGCTTGATGCGTCAGCCTAAAGGGCCTCACCGTATAGCGCTAGTCGGCGCTCCCAATTGCGGAAAAACCGCGCTTTTCAATGCCATGACCGGCAGCCGCCAGAAAACCGCCAACTATGCGGGCGTGACTGTTGAACGCAAGGAAGGACTGTTTGTCAGTCCGGCTGGCACGCATGTTAAGGTCATCGACTTGCCGGGCACATATTCGCTGCGCGCCCGCTCGCCAGACGAAGAAGTAACCCGCGATGTCGTTCTCGGCCGTAGGGACGGCGAAGCGGTTCCCGACGCCGTCGTGTTCGTCGCCGACGCCACCAATTTACGGCAAAACTTGCGGCTTGTGCTGGAGCTGAAAAAGGTTAACCGCCCAATTATCCTGGCGCTCAACATGATGGACGCCGCCGAAGCCCAGGGGCTGACGGTGGATGCCGCCGAACTTTCCGCCGAACTTGGAATACCGGTTGTGCCAACGGTGGCTATCAAAAAAGACGGCATTTCCGGGCTGCTCAATCAGATCGACCGCGACATTCAGATCGCAGAGACAGAAGGCATGGCGCCGTCTCGCTGCGAATGCGTCTGGAGCGAACCGTCTTCTCACGAACTGCGCGATTATCACCGCGAAGTCGAACGCATTCTGGCGCGCGCCATCCGCTCGTCCGCACAAACGCATACAGGAACGCGCAGCATCGATAAAGTGATGCTGCATCCCGCTGGCGGCCTCGCGATTTTATTCACGATACTGTTTATCATGTTTCAGGCGGTGTTCGCATGGGCGGAAACGCCGATGGATGCTATCGACGCCGGGCTGGGGATGCTCAGCACGTGGGTCTCCAGCTCCATGGCGGAAGGCCCTTTGCGCAGCCTCATCACCGATGGCATCATTGCCGGTGTCGGCAGTGTGGTGATCTTCTTGCCACAAATTATTGTGCTGTTTTTCTTCATACAAATCCTGGAAGACAGCGGCTATATGGCTCGCGCGGCCTTCCTGCTAGACAAGCTGATGGGCGGCGTTGGCTTGCACGGACGAGCTTTCATCCCGCTTCTATCCAGCTTTGCCTGTGCGGTGCCTGGCATCATGGCTGCGCGGGTGATCGCCAGCCGTCGCGACCGCATTCTGACCATCATGGTGGCGCCGCTGATGACATGCTCGGCGCGACTTCCGGTTTATACGCTCATCATCGCGGCATTCGTGCCTAGCCGAAATGTTCTCGGCGGCTGGATCGGGCTGCCGGGGCTGGTGATGTTCGGCCTCTATGCATCAGGCATCCTATCCGCGCTGGCTCTAGCTTTCGTGATGAAATACACCGTTTTGCGCGGTGTGCGCGAGCCGCTGTTAATGGAACTGCCCGCCTATCGGCTGCCGCGTGTGCGTAACGTGGCGCTAGGGCTTTACGACCGGGGAAAAGCGTTTCTGCTGCGCGCGGGCACGACCATTTTCGCGCTCATGGTGCTGGTCTGGTTTCTGAGCAGCTACCCCATTCCGCCTGTAGGCGCGACAGATCCCGCCATCCGCTATACCATCGCCGGAACCATCGGCCATGCGCTGGAGCCATTCCTGAAGCCCATCGGCTTCAATTGGGAAATCGCGCTGGCGCTGGTGCCGGGTATGGCCGCCCGCGAGGTGCTGGTAGGCGTGCTCGGCACGGTCTATTCGCTGGGAGACTCGGGCGATACGATGCATTTATCGCTTGCCGCCAAGCTGGCGCATTCGTGGAGCCTGCCCACCGCGCTTTCACTGCTGGCGTGGTATGTCTTTGCGCCGCAATGCCTGCCGACGCTAGGCGTGGTGCGCCGTGAACTCAATTCGAATTTCTGGCCGGTGGTTATGTTCGTAATTTACACAGCCTTGGCCTATGGCGCGGCATTCATTACTTTCCGGCTGGCGACTTATTTGTTCGGGGGGTAGACGTGCAGACTTTGATTGTCGGTTTGATCGTCGCCATTGCCGCTGTGTTCGTGGGCATGCATATCTGGCGAAGCTGGCGTCCCCTGCCATCCCGCTCGTGCGAGCCAGGTGAAGAGGAAACGTGTTGTATCGGATGCGATGGCTGCAAACAGTTGCGCACTATGCTTGCTTTTGAAGCGGACGAAACGCGTCCATCTTCCCCCGAGGGAAAGAAAGAGTGAAAGTTGGGCAATGCGCACATCCCGAAAATCTGGCGGGATGGGTAAGGCGTTCAGCGAACTTCACCAAAGAGACAGCATAATGCATGGCGGGGAGCATTCAGCCGCCCCCACCATTGTCCACCGCCTCGTGATATCAATTCCACCATACTCTGTTTGTTCAGCGTTTAGTCTTCGTCGTCATATGGCAACTTGCCGTTATAAGGCATCAGCATCACAGCGGTGCCTATAAACGCTGAACCGAAAGTAACGCACAATCCCATGGCCAACAGCAGTAAAGCTATGGCCGGGTTGGAAGATGTCCAAATCAACGTGCGCAGGTTTGCAGTATCCGTGGCAAGTAGCATTCCAAGGAATATCAAACCTATAGCAACACCCATTGCACAATTTACGGCAAGGAACCTCAAAAGCTTTGGCATAATCTTGGCCTCTCCTACACTTGCAAGTATGCCATGGTGTTGCGTGCAATCAATCATACAGAAAGCCGCAGGGCCTAAAGGAGAATGCAAAGACAATCTGCACGCTTTGGTAGTATGCGGAATTTGTGCATATGCGCAAAGCGAGTACGGATTATACTACTCAGAAGCAGATATATAGGCGCACGAATAGAACACGAAAAAGTGATGCGCTTTTCGTTTGGACGCGATCAGGCGAGCATCGCTCTTTATGTAATCGCGATCAGGCAAGCATTGCACTTTATGTTGTCGCGATCAGACAAGCATCGCTCCTGCCTTCCTCCCACTACGACCACGGCGCGAAACGCTCCGCACCCAGCATCTCGTCATAGGTCTGACGTGGACGGATTAGCGCCCATTCGCTGCCTTTCACCAGAACTTCCGGCACTCGCAGACGGCTGTTATAATCGTTCGCCTGCACTGCGCCGTATGCGCCCGCCGTCATCACCGCAAACAATTCGCCGGGCGCCATGAGCGGCAGCTCCCGCCCCTTGGCGAGAAAGTCGCTGCTTTCGCATACCGGCCCCACCACATCTTGCGCAATGCGCGGCTCGGCAAGGAGCGCTTCGTTCACCGGCAGGATATCCTGATGCGCATCATAGAGCGTGGGGCGGATGAGATCGTTCATTGCCGCATCCACAATGAGGAAACGCTTGGCGTTGGTCTCCTTGTTGTAAATCACACTCGCCACCAGCACGCCGGCGTTGCCGGAAATCATACGTCCCGGCTCGAACACAAGGCGGCAGCCGAGCCCACCCAGCTTTTCGCGCACCAAAGCGGCGTAATCTTCCGGACTTGGCGGCAGCTCGCCTTCTCCGTGATACGGAATGCCAAGCCCTCCGCCCACATTCACAAACTCGATATTGTGACCCTCGGCGCGCAAATTGCCTACCAGCTTCGCCAAAAGCGTGAAAGCGTTGGCAAACGGCTCTAGCCGCGTGATTTGGCTGCCGATATGCATGTGCACGCCCGCCGCTTCAATGCCTGGTAAATCGCGCGCCAGAGCGTAAAGGCGCGGCGCTTCCTGCCAGGGTTCGCCGAATTTATTCTCGGCCCGACCGGTGGAAATCTTGGCGTGTGTCTGGGCGTCTACATCCGGATTGATGCGAAAGGCAATGCGCGCGGTTGCGCCTTTCGCCGTGGCGACTTCGGAAATCGCGTGCAGCTCCGCTTCCGACTCAACGTTGAACGCGAAAATGCCCTCTTCGAGCGCATGCGCAATTTCAGCACGCGTTTTGCCAACGCCGGAAAACACGACGCGCTCAGCCGGAATGCCCGCCGCCCGCGCGCGCCGCAACTCGCCTTCCGAGACGATATCCATGCCAGCGCCAAATTGCCCGAGCATGCGTAATATCGCGAGGTTGGAGTTGGATTTGATCGCGTAGCACACCAACGTGTCGGTGTTTGAAAACGCATCGGCGAACACCTGATAGTGGCGCACCAGCGTCGCGGACGAATAGCAGTAGAACGGCGTGCCTATGGCTTCGGCGATTGCCGAAAGGCTGACATCTTCAGCGTGAAGCACGCCGTCGCGGTAAGTAAAGTGGTGCATGATAGGGCCGTGTGGTAACAGTATTGTTTCTTATTAGCATTATCCGTGTCGGCGGCAACGTAATATCCGAGAGGGAAAAGTTGCTCGCCTCGCACTAGAACGTTTTCCGATCTAACTGGATCAGAAAAATGCTCTAACCTCTTATTCCATCGCACTTTCTATCGCATTTTCACGAGCGCGGGAAGTCTCGCAACTTTTGTTGAAAATGCTCTAGAAGACCAGTTTGCTCTCGTAGAGGTCAGGCAGGTCGTTTTCCAGGAGCACTGCGTCGCCCGCTTTCACTTCGTTGGCCATCCATGCGCTGGCCTCGGCGAAATTGGCGCACGGCACGACTTGCCCATCAGGGTTCGCCGTTTCATACGCTTCAACGAACGCATCGATCCGCTCAGGGATCACTGGCAACAGAATATCGACATGCTGCCCGGCAATCGCGCCCACCTTTTCGTGCTCTTCGTCGTGGACGTCGCCCAGCTCCACCATGCCCGGCGTCACCAGAATGCGCCGCCCGCCTTCGCTGCGTAGCAGATCAAGCGCGGCCAAGCCGCTCGCAAAGCCCACTGGATTGGAGTTATACGCGTCGTCAATCAGCACGGAGCCGTTTGGTTGGCGCTTTACTTCCAGCCGGTGCGGGACTTGCGGTGTAGTAGCCATCGCCAGCACGATGTCTTCCGCCGACATGCCCATGGCGACCGCCGCTGCGAAAGCCAGAGCCATGTTGCCGCCGTGATGCGCGCCATATAGCGGCGTTTTCAGCGTAAAACGCTCGTCTTTCCAGGTGATGTCGGTTTCGGTGCCTGCTGGCGTCTGGCGCACTTCGTGGATGGTGAGGTCGGCGCCGTCCCCTTCTCCCACGACGATGAAGCGCTCGCGGGCGCTTTCCACCTTCTCGCGGGCTGAAGCGAAATCCAGTACTTGGCTGGCGATGATGGCAAACCCGTTTGGCTTGGCTAGTACCGCGTCCACCAGCTCGAATTTTGCCGCCGCCACCGTGTCGAGCGACTGAAAGCGCTCGTAATGCGCAGCGCCAACGGCTGTCACCACGGCGATTTCCGGCGGTGCGAGGCGGCAGAGACGCTCGATAGATCCCGGTCCGTATGCGCCCATCTCAGCCACGAAATAGCGGTGCGCGGCGGTGAGCCGCTCGCGGATGATGCGCGTAATGCCCATCGGGGTATTCACGCTGCCCGGTGTGATGAGCGTTGTGCCTTGCGCGCCGAGCACATGTCCGAGGATATGCTTCACGCTGGTCTTACCGTAAGAGCCGGTGATGCCGACGACTGTCGGTGCGAGCCGCAAAAGCTTGGCGTGGGCTTCGTCCCAGAAGCCTTGCTGCACGCGATTTTCATAGGGCTGCAAAATGAGGTTCGCCGCCATCAGCGACAAAGGTATCGCATGCACGGGCAGCACCCAGAAGAACACCGGCAGCCCGACTAACACGAGCACCAGCGCCAGTACAGCCAAAAGCCCCCCGGCGATGCCCAGAATACGTTTCGCCCGCGCAGTCAGTGCCAGCTTTTTCTTGGCGTCTTTCAGTGGGTTGTGCTCTTTATTAGCATAGTACAGCAATCCTCCCGTGGCGATCAGTGGAGCACCGTACAAGCCCGCCCATTGCCCTTGCATCAACAATTCCAAGGTACCGGTAATCAGCAAGAGGCCGGTTGCCTTACGGTCAAATCCGTTATTGTCCTGCAACCAGCGCCAGAAGCGCGCATTGTCGTATTCTTCCTGCTGATAGAGATGCAGGTATACGAGGATACGCCGAGCGGCAAACGCAGCGAATGCCGCAAGCAGGAGCAAATGCAAAATTATAAACATTGCACGAACTTTCTGATTTCGTTTGCGGTTTGATGCTGGCCGCGTGTGAGAATGTCAAGATGTCCGAAGCCTTCAAGCACCACGAGCCGCGCCGAAGGGATGAGACGAGAAAGCCGTTCGCCCATTTCCACCGGTGTATCGGCGTCGTTCCGCCCAAACACGAGGAGCGTGGGGCACGAAACTTGTGATGCCACGTCGGTTAAGTCTTCGCTTACGGTTTTGATGAAAATCGCGCGCATCGGACCAGCGTTTTTGTAGTCGGCGCTGCCAAAGCGAGCGCGAAGCGCGTCACGTCGCGGACCTTCCGGCACGAACAGCTTTGCCAGCTTGAAGGCATAGACGCGCGCCTTGAACCGAAGCGTTTCCCATAAGGAACGGCGGCGTTTTAGCCCGGCGGCGGCGATCAGCACCATACCTGTGAGCAAACCGGGATGGCGCGCCGCAATCTGCATCCCGACGCGGCAGCCGAAGCTGTGGCCTATCCAGATGCGATTTGCTGGCGGCAATGTGCGCAGCCATCCGGCGATGGCGTCGGCGTAGTCTTCCGTGCCCCATGTGGCAGGCGGTACGGTTGAGCGTCCGAAGCCTGGAAAGTCGATCGCCGTGGAAGACCACATGCGCGCAAGACTTTCAGCGAACGGGTAAAACGCCGCGCCGGACTGTCCCCAGCCGTGCGCCCACACGAGATGCACGCCTTGGCTCTGATCTCCGCTTGCGCTATCTGAAAGTGCCACGCCGAACTGGCTCGCCGCCATGGACGCGCCGCCTTCCAGCTTGATCTGAATGTCTGTTGTCGTTGTCACGCCTGTCATACCCGCTGCGCCTGTCACGCCGCTTCGGGCTCCGTATATCCATACCACGCGGCACCGGATTGCAGCGGCTCGCCCATAAGGTCAAGCGTTAATACGTAAAGCTGATCGCCCCAATCGAAATGCCACCATTCGTTGATGTAGTTGGTAAAGCCCACGTTGCGCATCGTCCAATATAATGTGCGGCGCAGTAGCAGGCGCTGATCGTCAGCGGCGATTTCGCCACGGGCAAGCGCACCTTCGAACCACGCAGTAGCCGCCATATCGGAAGTGGCGTCAAAATCGGTGCCCAAGTCAAGCAACGCGCCAGAAGAGCGGCACAAGGTCAGATCGACCGCGCCGCCGGTAGAATGCAACGGCCATGAATGCGGATCGTCGCGCTTGAAATCGCGTGGATCGGAAACGAAAGTGAGCGTGCGCTGTTCGATCTCGGCTTTCGAAAAAGCTGGATTTTCCTTAGCGATGCGCTCCCAGAAAAAGTTCCACAGTCCAACTTGCGTTTCAAGGGAGCGGTAACCGTCAAGCGCGAACAGCGCCAGCCCTGCTTTTGCGAGCGTTTTGTTTGCTTGCGCCACGCGCTTGGCGACGCTCTCGCGCAACAGGATTTTAGGAATCGATCCCACAACCGGCCCGTTATAGGGCGCATTCCCACCATCGGTTCGCGCATAATAGCTTTCTGAACGAACGCCGAGTTCGTTCACATCCACGAGTTTTTCGCTTGCGCGCGGATCGGAAAGATCAACAGGCACATAAGCGCGTGCAACCGTAGGCAGAATGGCGGGCCTCAATGAAGGCACGGGACAGTCTGCGAACGGAAACAGCGTCATAGTGGCCTCATATGATAACTCAAAACTTCACTAGCATTTGCAAAATACGCATCAACCCCCTATAGCACCTTCGACGGGTCCAATACATAGCGGATATTTTCGCGATGCAGGCGAACCTCCGTGAAAGGACGGGGAGATTATGAAAACGCGTGTAGCAGTCTTTTTCGGCGGACGTTCGCCTGAACATGATGTGAGTATTGTCACTGGCTTGCAAGCCATGGAAGCTCTCGATCAGCAAGTATATGAGAGCTTTCCAGTTTATATTGCTGCTGGCGGCGAATGGTGGGTGGGCGAGCACTTACGCGACCGCGCGAATTACATCCCGTCTGAGCAAATGCTGAAAAGCCTTGATGCTGTGACGCTCGATGTGGGCGCGAACCCGGATGGCGTCGGGCGGTTGATTTCCAAGCGCGGCGGCGGTCTGCTCGGCAAGCGCAAGGCCGTGGAATTCGATGTAGCGCTGCTGGCGTTCCACGGGCTGGCGGGCGAAGATGGCCGTCTGCAAGGTCTGTTCGATGTGGCGAACGTGCCGTACACGGGTATGCGCACCATGGCGTCAGCGGTGTTCATGGATAAGGCGGCTACGAAGCGGCTTCTGGCGAAGTCAGACATTCCGTTGTTGCCTGATGTGATCATAGACCGCCCGGTCAGCGGCCTCATTCCGGCGAAGGAGAGTCTGGAGGCTGCCATTGCGGGACTTGAGTTTCCTTTTATTGTCAAACCGTTGCATCTCGGTTCCAGTATCGGCGTGGCGCGCGCCACCAACATTGAGGAGTTGCGCGCATCTCTTGGCGCGATTTTCCGGCTCGATACGCAGGCCATCGTGGAGCCGTTCGTTGAAAACCTGGTGGAATATAACGTCGCTGTCTCACGGTTTGACGGCGAGGCGGCGACCTCGGCCATTGAGCGCCCCAAACGCGTGGAAGAGCTGCTCGACTTCCGCACGAAATACATGTCAGAGGACGGCAAGAGCGGTTCGAAAACACCCGGCCAGAGCAGCCAGGGTATGCTTTCGCTCACCCGTGATATCAACCCGGACATTCCGGCGGAAATGGAAGCCAATATCCGCGATTGGGCGGTGAAGTGCTTCCAGGCAGCGGGCGGCACCGGCGCGCCACGCATCGATTTTCTCTCGAACGCCGAGACCGGGGAAGTCTGGCTTAACGAGGTGAACCCTTGTCCTGGATCATTGGGTTTTTTCCTGTGGGAAGCTGCGCCTAAGCCGCTATTTTTCCCTGATTTTCTGGGCAAACTCATTGAGGAAGCGCGCGCGGTCCACCGCAGCCAGCAATTGCCGGACGATCCGACCAACCCGGAAGCGCGTCTGTTCCGTCGGAATTAAGGTAGCAAAGGGGAGGGGTATGGCAAAGTCGGCCATGGAAATATTGGACGGGAAAGATAAGCAGAACCAAACGTTTAGTATTGGCGATGTGTTCTCAACGTCCTTCTCGATTGCCCCCTATGATTTGCCGATATTTTTCTTGATGACGATGGCCGCCAGCCTGCTGCCGGCGGTTGCCAGCTTTGCGTTAACCATCAAGATATTTCTTGCACCATTGTTACAGCATCACTCAATAACTCCGGAGGAATATAGATTTTATTATTGGCTCAGCACAGCTGCCGTGTTTATTACGGAGGCTGTTTTTTATCCTATAATTTCGCTGTTTATTACGCGCAAAATTTTAAATAGGCTGCAAGCGAAACAACCCCCAATAAAATTTCAACTTCACTTGCGTCATTTTTTATTGATTGTTGGAATAGGGGTCTTACTTACAGCTATTCATTTTACGTTCCATACCTTTCTTACAAGGTATATTCTCTCATTCAGAGAATATACCTCGGGTGATTTGCCATACATTTTGTTTTCTACAGCTTTATTGCTCGCAGGTGGCCTTTCACAGCTTGTGGCGCTATTGCTGTTTTCTTTAGTTTTTATTATGGCTGCACCTGTTTTTATTGCTGAAAACATAGGGTTTTCCTTGCTGTTTCAGCGGGTAAATGAACTTGTTCGAGGGAAGCGTTTAAAAATATTTGCTATCATGCTGATAAGCAGCGCAATCGTTTGGGCCGCATTGAGTATCGTTTTGAATATTGGGCTATATGCGCTTATGCCGAGAGTATTGCAGAACTATGGTTTTGTGGGCGTTGTTCTATTTCCTATCCGTAGTTTTCTGTACGCATATTTATTTATGCTTCCCGCCGTGATTTACCATCACTTACGGTTTGATGAGTTGAAACGCGAAAGCGAATAGTCATCAGTTTACGCCCGAATCGCTCAACTTATCCACAGACGTCCATACGCTTCGGCTGCCAAAACAAACTCAAAAGCCATGCGCCACCCTATTGCTACTGTGACGAATTTGTGACGGTGCGGCAACGTTTACGCCATTGCCAGATTGGAATAATCACACCATCTGGCAATAATTCTTGGGCGGATCGTTTGCAAGTTAACGGCTTGTCTCCATACGGCACGGTCGCAAGACTGCCACGCTTTAGGCTATATCTTTTCCATTCATTGCTGAAAATGCTTGCAACATATGGCCAAAGTCGTGCTTTTAGTGAATTGTGCTTCCGCGAGCCGCACTCTTGAAGAAACATGTGGCAATCATCATCTCTAAGTCACCGCTTGGCGATGCGTGTCTGAATTTAGCCACTTGTATGCGCATCCAGTGCGGCCTATATAATCGCCAAAATACTGAGGCAAGTCTTGTAATAGGGGCAGGCGGTCGCGCGGAGTGTCGTGGACGCTGGGGGTGCTACTAGATCAAGGCTCCGTCAGTCTGCCGTATGATATGGATTTATAGAGGGTTATCTGATGTCGAAAGTCATAGGAATCGACCTCGGTACGACGAATTCCTGCGTAGCTATTATGGATGGCATGAATCCGAAGGTCATCGAAAACTCGGAGGGCATTCGTACCACGCCGTCCATAGTGGCCTTCAATACTGAAGGTGAACGTCTTATCGGCGTACCCGCTAAGCGTCAGGCCGTTACCAATCCTGAAAACACCCTGTTTGCGATCAAGCGCCTTATTGGCCGTCGTTACGACGATCCCATGGTTGAAAAGGACAAAAAACTTGTCCCGTACCATATCGTCAAGGGCGAAAATGGCGACGCTTGGGTTGAATCCCATGGCAAGAAATATTCGCCTTCGCAGGTTTCAGCTTTCATCCTTCAGAAAATGAAGGAAACCGCTGAAGGGTATCTGGGTGAAAAGGTCACTAAGGCCGTCATTACCGTTCCTGCCTACTTCAACGACGCGCAACGTCAAGCCACCAAAGACGCTGGTAAAATTGCGGGCCTTGAAGTGCTGCGCATTATCAACGAACCGACGGCAGCTGCGCTCGCCTACGGTCTTGATAAAAAAGAAGGCAAGACCATTGCCGTCTACGATTTGGGCGGCGGCACGTTTGACATTTCCATTCTGGAAATCGGCGATGGCGTGTTCGAAGTGAAATCCACCAACGGCGACACGTTCCTCGGCGGTGAAGACTTCGACATGCGCATGGTCGATTATCTGGCTTCCGAATTCAAACGCGAGAACGGCATTGATCTTCGTGGCGACAAACTGGCCCTTCAACGCCTGAAGGAAGCTGCGGAAAAAGCCAAGATCGAGCTGTCCTCCGTCAGCCAGACGGAAATCAACCTGCCGTTCATCACCGCTGACCAAAGCGGGCCGAAGCATCTCACCATGAAGCTGACCCGCGCCAAGCTGGAAAGCCTCGTTGACGACCTGCTTCAGCGTACGGTTGGCCCGTGCCAAGCCGCTATTCGCGACGCCAACCTCAAGGCGGCGGAAATCGACGAAGTGGTGCTTGTCTCGACGTAACGCCGTTGTCTCTGGGCATCGAAACGCTGGGCGGCGTGTTCACGCGACTGATTGACCGCAACACCACTATCCCGACGAAGAAGAGCCAAGTGTTCTCCACCGCCGAGGATAATCAAAACGCGGTGACAATCCGTGTCTTCCAGGGCGAACGCGAGATGGCGGCCGACAATAAGATGCTCGGCCAGTTCGATCTCGTGGGTATCCCGCCTGCGCCGCGCGGCGTTCCGCAAATCGAGGTGACATTCGATATCGACGCCAATGGCATCGTGAATGTGTCCGCCGTCGATAAAGCGACGAATAAAGTCCAGTCTATCCGTATCCAGGCATCCGGTGGTCTCAAGGATGAGGATATTAACCGGATGGTCCAGGAGGCGCAGTCGCATGCCTCCGAAGACAAAAAACGCCGTGAACTGGTGGAAGCCAAAAACCAAGGCGAAGCGCTGTTGCATTCAACCGAGAAATCTGTTTCCGAACTTGGCGACAAGATCTCTGCGGACGATAAAACGGCCATCGATTCTGCTTCGGCTGACTTGAAAGCCGCGCTGAACGGCGATGATCGCGAGAATATCCTCGGTAAGATCGAGGCTCTCGCCCGCGCCGCCATGAAAATCGGTGACGCCGTCTACAAACAGCAAGGCGCGGATGCCGCCGGTGGTGACGCCGCCGGAGGAGACGCAGGTGAAGCCGCCGCTGGAGGCGACGCCGGTGTGGTCGATGCGGAATTTGAAGAAGTCCGCGACGACGACGGCAAAAAGAAATCCGCTTAAGCATCCAGTGGTTTGAGGTATTCGCTTCAAACCACTGTTTTATAGACGGATCAGATTGCCCTGACATTTGAATGCCGAAATATCTATTCCTCGTGATTAAGCGAGCAGGCTCAAATGTCAGTTTTGATCCACTAGGACTTACAACACAACGCACTCAAGGTAATCGTCTTCGGCAACGGAGGCGATTGCCTCGTCGTAAAGAGGGACGCGTTCCAATGGTCACAATTAGGCTGGTGACACATGAATGAACGCAACCTGCAACTTGATGGGCAGCCTCCTTTTGGCGCGTTGCGGTTGCCTTCTCCTGTGGAAAGCTTTCGCAGTTTCGCGAACAAGCTCAAAGGCAGCGCTATTTCACGCCGCTTGATGTCACTGGCGCGCCGTGGTTGCCTTGCCCTGTCCACCGATCCAATCGACGTTGACGTATTTGGCAGTTGTCGCGCTCGGCTTTATCCGCGCTCCAACCGCTGCGAGAAGCGCGTCTTTCTCGGCGTCAACTCGTGGGACGCCGAGGAACGCGAGTACTTGGCCGCCGACCTGCGAGCCGCCCCCACCTCACGCCCTTACGTGTTTGTCGATGGCGGCGCGAATGTCGGCCTCTACAGTTTGTTCATCGCCAGCGAGGCGCGCCGTTTAGCCCGCCCGTTCCGCATTCTTGCTGTTGAGCCCGACCCGGTAAACCTTAGCCGCCTGCGCTTTAACATCGCCGCATCCGATGCCGCTAGCGAAATCTCCGTGGCGCCGTTCGCTCTGGGGGGCAAGGAAGATGTCGGCCGTCTGCTTAGCCTGCAAAGCAATCGCGGTGAAGTCCGCCTCGCGCGCGCTGAAGAAACCGCCGCTGAAGGCGCGCTTGAAGTGCCTATCCGTCCGCTTGCTGATCTCTTCGCCGAGGCCGACTTGCCACATGTCGATGTACTAAAACTCGATATCGAAGGCGTCGAATTCCCAGTGGTGAAAGCCCTTTTTGCAAGCGCGCCTGATCACTTGTGGCCACGTGTGATTATCCTCGAAGTAGGTAAAAACAATGCCACTACCGAGGCCTATAGCCATTGTATTGAGCAGGGCTATACCCAAATTAAAAGAACGCATCTCAACGCAATTTTACACCGGCAGTCTAACCGTATGCCTCAATTAGATGAAAAGAACAGGTGAATGATGGCCAAGCGCGATTATTACGATGTGCTCGGCTTAGAGCGATCTGCAGATGAGCGAGAAATTAAAAACGCCTATCGCAAGCTTGCGAAGGAAAATCATCCTGACTGCAATCCCGGCGATACTGACGCCGAAACACGCTTTAAAGAAGTCAGCGAAGCTTACGAAGCCCTGAAAGATCCGCAAAAGCGCGCCGCTTACGACCGCTTCGGACACGCAGCATTCGAAGGCGGCATGGGCGGCGGCACAGGCTTTGGCGCCGATTTTTCCGCCTCGATGTCAGAAATTTTTGACGATCTGTTCGGCGAATTCATGGGCGGCCGCCGTCGTGGCGGAGGAAGGCATTCTCGTCAGCGCGGCGCCGACCTGAGCTATAATCTGGAAATCACACTGGAAGAGGCGTTTCTCGGCAAAACGGCCGAAATCCGCGTGCCTGGTTCGGTTGCTTGCGAGGAGTGCTCAGGCACCGGCGCAGAAGCAGGCTCAAGCCCCGTGCCATGCCCGACATGCGGAGGCTACGGAAAAGTGCGCGCCAGCCAAGGCTTCTTCACCATCGAACGCACCTGCCCTAACTGCCAGGGACGCGGCGAAATCATTGAAAACCCTTGTTCCGCTTGCTCAGGCCAAGGGCGTGTTATCCGCGAACGCACGCTGTCGGTCAATATCCCGCCGGGTGTAGAAGATGGCACGCGCATTCGCGTAGCAGGAGAAGGCGAGGCGGGCGTGCGCTCCGGACCGCCGGGCGATCTATACATTTTCCTGTCGGTCACGCCGGACGAAATTTTCCAGCGCGACGGCGCCGATTTGTTTTGCAAGGTGCCTGTCACCATCACTACGGCGGCGCTCGGCGGACAGCTTGAAGTGCCGACGATTGATGGCGGTCGCGCACGGGTGAAAATTCCCGAAGGCACCGAGACAGGCAAGCAATTCCGACTCAAAGGCAAAGGCATGCCGGTGGTCCGGTCTGCGCTCATGGGCGACCTGTATGTGCAGGTCGAGGTCGAAACGCCGCAAAACCTTACGCGCCGTCAGAAAGAGCTGCTCAAGGAATTCGAGAAGGCGTCCACTGATAGCACCAATCCCAGCCTTAGCGGTTTCGCGCAACGCGTGAAAGACTTCTGGGAACGGATGGCAAAGCACTAAACAAGACATAGTGAGCGGTTCGGTTGGGCTGCGACACGGTAAATGCGCAAATCACTGGAAAATGATATGGTAAGTTTACCAATTTCCAGTGGAGCGTACCGTTGAGCATGCAATCAGATGCTAGCAACAAGCAGTGGCAATTCTGGGTGGACCGGGGCGGCACTTTCACCGACGTCGTGGCCTGCATGCCAGATGGTGCGCTCAAAACGCATAAATTGCTCTCCGAAAACCCGGAACGCTATAAGGATGCCGCAGTTCAGGGCATTCGAGATCTGCTGGAGCTGAAGCCAGGGGAGGACATTCCGCCCGGCATCATCAGCGCGGTGAAAATGGGAACAACGGTCGCCACGAATGCGCTCCTCGAACGCAAGGGCGAAAAGACGCTGCTTCTCATCACCAAAGGCTTTCGCGACCTGTTGCGGATCGGCTATCAGAACCGGCCACGGCTTTTTGACCTCAATATCCGGCTTCCCGAACTGCTTTATGAAGATGTGGTTGAGGTTGAAGAGCGCATCGCTGCGGATGGCGCTGTCATCACCTCGCTCAACCGCAATCAGGTCCGCGAGGCGCTGGGGAAGGCGTATGTCAGTGGTTTTCGGTCGGTCGCGGTGGCGCTAATGCATGGCTATCGCTATCACGCGCATGAAAAGCAGATCGGCACGTTGGCGCAAGCGACAGGTTTCACGCAAATTTCGCTCAGCCATGAGGTCAGCCCGCTTATCAAACTGGTATCGCGGGGCGATACAACCGTGGTTGACGCCTATCTTTCCCCCATCCTCAGGCGCTATGTGCAGCAGGTTAGCGATGCGATCGGCACGGGCGTGAGGGCAGGGGAGGGCGGCCGTAAATCTCTCATGTTCATGCAGTCCAATGGCGGGCTAACGGATGCCGCCTTGTTCCAGGGTAAGGACGCGATTTTGTCCGGCCCGGCAGGTGGCGTCGTAGGCATGGCCCGCACCGCCGAGGCGGCTGGTTTCAGCAAAATCATCGGTTTCGATATGGGCGGCACCTCAACGGATGTCTGCCACTACGCAGGCGAATATGAGCGCTCTTTCGAGACAGAGGTGGCGGGCGTGCGCATGCGGGCGCCGATGATGAGCATCCATACGGTTGCCGCTGGTGGCGGTTCTGTGCTCACCTTCGCCGATGGACGCATGCAGGTTGGGCCGGAAAGCGCGGGCGCAAATCCCGGTCCTGCGAGCTATCGCCGGGGCGGTCCGCTGACCGTGACCGACTGCAACGTTGTTCTGGGGAAGATCCAACCGGAGCATTTTCCGCACGTGTTTGGGGTAGGCGGAGACGAACCGCTTGACGCTGGCGCCGCGCGGCAAAAATTTGAGGCATT
>JARRLC010000010.1:0-48663 GCA_037387425.1 Alphaproteobacteria bacterium
GCCACGCTTGTTTGTCTCGCGCGATCAGACAAGCATCGCGCGGGGCTTCCCTCGCACTTGCTCGGGCGCGCAGTCGCGAAGGTTTATCCTGAGCGCTCACCATAAAGGTGAGCTTGCCAAACCCTCAATGAGTCAAGCTCATTGAGACTTGGTATCACCCTCTATTTGCAGCTTTATCGAGACTTTCCAGCACATTGTGCAGATCATCCAGGCCGACATCTGGCACATTCGCAGGCGCTTCCGGTTCCTCCACAGGTTCAGGCTCGCGATAGATATATTTCAGCCCCAGATGCCGCGCTAAGCAATCGTAAATCTCGTGGAAACGATAGGGTTTGCGGAGCACATCGTTCATTCCGATATCGAATAGTTCGTTTTGCTGATCACGGAACACCGATGCCGTCACAGCCACGATTTTCACCTTGTCACCGCCAGGCAGAGCGCGGATGGCCTTCGTCGCCTTCACACCATCCATGACCGGCATGCGGCGGTCCATCCAGATGAAATCCGGAGACCATTCCTTGAATAATTGTACGCAGTGCTCACCATTGGCGGCGATCTTCGTTTCAAGGCCGATATCAGTCATCAGCTTGCCAAGAAGAACTTGGTTCAAAGGCTGATCATCTGCAATCAGAATACGATAGGTTGGCTGCCCGGGCTCTAATCCGGCGACTTCGTCCTTGCAAATCCCTCCTTCTACCGAGTTAACCTCAGAGGCGCTGGCTGCTTCAGCGGGAAGCTCGATACGGAAAATTGAGCCGACCCCGATGTGGCTTTCAAGCGTTAACGTGCCCCCCATCAACTCGACATAGTGACGCGAAATGGCCAATCCTAAGCCGGTTCCCTTTTGCATGGTCGATTTGGCAAGTTGCACGAATGGCTGAAACAGGCGCTTCTGATCTTCCGGGGTGATGCCAGGACCGCTGTCCTCGACTTCAATCAGCAGGTGTGTACCGCCCGGCTTTGTGCCAACACGGATCGACACGCCGCCCTGCTCCGTAAACTTGATGGCATTGCCAACCAAATTAACGAGCACTTGCCGCAAGTGCACTTCATCGCCCTTGATGTAACGGGGGAAGGGCGACGCCTGGTCAAACAAAAGCATCAGCTCTTTTTCCTGAGCGCGGACGCTCATCATTTGGGTGACGTTACGCACCATGCTCTCAAGATCGAAGGGCGTAAGCTCTACGTCCATGCGCCCGGCTTCGATTTTCGCCAGATCGAGCACATCGTTGATCAGCGCCAGGAGGTGGTCGCCGCTATGCGTCACGATATCCAGCATATCGCGTTGGTTTTGAGTGAGCGCTTTATCGCGCCGCAACATCGCGGTGAAGCCAAGTATCGCGTTTATAGGCGTGCGCAGTTCATGGCTCATATTTGCGAGAAACGCTGTTTTGGCTTTGTTAGCTGTTTCAGCGGCGTCGCATGTAGTGATTAAGTCTATGGTGCGTTCTTCGACAATGACTTCCAGTTGTTCTTTATGACGCCGGAGTTCTTCCTCCGCAGCCTTGCGCGCTGTAATATCAGTTACCATGGCGAAGGAGCCTTGAAGATGGCCAGCTTCATCAAGTACAGGAACGCCAGAGACAAGAGTCCATACCTCTTTTCCGTCCAGGTGGCGGAAGCGGCGTTCGTAACACTCGGCAATATTCTTGCGCCGCCGTTCCATTTGGCACATGTGGTCATCAATATCTTGATCGTACATAAAATTAATAACAGGCTGTCCGACAATTTCTTCACGGCTATAGCCCAGCATTTCAGAAATCATATTATTGGCGAAGATCACCAGGCCATTTGTACCAATCCCTACAATGCCTTCCCTGGCCGTATCCACGATACGGCGGTATTGGGCCTCACTTTCCTGTAAGGCTTTATAGGTCTGGGCATTCTCCAGGGAAATTGCCGCCTGTGACGACAGCGTTTCCAGAAGGGCGCGGCGATCTTCTGTGAACGCGCCAGTCACGAGATTGTTTTCGAGATAAACAGCGCCAATGAAATTCGCCTGACGCAAAATCGGTATACAGAGCACAGACTTGGGTGATGTCAGCCGCAGATGAGGGTCATTGGAAAAATCTCCTGCGTCGGTACTGGCGTCGTTGAGAAATACTGCGCTGCGCGTTCGCTTGACGTAATTGATAAGCGACTTGGCAACACTTGGAAAAGCTGGCGTTGGGACTTGGTGGAATGCGATTTGCCCGTCAGCGCCAGCCACCGCGTATAACTCTGAACTGGGCTCTACGTAAAGGTACCCCTTTTGCGCACCAGCGTTTTCCATGACGATGAACAGCAATTTTTCCGCAAGCTGCTCTTCGACCATCTCCCCCGAGATGGCTTGCTGCGCCTTGATGACCGCCATGACATCAAGTTGCTTTGTGTATGTTGCAGGGTTTCTGTGTGCTGAATGGCTTTCTTCTCGCAGCCAGCGATGGTTTGAATTTAGCTGTGCGACTTTTGCGCTCGCTCCCCATCGGTCGTAAGCGTTACGAGCCTCGCGCAAGTAAGTCATAAATATCGTGTTCAGGTTCCGCTTTTCATAGAAGCGCGCGGCAGACTCGCAAGCCATAGCTTGCCAATGAGTTAAATTGTTGGCTTTGGCCTGTGCAATAGCTTTCTCGAAAAGTTGCTGGGCAAGGAGGTCATCCCCCTGGAGTTCAGCAATTTCGGCAGAAACCAGATCATGTTTGCTTGCGTAGTTTTCAGGGCATTGCTCGGCCCAAGTTGCGAACTTCTTCTGGTATTCTATCAGTGTCTCAAGAAGTTCTCCCCGGTTTCCCTCTTCCGCATTGCGGCATTCCCGGGCAAGCATGAGTGCATGGAGAAAGTTGAATGTCGCTTGCACAGGCATGCCGTTCACAGCTGAAAGCAAAGGCATGGTTGCTTCGGCGTGCAAACGCGAGGCGGCTAGGTCTTCCATTAGATAAGCCGCAAAGAGCTTCATCGTATGGTAGGCAGCGACGCCACAGGTAAAGGCTGTTTTGGCGACATTGTCTATGCACGTATGTTCATTGACAGTATCGTCGCTAAAAGATGTGCTGCCATTCGTTAGGCCCATAAGGCACTTGAAGAACTGTTGTACTAGGACATTTGTCTGGTGCAAAGCAACGTTCTGTGTATCTAAAGAAAAGTTGGTATATTTTCGGGAGAACTCCAAAAGTTCTCCAAGTGTATCACCGCGTTCGAACGCCTGTAACACTGTGGCGTAGGCAATATAGTTTGCTCCTGCGTGATCTCCTGAATCCAGGCTGGCGAGGAAACCTTTTTCAAGAATCGGAATAGTGGCGGCTATGGGATTCAGCCAGTGGCCGAAATGGTTTCCGTAAAGATAGTAAATCATCCCCTTGTTAGACATAGCATTAAATCGCTCGCAACTAGCGATAGCCAGATCAGAGAATTCCTGCCCAGTTCGCGGATCGCCCAGAGCAGTCGTCAACAAGATCCCATAGTCCATATATGGGTGACAGCTATCCTTTGTGGGGCCATATAATAGGCAATGATTGATCGCTTTCAGAACAATCAACGGATAAATATGCGGAGTGCTGCCAATATATGTTGGTGCGAGCGCGTTGGAGAGAAGGCCGATTATGGCTTTAATCCGTGGATCGCTTGCTTCTTCGGCGTAGGTAAGACTGGCGATCTCGCGCGCCCCTAGGTTTTCTTTTATCGCTGCTGCTTCGGCCTGAATTTCCCGGTTAAGCGTTTCGACATCTGTTGGAATTTCTACCCCAAAAAGCTGCAAGGCCTGTATGGCCATAGCAACGGCATCGTCATACCGGCTTGCCGCCTGGTATACCTCCAGGCGGAGCTGATAGACGGCGGCTTTGTCCAGGTTGTTTTGTGCATGCTGAATTAGCGTATCGAATAGTTCTTCCGCCTTATTGAAGGCGCCGTATAAATATTCGCACTCAGCCCAGTCAAAGAATAAAGCGAATTTGAATTTATAATTGGTATTCCACGAATCTTCTTTAAGTAACGAAGCGGCTGTTGAAAAGAAATTCTGCGCAGTTTTATAGGCTACAGAAGCTCTTGCCCGTCTTCCTGCCGCAGTGTTGAGTTCAGCAAGCCTTTCTCTTTCATGCTCATCAGTTATCAATTCGATGCCGTAATTGAGATGATTAACAATATCGAAAATGGCATCGCTGATATCTTCTGGCGGCGTTAGTTCAAGCAGTTTTCTCCCAATGTTTAAATGAACGTTTGGGCGCTCATTTTCTGGAATGAGTTGATAGGCCGCTTCTTGTACACGATCATGGAGGAAAATAAATTTAGAATTCTCAAGAAAAATAAAACCGCTGTGAAGCGCTTCCCAAAGATCGCTCCGCATTTTTTCTTCTGTGTCACCCCGAATATTAGCGAGGTCAGCTATGCTTACTTTATTTCCAAGGCAGGATAGAATTTTTAAAGATTCCCTAGTCACCTCCTGAAGTCGGCTTAATTTACCGATCATCAGTTCGGCCACGTTATCGGTGAAACCCTTGCTATGAATGTGCTCCAAATCCCATTGCCAGCAAGCTGTCCGGCCATCGAAAAACACGAGCTTTTCTTCGGCAAGAGAAGTCAAAAACTGGATAGTGAAAAAGGGATTGCCACCGGTTTTTTCGTAGACCACATCAGCGAGTGAAGCCGCCCGCTCCTCTTTGCAATGAAAAGTATCAGCGATTAGCTGTGTAACTTCATGCCTAGCCAAAGACTCCAGTGTAATACGGCAAATATTTCCTCCATTTTTGGCGATTGTTTCGCTTACGAGCATTAATGGATGTGTTGAACCAACCTCGTTATCACGATATGCACCAATCAGCAGTAGATGTTTTGCATAAGGGTGCAACATCAGTTCCTGGATAAACTGCAATGTAGCTGTGTCAAGCCACTGCAAATCATCAAGAAACAGCACGATTGGATGTTCCTGGCGCGCGAAGACCCCTAGAAGGCGGAGAAAAACTGTGTTGAAGCGGTTCTGAGCGTCCTGCGGGGCGACATCTTCAACGGGGGGCTGCTCGCCGATTAGCGCTTCGAGATCGGGTATGAGATCTGTGATGAGACGGCCATTTGGTCCCAGCGCCTCCTGCAATGCTTCTTGCCATTCCGCGATTTCCTCCTCGTTCTTGCATAGAACCTGGCGAATAAGCGTCTGGATTGCTTGCGCCAAAGTATCGTAAGGCACATCGCGCTTGTATTGATCGAATTTGCCGCTTGCAAATAAAGCCCGCGATGGAATGAGCTCCTTGTGCAGTTCATTCACCACTGCCGATTTGCCTATGCCGGAATATCCGGTCACAAGCACAAGTTCCGGCTTGCCGCCAGCAACAACTCGATCGAAAGCCGCCAGAAGCGTTTTAACTTCCTGTTCACGCCCATAGAGCTTTTCCGGAATGAGCATGCGGTGGCAAATATCGTTTTCACCCAAAGCAAACGGCGCTATGTGCTTCTGCTCCTGCCATTCCTTTGCGCAAGCCTTCAGATCGGCAAGCAGGCCATCGGCAGTTTGGTAACGTTCTTCGGCAGTCTTCGTCATGAGTTTCATGACGATATCTGAAAGAGGCTGCGGTATCGTCGTTATGCGCTTTGCGGGAGGCGTTGGCTGAAGCGCGATGTGGCAATGCACCCATTCCATCGGATCGGATGCCGTAAACGGAAGCAGGCCAGTGAGCATCTGATAGAATGTCACGCCCAGTGCGTAAATATCGCTGCGCGAGTCAACCGAGCGATTCATGCGGCCTGTCTGTTCAGGCGCCATATAGGGAAGCGTTCCGGCAATAACTTCCACCATATGAGAAGGTTGACGCTCACGTGATAACAGTGAAGCTTCTGTGAACCCTGTAAGTTTAACATTGCCATGATGGCAAATGAAGATATGGGCCGGCTTGATGTCTTTGTGTACCAGTCCCTGATTGTGAACTTCAGCTAAAGCAGTCGTTACACCGATGGCGATACGCAGAAAATGCTCTATTTCTAATGGAGAACCAAGGAGTTCTGTAAGTGTAGAGTAGGGGCAATCATCAAATATTAAGGCTATATGTTTTTTATTTTTTTCAATTTTAAGCGGTTTGACAATGAACGCTTCATCTAATTCGCGCGTAATTTCGAATTCGTACTCAAGCTTGCGGATGATAGGGGTGGATGGCCGCTGAAATACCGGGACTTTCATCAACACTGAGCGCTGGTCCGGCGAGATCGCGCGGTAAATGAGAAAATCTCCTGTATCGCTCACGACTGATTGAGTCGTATAGCCTGGGATTGTGTCTTGCATTGTTGCCCAATATTACGCACTTGGCAGCCACGGCATTTTGCATTGATACTGCTGGGCGATATGTTTACACCCTGTTAAATTGCGAACACAACTCACTGATCCAAGGAGATCATGGTGTTCACAATCAGGGATTTTCTCAAAGAAAACTTAATATTTCTTTTGGTCGAAAGGGGTAAGTAGTAAAAACACTTTAAGCATAGCTTGAAAAACTGTTGCCCATGTGCGGGAAACGGAATAACCAAGATCTGGAAAATGAGGTCAGCGGTTCTGATTGAACTGAACTTGCTTTAATTCATGCTGGGTGGCGGTTGATGTCGTACCGCTAGCGCTGCCAGTTTCCGGCGAGGGAGCGCGGCGTATGCGTAGCTTTTTCACGCGACGCCGGTCGGCATCGATGATTTCATACTCCCACCAGCCATGTGTAATGATTTCGCCGCGAACTGGCACGCGTTCCAGCATCTTGAAGATAACGCCACCTAAGGTCTCCACCCCATCGCCGGTTTCATCGTTGGAGAATAGCGCCCGCCCGATGGCTTCTTCCACCTCGTCGATGCCGGCGCGCGTATCCACAACCCAACTGTTCGTTTCCTTAATGATCATTGGCGTATCGTCGTCGTGCTCATCCTCGATATCGCCAACGACTTCTTCCAGAAGATCTTCAATGGACACCAAGCCATCGGTGCCGCCGTGTTCGTCGATGATCAGCGCTAGGTGGATATGGCGATGCTGCATACGGACCAGCAAATCAAGCGCCGACATTGAAGGCGGTGCGAAAATGACCTCGCGGATGATCCCAGCCTCGGCGACCGTTACGGACGTATCCACGGTGTCAAGCCGTAGCGAACGGTCACTTTCTAATTGCGCACGGGCGAAAATCCAGTCTAGCACGTCTTTCACGTGCACCATCCCTAGCGGATTATCCAGCGAATCCCGGAAGACAGGCAGGCGCGAATAACCGCTTTTGGAAAACTCCGCAAGCAGCCCGGCAAGCATTGTGGTGTCTTCCACCGCTACAATCGCGGCGCGCGGTACGACCACATCTTCCACCCGCAGCGCTTTGAAGCTCATCGCTTTTTGCAGCATCGCGCGTTCGGCAGTGGTGAACAGCGTGCCATCGTCGTTGCTGAGCACCGTTTCGATTGCTTCGCGGGTGTTAGTGTTTGAGAAGCCAAACCTAGCCGCTAGGCGTTCCAGCCATCCATGATGAGATTCTGACTGTTCAGACACATCTGTGCCTGGGGAATATTCGCTCATAGTCATATACAACGCCTGTCGGGATATTCGGCAAGGCCATTCGCAACGGAATTGTAAGGATCGGGAATGTTCATGCTCGCCAAGATCTCGCGCTCCAAGGCTTCCATTTGCTCGGCGTCAACGCTGGTTTCGTGATCGAAACCCGCCAGATGCAGAAGTCCATGTACGATCATATGCGTGAAGTGATGAAGTGTAAGTTTGTTTTCTTCATCTGCTTCACGTAATACGGTTTCATAAGCGATAATTATATCGCCAAGCGGCAGATCCATGCCGCTATCATATGGGGCAATATCTTCAATCTGCGGAAACGATAATACGTTGGTAGGCTTATCTTTACCACGAAAACGGCCGTTTAAACTGCGCAATTCGGCATCATCGGCCAGCACGACCACAACTTCGCGCCCGTTGACAGCGGGGACGCATGCGCTCACGGCGTTATAGGCATTGTTAACGGTCTTCTCAATATCGCCAAGCGATATCCACGCCTCGCATTGCACCAAAAGGGTTACGAGAGAATTTGGGGCAGGGTCGTCAGCGGATGAGTCGTCATCCGTGCGCGTAAATGTTGAAGGTTGAACGTCTATGTTATTTGTCATGTTCGTATATTTCGGCTAACGCCAGCATTTAGCGAACTTTCTCATATGCTTCAACTATACGGGCCACCAATTCGTGACGGATCACATCAGCAGCGGTAAACGAAATGTGAACAATACCTTTCACATTTTCTAGAATAGCGGTCGCCTCTTTCAAACCAGAGGTCTGCCCTGCTGGAAGATCAATCTGCGATGGATCACCAGTTACCATCATTTTGCTTCCCTCGCCCAGCCGGGTCAAAAACATTTTCATTTGCATTGAGGTGCAATTTTGGGCTTCGTCAAGAATGACCATGGCATGACTGAGCGTGCGTCCGCGCATAAAAGCCAGCGGCGCGATTTCTATCGTGCCATTTTCCAGCCCGCGTTCTACCTTTTCGGCAGGAAGGACGTCATATAGTGCGTCATAGAGCGGACGCAAGTATGGATCGACCTTTTCGCGCATATCGCCAGGCAAAAAGCCCAGCCGCTCGCCAGCTTCCACCGCAGGGCGCGACAATATGAGGCGCTCGGTCTCGCCGCGTTCAAGACACGCCGCCGCGTGGGCGACAGCCAGATATGTCTTGCCGGTCCCCGCTGGGCCTGTTGCGAAGATCAGTTGCTCGGATTGCAACGCCTGAATGTAGCGCGTTTGCATAGGCGTGCGGGCCGCGATTAACCGCTTGCGCGTGCGCAGTTTCCCCACCTCGGATTTGTCGCCCGACGCATTCGACTGAAGTTTTCCGCCCGCTCGCGCGTGCCGGATCGCTCCGTCGATATCGCCGAGGCTAACCGTATGTCCGGATTTGAGGCGACTATACAGCTCTTCCAGAACGTCCTTGGCGACAGCGCGATCGCTTTCTGGGCCTTCTAAGCGAATAACATTTCCGCGCACGACTGCATGGATGCCCAGCTGGCTTTCTAAATGCGACAGGTGCGAATCAAATTCGCCAAGCAGGTCAGCTAGCAGCCGGTTGTCATCAAACTGAAGATCTGTGCGCTGGGCGGCAGCATCGGCGACGTCGGCTTTTGCTCCACCTTTAATGTTTTGAGATGCCGATCCACGTACTTGCGGCAATCATGGCCTCCACTGAAAGTGTGTGCGTTTTCTCACTGTAATCACAATATGCCAGCGTTTTGAGATTCGTGAGACTGTTCTTTTCCCATATAGCAATCGATATGCGAAATTATGACACCACTCAAGCTGTTAGGGCCAGCGTCTTGAATACGCACTAATACGATGCGGCCCGCCATATCCTCGCTCGCCTCGACATGCACAGCCTGAAGATAGGGAGAACGCCCTGCCATTTGTCCTGGCTTGCGGCCTTTTTTTCGCGCCAAGCCGACGCGCTTTCTCAGGCTCGGGCACTTGTTCGCCAAGCGTGGCGGCGGGTGTTCCAGGACGCGAGCTGTATTTGAACGAATAGGCGGAAGCGAAGCCCACGCGGCGCACCAGGTCCATGGTTGCCTCGAATTCTTCAACCGTCTCGCCAGGGAAGCCCACGATGATATCCGTGGACAGCGCCATTTCCGGGCACGCTTCACGGATGCGGTCCACAAGGCGCAAATATTCGGCGGCGGTATGCTTGCGGTTCATTGCCGCCAGAATGCGGTCCGCGCCCGCCTGGAACGGCAAGTGCAGATAGGGCATCAACGCTGGAATATCGCGATGCGCGGCGATGAGATCGTCGGCCATGTCAGCTGGATGGCTGGTCGTATAGCGCACGCGCGCGATGCCTGGAACAGCAGCCACAGCCTCCAGAAGTCGCGCGAGGCTCCACGGGCTGCCATCCGGTCCTTCGCCTGCATAGGCGTTCACATTTTGGCCGAGCAGCGACACTTCGCGCACACCGAAAGAGGCCAGACGCCTGGCTTCGTCCAGCACAGCCGCAACAGGCCGTGAGAACTCGGCGCCGCGCGTGTAAGGCACCACGCAATACGTGCAGAACTTATCGCATCCTTCCTGCACGGTGAGAAACGCGGAGGGCGCGTGTTGCGTTTGGCGCTCGGGGAGATGGACGAATTTGTCATTCGCCGGAAATTCTGTGTCCACAATGCGCGTTCGTTCTGCGCTAGAGCGAGCAATCAACTCTGGCAGGCGGTGATAATTTTGCGGACCTACCACCAGATCGACCACGGGCGCGCGAGCGAGAATTTCCGCGCCTTCCGCTTGAGCCACGCACCCTGCAACGGCGACGATGGTTTCTTGCCCCGCCGCGCTCCGCTTCTCGTGCAATTGGCGTAAACGGCCAAGCTCTGAGTAAATCTTCTCCGCGGCTTTCTCGCGCACATGGCATGTGTTCAGCACGATCAAATCGGCGGCTTCGATGTCTGGCGTTTCGGTGTAGCCGTGGCTAGCCAGCGTTTCCGCCATGCGCGCGGAATCGTAGACGTTCATCTGGCAGCCATAGCTTTTGATGTGAACGGTTTTCATAGGCACTACATTAAGATGCGGCTTGCGGGCGCGCAGTTAAAATATGCGCGAAATCAGCACGCACACGCCGATGTGCTTCCACAGCCATGGCTTTTCGATTTCCCACCTCTTTCAAATACACGGGTTCGCCCAGTCGAACATGCACATCAAGTGGGCCGCCTTTCAGCACACCCCATGCATGCCCCAGCATGTCCATATCGCCATACCACGCAATGGCAGGACGCTGTTGACGGTTCATCGGCAAACCATGCACATGCGTATAAGCAATTGCAATCGTTTGCAACGAATAGCCATCGTGATTGTCGCCGTTGGGTTCTACCGCCGCGAATAGCGAGCTTTTGAAATCCAGCACCTGATTGCCATCGCTGCTGGTGCCTTCCGCGAACAGAACCACCCGCTCTTTTGCATCAAGGCGTTGCAGAATTTTATTCGCCGTCTTGCCAACTGAGGTGCGACGCTTGCGGTCTACGAAAATCGTGCGCTGAAGCCATGCCAGCACATTGATGAACGGCCAGGTGGAAACCTCGCGCTTCGCCACGAACGACAATGACGTAACGCTGCTTAGCACAGGGATATCCAGCCAGGAAATGTGGTTTGAAGCCAGAAGCACAGGACCGTTAGCCGGAAGGCTGCCGCTTACATGCACGCGTATGCCCAGAAGCCGGCAAACCTGTTTGTGGTACCAATTCGGAAAATGTTTTCGCAGTGGCAGGCGCGTCACCACGAAAATGGCCTGTAACGGAATCAACGTAATTGTCATCAACATGAACAACGACAGGATCGTGCCCGCACGCAATACATTCATTTGTTGGCTTCTCCTGGCAGATATCCGCCATGGCTCAGATGCCCGCGCATGTACTTAACTCCTAATTGCATCAACTTTGATCTCAGATTACCCCAATCGCTGCCTGAATTCACCATAATCGAACTCACGCAGAACCGTATAGCTCCCGTCTTCTTCAAGCTTGGCCAGATTGGGCAGGGGCGTACCGTTGAAAGTGTTATTCTTTACGAAGCTATACTGCATCATGTCGCCAAATACCACACGGTCTCCGGGTACCAGCGGCTTAGGAAACGAATATTCGCCTATCACATCGCCTGTCATGCAGGTTTTGCCCGCTAGAATGTAGCTGTGCGGATATTCGCCCACCTGTCCAGCACCCAGAACTGGCGGCGTATATGGCACTTCCAACACATCAGGCATATGACAGCTCGCCGATGTGTCGAGAATGGCGATATTTTTCTCGTTGCGATGAATATCGAGCACGGTTGCGACAAGATAGCCTGCATTCACCACCAGTGCGCCGCCTGGCTCAAGAATGATGTCTACCTTAAATTCTGCGCGGAAAGCCTTTATGGCGTTAATCAGGGAGTCTACGTCATAGCCTGGTGCATTGAAGTAATGTCCGCCGCCGAAATTCACGGTTTTCACCTGACGCACAAAAGGCTCATATTCGCGCGCGATCTGATCAATCAGCCCCCGCGAGCCTCTATGCATGGCCTCGCATAGGGTATGAGCGTGAAGCACGTCGATTTTGTCCCACGGCGCGGCGTTTAATAAATCGCGAGGTGCGCCGAACCGCGAATAGGGGGCGCATGGGTCGTACAGTACTCCACCGAGCGTTGCCATCGAGAAACCGGGATTGATGCGCAACCCCGTCTTGATATGCGGCGCCGAAGCCAGTTGCGGTAAGTAGCGCGTGAGTTGCGCTGGCGAGTTGAAATAGATGTGGTCGGCAAGGCCGGTTAGCCTACTGATCTCAGCATCGGTATAGGCGGGCGCATAAACGTGCGTTTCTCCACCGAATTCCTCGTGGCCAAGGCGGGCTTCAAACTCGCCGCTGGCAGTGGTGCCGTCGAGCACATCACGCATGAGGGGAAACGCCTCTGGAAGCGCGAAGGCTTTCAACGCTAATAGCATCCGGCAGTCGGTTTCGCGGCGGATGCGCGCGGCCGTAGCCAGGTTATGTTTCAGTCTTGCCGTATCAAGCACATAGGCAGGCGTGCGGATATCGGCGGGCAATGCTGGATGTTGCTGCAACGGAGCCTCTTGTTTGGCATGACTAAGCCTATGCAATGATAGCACGGGCGCAGCCTCAGGGCAGATAATATGCCCTGTAATGCAGGTCAAGACATAGTATGCATGAGGAGGTCAGCCCCCAATACCTGCCCTGTCTTGCCCGCAGAGCTAAAGCTACAACTTTTCAAAGAGTTCTATTGCTTTGTTGACAGCCGTTCCATGGGGTGGCACGTCGCCGCACTGTGCTGGAATGTACTTTACTGCTCAACATTATTTCCAAAGCGGCTCGGGCGCTGTGTCAACGGCTACGTCCTTCACGTGCCAGGGCAGGCCCTGTTTGGCGACTTCCTCCAAGAACGGCTTAGGCGGAAGCTGTTCGACGTTGAACACCCCCTGCCCTGTCCACATGCCATTCATTATCATCATGGCGCCGGTCATCGCCGGAACGCCGGTTGTGTATGACACGGCTTGCGCGCCCACCTCGCTGTTGCACACGGCGTGATCGCAGACATTATAGATGAAGCGGCGCTGTTTCTGCCCGTCCTTCATGCCGTTGATGATACAGCCGATGGATGTTTTGCCCGTATAGCCTTCGGCGAGCGACGAGGGCTCTGGCAGCAGCGCTTTCAGGAATTGCAGCGGGATGATTTCGACGCCGTTATACATGACCGGATCGATCCGCGTCATGCCGACGCTTTGCAGCACATCCAGATGCTTGATGTATTCATCCGAAAACGTCATCCAGAAGCGAATTTGCTTTAGCCCGCGAATGTTGAGCACAAGCGACTCTTCTTCCTCGTGGTAAATCAGGTAAGATTTGCGTGAGCCGACTTCTGGATAATCGATCATCGCAGAAATGCTCAGCGGATCGATTTCGATCCACTGGCCGTCTTTCCAGTATTTCCCGCGCTGTGTTACTTCGCGAATGTTGATTTCCGGATTGAAATTTGTTGCGAACGCCTTGCCATGATCGCCAGCGTTGCAATCGACAATGTCAATGCTGTGGATTTCATCGAACAGTTCTTCTTGCGCGTAGGCGCAATACACATTGCTCACGCCGGGGTCGAAACCACAGCCCAAGACCGCCATCAGCCCCTTGTCGTGGAAGCGTTCATGATAGGGCCATTGCCATGAATAGCTGAACTTTGCTTCGTCTTTCGGTTCGTAGTTGGCGGTGTCGAGATAATGCGTGCCCGTATCAAGGCAGGCGTCCATGATTGCCAAGTCTTGATACGGCAGCGCCATGTTGATCACCAGATCAGGCTTGACGCGCTCTATCAGCGCGACCGTCTCGGCGACATTATCGGCGTCCACCTGCGAAACGCCTATTTCAACGCCTTGCTTTTCCAGAATATCGGCCTGCACTGCCTCGCATTTAGGGAGCGTGCGCGAAGCGAGGTGAATTCTCTTGAAAACGCTGGAGTTCATGGCGCATTTCTTCGCCACGACGGAGCCCGCGCCACCGGCGCCAATGATCAACACATTTTCCATAGTTTTCAGCTCCTAAGATATGGGATTTTCATCCATGCGCACACTCATCAAACGCAAGCAACAGAAACCATTATGCCCGCGCAGTTTCAAGGGCTAGGCGTCCAAATGGGGTAAAAGTGAATGGGGAAAATCAAATAATTTCATCCCAATGCCGCCTAATCGACTTGGAAAAAACTCAGCTTAGGGGTTGGCGTCTCTTCGCCTATGACTAAGATGGCAAATCCGTGAACTTAAGGATTAAGCGATGAGCACCCTTTCGGCCGACGCGCAGACGCCTCCGGGAAATGCTAGCGACGGCCTCTTACCCGCGCAAGCGCTTCGCGAGATGATTCGTGAAGGCCGCATCTCGGCGCGCGAACCGGTGACGCCCGCGCAAGTACAGCCCGCCAGCCTCGATTTGCGGCTTGGCGATGTAGCCTACCGTGTGCGTGCCAGCTTTCTACCTACGCCGCAATCCACCGTGGAAGACAAGCTGAAAGCCTTCAGCATGCACGAGGTTCCGCTGACTGGCGGCGCGGTTCTGGAAACCGGCTGCGTTTATGTGGTGCCGCTGCAAGAAAGCCTCGCCCTGCCCGCAGGTATTTCCGCCGCCGCGAACCCGAAAAGCTCCACCGGACGGCTTGACGTGTTCACCCGTGTGATCACCAGCGAAGGCGCGGCGTTCGATCAGATCCCCGATGGCTATCACGGCCCTCTCTACGCTGAGATCTGTCCGCAGACATTCCCGGTACTGGTGCGGCCTGGCTCGCTGCTATCGCAGGTGCGTTTCCGGCGCGGACGGCCCGAGCATACCGATGCCGAGCTCGCCATCCTCCACAGCGAACAGCGGCTGATTTCCTCCGATAGCGCCGACATCGCAGGCGGCATCGCGCTTTCGGTTGATCTGAGCGGCGAGATGGCGGAAGGCGTCATCGGGTTTCGCGCCAAACGCCACACCGGTGTTGTGGACGTGGACCAGCCGGGCTGCTGCTCCGTGGCCGATTTCTGGGAGCCGATCTCGGCAGCGAATAGACCGCGTCTTATCCTCGATCCAGACCAGTTTTACATCCTGGCGTCGAAAGAGGCGATCCACGTGCCGCCAACCCACGCCGCCGAGATGATGCCCTTCAATCCGCTGGTGGGCGAATTCCGCGTGCATTATGCGGGCTTTCTCGATCCCGGCTTTGGTCACGCGGAGGCGGGGGGCGCCGGAAGCCGCGTCGTGCTTGAAGTGCGCAGCCACAAAGTGCCGTTCATTCTGGAAGACGGGCAGATCGTCGGTCGCGTCATATACGAGCAGCTCACCGAGGCGCCCGACAAAATATATGGCGAGGGGCTCGGCTCGCATTATCAGGCGCAAGGGTTGAAGCTCTCCAAGCATTTCCGGTGACCGACATGCCACAGATTTTCCCGCTTCCGCTGGCCGGTCCCTTGCCGGAGCTACAGCCCGAGATCGATGCCATTTTCTATGAAGCCGCGGCGCGTAAGAGCTTTGCGGATGAAAAAGCGCGCGCCCGGTTTCACGACATATGGCTGGGGCGCTATCTGCGTCATTGCCCGGAAGATTGCTTCCTCGCGCTTGATGATGACAGCCGCGTTGTGGGCTATCTGGCCGGGACACTCATCAGCAACGCCGATCCGCTTCCGGGGCCGGATTACTATGCGCTTTTCCCCTCCGGACCAATTACGACGCATCCTGCACATATCCATGTGAACGTGCGTAAGGAGGCTCGCGGCAACGGAACCGGGACGCTGCTTGTGGCTGCGTTCGCGCATCACTGCATGGCTAGCGGCGTGTCCGGGTTTCACGCCGTCACGATGGCGAATTCGCGCTCGGAAGATTTCTTCAAAAACTGCGGCATGCGCAATTTGGCGGATACCACATGGAACGGGCATCCGATTGTGTTTCTGGGCCGTCGCGGCGGTTGAGCATTGGTATTTGCTATTTCTAGCCGCTACTCAGCCGGGTGCGGAGCGTCAGCCTCCGCACCGACGTTGCCGGTAACGCCAGCTTCCGCCCGGCCACGATGCGTGCGGTAATAATTATAGCCCCATCTCTTGCGCCAACGCACTGTCGCCATTGATTTATCGGTCTTATTCAGCGCCACGCCCAGCACGTTCGCACGCGCAGTGTACAGCATGCCAGTGACATCGTTCAGCACATCGGCGGGGGTGTCGCCCCAGGCTGCTACTGTCACAACGCCATCCAAAAGCGCCGCGATGGCCACGCAATCGACAATGGGGGTCACTGGCGGCAAATCGAGGATGATCGTCTCGTAATGGGCGCGCAACGAGTCCAGAAGCCCGCGCATTTCCATTGCGGTCAGCATTTCGTAAGAAATGGGGCCGTCGCTCGCCACGATAGGCAGCACGTCCGGCGCCAAGCCTTCGCCTGCAACAGTGCCAGAAATGATTGCGTCCGCATATTCCGCCTTGCCGCTCACGACTTCCAAAAGCCCCAGTTTAGCGTCTGGCGCGAGCACAGCGCTGATTGTCGCACGGTGAACATCGGCGTCGATGATAAGAGTGCGCCCGGTGAGCGAATACAGTGCGGCGAGATTGGCAGCGATAGTGCTTTTGCCTTCGTCCGGCATGGCTGATGTGACGCCTATGCACTGCACTGAGTGTCTGCCCGCCCTGTGCAGAATAGCATTGCGCAGCGTTTTCATTGAACCGCTGAACGGCGAAAACGGCGCATCCGTCACCATACGATAGCTGTTTTTCACGGCATCGGCCGTTTCGGGCGCTAACGGCTGCGGTTCGGCGTTTGAGGCCAAGAGAGGCGGGCGATCCAACTGCGGAATAAGGGTGAGACAGGGCAGGCCCGTCAAATCGCGCACTTGGCGAGCCGAACGGACCGAGCTATCCATCGAGAAACGTAACAGCGCAATGCCCAGCCCCGCGAGCAACCCAGCAACCGCGCCCAGCGCCAGCATACGTTTTCTGCGCGGTGAGCTTTTGTGCAACGGACGCGTGGCGGCGGTGATTACACGAGCGTTGGCCACCGGAAACGACTGGCGTTGCACAGCGTCGGCGAACGCCTGCTGGTAGGTTTCGTAAATCTTGCGGTAACTTTCGACGGTGGATTCCAACTCCGCCAGCGTTACCGGGCGCGTTGCAGGGGCGGCGTTTGGCGTGCGGGAGGCCGTTCCGTTCTGCGACTGATTTTCAGCGGTGTTATCCGAAGGCTGGCCATCCACATCACGGTGGACCGTCGGCGCGCCTTGCCCTCCCACATCCGAACGTGTTTGCGGCAGACGGAAATCGCGGCCCGTCTTGAACAACTCCGCTCTCCGCGCAGCTTCACTGAGCTGCGTACGCAACTGCACGAGCCGTTTTTCCAGCCATTCGCTTCCCTGTTGAGCCGCCTTACCGTTCACTTTAAGTTGACCTTGAATATAAGCGTCGGCGGTGGCGTTGGCGATGCGGGCTGCTTTTTCCGGGTATTGAGAAGTGTAGGAAATGTTAATCGCGTAGGTTGGTCCGACGCGCCGCACATCGAGATTGCTCGCGAACGCTTCTACCGCCGCCCGCCGTTTCAGATAGTTGGCAAACTCAGCGGAAGGTTCTGAAGGGGCGGCAAGCTCAAATCCGCGCGTGAAAAAATTGATGACACGCTTAACAAGCGAGGGCGCGCCCTTGCCGGTGAACTCTGGATCGTCAACAAGTTGCAGCCGGTCAATGACGGCAAACGCAATGCTTTCCGAATGCAAAACGGCGATCTGGCCTTCCACCTGCGCCGTATCGAGGGGAAGGTTTCCGCTGCCACCATTGTTTCGTGCTGGGTCACGCAACGCTTGCGAAAGGGCCGGATCGATGAGGATTTGCGCCGTTGCTGTGAATTCCGGTGTGGCCGAAAACGCCATATAGCCCGCCGCGGCTACGCTGGCGGCTACGGCAAGCGCGATCGTTAAGACGTAACGGCGCAGAAACAGCCATATGTCGTTGAAGCTGAAATCTGCTCCGAGGGAGCGCGTTTCCGCCATGCCGGACGAAGATTTCCTCGCGGGCGCGTTTTCGGACATACTGTCAGCTCATTACGCAAGTGCTGTACACGCACCACGGACGTCTTTGCGCGCCTGTGATGTACTCAAAGTGAATTACATCTTATGCGCGCAAAAACGTTAAAGCTTTCTGATGATTTCGTGGGAATGATAGTGATGTTGGCCTTAGGCCCTAATACCCGCCCATGCGATCATTTTCGGCCAGATCGGAGAACCGCGTAAACTCACCGGTAAATTGCAGTTTCACTGTGCCGGTAGGACCGTGACGCTGCTTTCCGATGATCACCTCGGCGACGCCGTGAACCTGAGCCATTTCGTCTTGCCATTTCTGGTGTTCCTCCACCTTGGTGGTGGATGGCTCGCTGCGCTGCACGTAATATTCCTCACGGAACACGAACATTACCACGTCGGCGTCTTGCTCGATGGAGCCTGATTCGCGCAAGTCGGAGAGTTGCGGGCGTTTGTCATCGCGCGCTTCCACCTGACGAGAAAGCTGTGACAGCGCGATGATCGGCACGTTAAGTTCCTTGGCCAGCGCCTTCAGGCCAACGGTAATTTCCGACACCTCCTGCACGCGGGCGTCACTGGAGCGCTTCGACCCGCTCAAGAGTTGCAAGTAATCGACGATCAGCAGCCCCAGTCCGCGCTGACGCTTCAGCTTGCGCGCGCGCGCGGCGAGCTGGGCGATGGTAATACCGCCAGTGTGGTCGATATAGAGCGGCAACGATTGCAATTCGCGGCTTGCCTGCACCAAACGGCGGAATTCTTCATCATTGATGAGGCCGCGCCGGATTTTCTCGGATGAAATCTGCGCCTGCTCGGAAATGATACGTGTGGCGAGCTGTTCCGCCGACATTTCCAGTGAGAAGAAGCCGATGACTGCGCCGTCCACCACCTCGGTTTCGCCATTGGCGTGCTGCTCGGCGCGGTAAGCTTTGGCGATATTGAAGGCGATGTTTGTGGCGAGCGCGGTCTTGCCCATAGAGGGGCGTCCGGCAAGGATGATAAGGTCGGAGTTTTGCAATCCACCCAGTATTTTATCCATCTCGCGCAGGCCAGATGAAAGCCCGGAAAGCCCCCCGTCGCGCTCGTGCGCTTTTGAGGCCATTTCCACCGCATCGGTGAGCGCGGTTGAGAACGCCAGGAACCCCGATCCGTATTTGCCCTTTTCGGCCAACCCGTAGAGACGGCTTTCAGCTTCCTCGATCTGCTTTTCCGGCGGATGATCAACCGGCGTATCATAGGCGGTGTTTACCATATCCTCGCCAAGAATGATTAGATCGCGGCGCACGGATAGATCGTAGATGGTCTGGCCATAATCATAAGCGTTGATGATGCTGGTGGCGTGCGCGGCCAGCCTCCCCAGATATTGCGGTACAGTTACAGTGCCGATCGGGTCTTCATTTTCGAAGAACGTCTTCAGCGTGATCGGCGTGGCCTGCTTGCCACTCTGGATGAGCTGGGCAGCGGTTTCGTAGATGCGCCCATGCAGCGGATCGAAGAAATGATGCGGCTCCAGGAAGACCGAAACGCGGTCGAAAGCCTCGTTGTTGATGAGGACGGCGCCGAGCAACGCCTGCTCGGCCTCGATGTTGTGGGGAGCCTGACGGAACGGCAAGGACTGCTCGTTGGTCACGGCTTCTAAGCGGGGTGCGGTGGCGGGGTTCTGTCTCATGAGCGCGAATTTATCCGATTCTTCGCGAGACAGAATTGATAGCATGTATGGCACAGCCCTTCGTGCACGCTATGCACAGGGGACGAAAGTAATTGTACCCAGTTGGTTGACGCCTCTGGCTACAACTAATCGCGATTCGCCAAGACTTTAGAAGTGTTTGCGTATCTCACGGCGTGAACTGGCTGGCGCAATCCAAGCTAGGGTTGCATCACTGTGGAAGTCGCGAAATTAATGACGGCGATGCTGAAGAGAATCGCCCCGGCGTCAACCGCCTCGCACTCATGGCGATTCCTATTCATGAGGGCCATAATAATGTGGCGAAATAGCTTGTTAGCTATCAGAACCGCATAAAATCCGTGCTGTGTTGACCATGATTATTGAAAAAGTCGTTAAAGAGACGCGTTTTTGGCTTGTGTCGCGGGACTGTTCGTTGTCTTCATCACTTGCGGCGGAATAACAGGCTAACCTTTGTAACAGAGTAGAATTATACATTATGGGAAGCGATGATCGCGCGGCGGTGCTAATTCCGCTAGGCGACTTTTTAACCGCCGAAGAGCCAGTATGGGTGTGGGACGTCAAAGCGCGTCGCATTCTCTGGGCCAATCATGCTGGACGCGATTTCTGGGGGGCCCCCTCGCAGGACGCTCTACGCGAACGGCGTTTCAGCACACAGGATAGGGCGGCTGCCCGTATCGCAGCGCTTCTCCGCAAACATGGGACGCACGGTGAATGGACCGATGCCCTGACCCTCGCTTCCGCTGCCGGACGCGTGACAGTGCAATGCACCATGCAAACGCTGGAACTTGCTGACGGAGGCAATGGGCTAATCATACGGGTTCTGGATGACCCCGCCATGAAGGATGGCGAATTCAGCACTCGAAAACGACAGTCCAAGACTAAAGCGCAAGCTAAAGCCAAATCCGCGGCCACAGCTCAGTCGAAAGGCAAAGCGCAACCAAAGACCGGGAAAGCCGCTGCCCTTAGCGAGCCTTCCGCCATGCCTGCCGGAGATCGCGCCGCACTCGCCGCCATCGCAGCGCAGATGCAAGCCGCCGCCTCGCCGTCTCCCACAGCAAGGAAAACGCGGAAAAGCAGCGCGTCTAAGTCTTCTCCCGCGCCAGCGCCAGCGTCTGCCAAGAAATCCGCCGCCGCTTCGCCAAAGCCGCCGAGGAAGCCCGCGCCCAGAACATCCGCCTTTAGCCCGCTTGGCAACGAAGCTTACCACATGCCCGATGCGCTGACGCTGATGCTGCGCGAGCTGTGCCACGAGTTGCGCAATCCGCTCACCGTAATCTTGGGGTTTGCCGAGCGCATCCGCGATAGTGGACTTATGCGGCGCAACCCTGAAAAAGCGCAAAGCTACGCGGGCAACATCGTGGAAAGCGCCGAACTGGCCATGGAGATCTTAGCCGACTTCTCGGCGCGCGTGCTGCTGCCGGGCGCAGGGCTGCCGCAACCCGAGCCCGTGGAAATTGGCCCCATCGTCACGCGCTGCGTGCAGCTCATTACGCCGCTTGCGACGCAGGCAGGGCTGAAAGTCTCCAAGACCGCTGGAAAGACGCTTCCGCGCCTGCACATCAGCGAACGCGCGTTGAAGCAAATTCTGCTCAACGTGCTCATGAATGCCGTGCGTCATCAGAAAACCGGGGGGAAAGTCCGCGTGGCTGCCCGCAAGCTGAAAGATGGCGTGGTGCGGCTGACCATCACCGATGACGGCATCGGCATGACAAAGAAGGAAATCCGCACTGCGCTTGGCGTGAGCCGCAAATCTCCGCCGCCGGATACCGAGGCGCCGGGGCGTTCGGGGCTGGGGCTGCCGCTGGTGAAAAAGCTGGTGGAAAGCACAGGCGGAACGCTGAGTATCGACAGCGTGCGCCGCAAAGGCACGACTATTGAAATCTTGTTCCCGTCTAGCGCGACCGTACCAGTGTAAACGGCGTTGTGGGAACTGGGACGCAAATAAAAAAACGAGGCGGAGCTTCCGTGCTCCGCCTCGTCGTAAGTATAGGCTTTTCAGAACCAGCTTATTTCAGCGGCTCAACAGGATTGCTCAAACGATATTTGATACCTGCTGTCACCTCAAATTGGTCCATACTGATCTCAACCGGGTGATTGGTACCGTTTTGCTCAATACCTTTCACGCTTACTTCAGGGACATATGCGCCTGCGAGTTCGAGAGCCAGGTTTTCTGACAACTGGAATTCAGCGCCTCCGGTGAAGTGATCCTGCACAACGCCTGGTGCGATGACGTTGAACATGACATCGCGTGATTGGATAGGATTATCGGTGTGCGAATAACCGACACGGAATGTCATGTCATGTGTCGCGCGCCATTCCAGGCCGAACTTGAAGATGTTCACGTCATTCCAGCCAAAGCCCGGTCCGTTGTCATCGCCGAGCGGGGCTGCATTCGTCGATGGATTGGAGATCGATTTGATGGAGGAATAGTTGATGTATTTATAGTCGGCCATGAAAGTCAGATTAGGCTTCAGGTCGATAGCGATACCGCCTTGAATGCTGGCCGGAATGTCAAAGTCGCCTTGTTCAGCGAACAGACCGCTATACTTCTCGAACTCCTGCATATAAACGCGCGAATTTCCCGCCACACCTAAGCGAATATTCGGTGTAATCGCCCATTGGAAACCGACACGGATGCCAGCGCCCCACGATTCGTCGTATCCATTGCCCGTGAGGTTTGCCGGATCGCTGGACATTGGTGCGAATGCACCGAGCCCTTTGAGTTTGATCTGTTGACGCGCGATAATCGGCGCCACGCCTACGGACATATTTGGCGCAATCCGCTTAGCAAGAGCTAGCGAAATGAACATTTGTTGTAAGTCCACGCCCATCTTGCCACCGCAGAAGACGCCTGATCCGCCCCCGCATTCTGCAAATGAGCGCGACACAGCCGGATAGCTGGTGTTCATGCCGCCGTTGCCATAAACGGAAATCGCGGCGACATCAAAGAACATGTTGCTGTTAAGGTGCTTGCTCCAGGCAAAGTTCGGGATCGCAAAGTAATTGCGGTTGCTTTCCACGGTGCCTTCTGGTGTGAAGCGCGGTCCAGGACCACCCGTCATCTCACGGCGAGGGCTGAACAGCGTAGCCGAAAAATCGACTTGATCCGTGACGTCGACCAGACCTGCCGGGTTAAGGCTTGCGGCGGTTGCATCGCGGCTGTCAGCGACGCCAGCGCCACCTAATGCCTTTTGACGAGCGCCATAGCCATATTGAAAATATCCATCAGTTGCTTGCGCTGGTGCGCTTGCCAATCCCGTCAGCAACGCCGCAAAAGCCACATACCCCCACCTCGTAGTACGCCCACCACTCATGCATTCCCCCTTACAGTGCCCCATATTCAGGTGCGACAATTTACCTTACACCCAACAAGCCTACACTTGACAATGGAAGTTGCCTGTAGCGAACAGGACACAGTCGGAGAAAGAAAAGCCTACAGATAGTCCGCATTACCATAAACCGGAAGTGTTCGCGTACGGAGAAAGGGGGCAGCGACGCGGCCTATGGACGCTTAATGCGTGCGAGAATGGCACACCCGCCGTAAAGCCGTGTCGTTGTGGCTTCAAGAATTCAAGCATTGCATCTGCTTGAAAAGCGCGCGCCTAAGTGAAGATCGGAAAGGAACAATGTCCGGTAATAAGCGCCCTGTACAAACTGATGCGTTTCTTTGGTTTCAGCGGCTGCAAAGCCTGGAATAACAACATCCAACTTCATAAGCCAAAGAAAATACGATTTTCATTGCAATCATATGACAGTAACGGGACATACAACGATTGAGGAAACAGCACGCAGCCATTTCCTCGCCTTGCAGGTTTGAAATACTAAAAATTTATGATTTCTTCGCTTCTTTGCTTTTGTCGCCACCTTTTGCGCCGCCTTTAAGTCCGCCAGAAACGAACTTCAGCACCCGCACGATAGCCCAGATCGGCACGACGACAATAGCGCCAAGCACCAGCCATTGAACGACGACATCAATCCACTTGTAGCCGAGGTCATAGATGGCGTTGATGAGCTTGGGGATGGCATCCAGCAGTTCATCGGCCTGGAAGCCTGCGATATACAGGATCATTCCCACGATTAGCGAGATGATGAGCAACCGCGCCGCTACAGCTAGAGGGCTTCCACCTATGAGTTTGTCCATCGTCTGATCCACCCCTTCTGTCTGGCGCCCTTGCTGTTATACTGCGCGTTCTTATTTGGGGGCAAACGCAGACAAGGTCAACGCTTTGTGTGCTGAGGGCGTTGTTTGCAGCGTAATCGCCTTGCTCATGGCCTTTGCGGGGGCGGGCTCACAGCTTTTTCCTTGCGAAGCACACAGGCTGTCCACCTGATAGACACAGCCATCATTGTTCGCGAATAATCTGAAGTACAAAAGAATTTGGCATAAAAATGGCGCGTTTTGCATAAAAACTACGCTAATGTGCCTAGTAAAGAGCCATTTTTGAAACACACATTTTTGCGAATCAGTCATAATAGATAAATAGATACATGGCCACCCGCCTTTTGTCCTCGCGTTAGTTAAGTGGGTAGCGCCGCTGCGGAACTTGGTATCGCGCAGCATTTCATAGAGGCACCTTATCTCATGCATAATGCAGTTTATTTGCGCCGCGTTGACGAGGATGTTTCTCAGGCAGGTTCATGCCGGGTCTTGCTCAGTGGTAAGGCTTTCGTCGCCGATCAAACAGGGGCGCTTTATTGGCCGGCGGAGAAAACGCTTATCGTGGCAGACCTGCACCTGGAGAAAGGCTCCTACCTCACCGAAGACGGTGTGGTTCTGCCACCCTACGATACCGCGTCCGCATTCGAAAAGCTGGAAGAAGCGCTGGACCGCTACGATCCGCCCCGCGTGATCGCTCTTGGCGATAGCTTCTGCGGTGGCGACGATGTGCGGCTTTCCCCGCACGATGCTGACTGGCTATTTGATCTGATGGAAGATCGCGAGTGGTATTGGGTCAACGGCCCGGCGCAAGCGCCTGTCCCTGAAGGGTTCGGGGGGACCGTGTTGCCGCATTTGTCGCTTGGAGGCATCAAATTCCGCTATGAGCCAGTGCGCGCGCCGGTCAGCCATGAAATCGCGGGACGCATGCATCCAGTCGCGCAAGTGCTGGAATATGGCCATACGATGCGTGGACGCTGCTTCGTCTCCAACGGGATGCGGCTGATTTTGCCATCCATGGGAGCGTATTCGGCTGGGCAGAATGTGCTGGATAAGTCGTTTGATCCGCTTCTAGGACGTGAAGGGTTGTTCGTGTGGTCTATCAACAACGGACGCGTCAACCAGGTAGCTTCCGGGCAACTCCTGGAGGAAAAGGCTGCGTAGCGCTTTTCAGATAATATGAGCTGTGCGTCGGCTTACCACTCTTCACAGGTAGCCGCGAGCAAGCCAACTGCCGCCGCCGGGGCGCATACTCCCGCGCGGCGTTTTTGTTCTTCGCTGTCTGTTGGGGCGAGGTCCGCGAACGTCTCACACGGATGACCGAAGCGGCGCGCCAGTTCTGGCACAAGAAAATGCCCTGCCCCCGCCGCAAGAAACGGCGCGGATGTCGGCAACCGCTCAGCTGACAGCACTTGCGCAATAGCCTCGCTGAACATTTGCAACTGCCGTTCGCGGAAATAGCGAGCCAGGAAATCCCATTCAGCTTCATATGCTTCGGCAGCGTCGCGGCCAAACATGCGCGCTATCCGAGCGCGGCATTCGGGTGCGCTTTTGCCGCGTCCATCAGAGGCAGGGTAGCTGTCGTCGTCCGGGTGCAGTTCTTCTGTGAGGCGATAGATATCGGCTGTGGTGGAGAAGTTCTCGGCCATAAGCCGGTGCTGCACGCCAGCGAACGGCGCTTCCCCCATGACCATCAGCGATGTGCGCACCACGCCGGAATACACCAGCCCGCCCCGCGCGAGCCGTTCGGCATCAGTGAATCCAGGTGCACGTACTTCGCCGTCCACGAGAGGGATGATGTCAGTCGTTGTGCTGCCGATGTCGATGAGTAACGCATTCGCGCGCTGAGAGGCGGCCCATGTGGCGCTGGCGTGCCAGTTGGCGGAAGCAATCCACGGCCAGTGCTGAGTAAGCGAAACGACCGCACTGTTGACAAAATGCGAGCCATCGCAGGCGGAGTAAAACCTTGTGCGGTCCTCGCCCAGAATGGCGCAAGTTTCTTTGCAGATAGTGCGGACGCCATCTTCGCGCGAGGCGAAGTTTTCCGCCAGTTCGCCTGTCATGGTAACGGCGTGGCGGGCATTTGCGGCAGCTTGGCCATATCGCGCCACCGTTACCTGGAGTGCATCGTGCAAGTGCTCAACACCGAGCCAAAGCGTGCACGGGATCTGCTCCACCGAAATAAGCTGGCCGTCTTTAACAACCGCCAGCTTGATGTGAACGCCGCCAATATCCCAGCCGAACACTGTAGCCATTGTATCCCTCAACATCTTTTAAATTTCCCGTGGCATGGTAGGGGAACGATCAGATGGTGAAATTTACCAAACTTGTTATTTGATCGCAGTTCTCTTTGGCAATGCAGGTCGATTCGGCTATCAGTGTTTCCGGAAGTAATATGTTTGCTGCCGTACCTAAGCGATTGCGTATAAATGTATTTGTACTGACTATTTATATTTTACCGAAGAGGAATTTCAAAATGCTGCAAGTTTTACGAGATGTGATTGTTATATGCGTTTTGCTTCTCGTTTGTTTGGCGTATGGAGCCTATTATTCTACAACGAATAACACCGCCGCCCGCCTCAAAGACGACCGTTCGATGATTTCGCATCCCCGAGCCGAGCGTGCGCCTCTCCACCAGCCTGGAAATGACGGCGAATTAAAAACCGTGCCACAGTTGACTACGTTCAGCATACCGCGCTGACGTTGCCTGCCGGAAAGTGAAGCGTTTCGCTTACATTTCCGGTACGGACACACCTCGGCGCATGCAAGCGGCTTCAACCGTGTTGCGCAAGAGGCAGGCGATTGTCATAGGTCCGACCCCGCCCGGCACCGGCGTGATAGCGCCAGCCACATTTTGTGCTGTCTCAAAATCGACATCGCCGACGAGGCGCGTTTTGTCCCCCACGGATGGCACCCGGTTGATGCCCACATCAATGACGATAGCGCCGGGTTTGATCCAGTCGCCCTTGACCATCAGCGGACGTCCGACAGCGGCCACCACCAGATCGGCGCGCCGCACGACATCCGGCAGGTCGCGGCTGCGAGAATGCGCAATTGTCACCGTGCAATTCTCCCGCAGGAGAAGTTGCGCCACAGGCTTGCCAACGATGTTCGACCGCCCGACGACGACTGCGTCCATACCCTCAAGCGATGGCGCGGCTGTTTTCGCGAGCAAGACGCATCCGAGTGGCGTACATGGCGTGAGCGCTTGCCCTCCTGAAGCAAGTCGTCCTGCGTTGATAGGATGAAATCCATCGACATCCTTCGCGGGGGAGACAGCTTCCAGAACCCGGGTCGTGTTGATATGATCTGGCAACGGCAATTGCACCAGAATGCCGTCCACGGTGTTATCCGCGTTCAACCGCTCGATAAGCGCCAACAAATCTGCTTCAGAGGTATCGGCAGATAAACGGTGAGCAATGGATAGCATCCCAGCTTCTTCAGTGTGGCGCGCTTTATTGCGCACATAGACTTTACTGGCGGCGTTCTCGCCAACCAGCACGACCGCCAGCCCCGGCGTGAAGCTTTGCTGGAGGTCAAGAGTGCATACCGCTTTCGCCACACGTGCGCGCAACCCGGCAGCAATTGTTTTTCCGTCGATGATCTGGGCTGTGCTCATGTATCCGCCTCCGTTCACGTTACTTGCGGAATTACCCGAAAATACCACACCGTGCCAAGAATTTTTTGCAGTGCAGCACAAAAGAGAGGCGAACTGTGTACTTAGAAGACGAAAAGAACCCGAGAGTTAGGCGCAATCACCATTTGTAAAGGTTGTATCACTACGTATAATGCAACCGATTCGTGCGTTAATGATTTTATGCATGGGGGGCGGGGGAAATATGACATCATTTTTAAGATCTACCGCCTTGGCGGCCGTTTTTGCGGCTGCGGCATTTTCCGCAGATGCGGCAGATATCACCAGCATGAAAGACGCTCCAAGCATGCTGCCAGTGCACCAATGGTCGCACTCTTATCTTGGCATTCATCTCGGCTATGGTTGGGGGAAGCAGTCTTCTGTCGATTACGCAACGCCTGACAGTCTGCCGCAAGAGCCGGGCCACGATCCGCCATATGGCGGGTTCTCATGCGCCCCCGCTTTGGTGGGATATTACTGCGGCACGCCATTTAAATATGATGTGGGAGGTGTTTTCACCGGCTTACAGGCTGGGCACAATTGGCAGCGTGGCGTTCTGGTCTTCGGTGTTGAAGGCGATTTCGGGAATCTGAATATCAGCAAGCTAAGCGTGGATGTAAGGACGAATGATACAGCTTTCGATGAAGACGTGGCGATAATCGATTTTGGCTGGTACGGCACGATTACCGGGCGGATTGGTTTGGCGCGGGGACGGTCGCTTTTCTATCTGAAGGGCGGGCTGGCGATGGCCGAAATTACTCACACCGCTTACGATCTGGACGACGACGATGAAGACGGCGTGGGCACGATGTACGCCGGTAGCTACACCACTGCGCATAGCATCGAGACTGGCTGGGCTGTTGGTGGCGGCATCGAACACGCAATATCCGACAATTGGAGCGTGAAAGCCGAATATCTCTATATGGATTTCGGTTCGAAGATTTCAGACGATCCTGATTGCGATCTTTATAAGCACGAAAGCAAGCTGCACATGATTAAAGCTGCGCTGAACTATCAGTTTCACCGCCATCCGGTGACGCCTTTGAAATAGCCTGGCTTGTCTGGGTTATTCAATGCGATCAGGCTGCGCAGCGGAGCGAAGCCGGGATGCCTGAAAGTCTCAATGCATGCGGTTTTTCCCCGCAGGCGGGCGCTTACAGGCTTGACGCAGGCAATTGTGCTTGACATCAAGCGGTTCAGTTGTCTGTGTTTCTTTCGCCAGTCCGGCGTTTCTCATAGTTTGCAGTCTGATCGCACATGTCCATTTTGCTGAATATCCGCTACCTGCTTGAATATGTTCTGCTTCGCGGCATCATTGCGCTTGTTCGCGTGTTCCCTCTGGATACCGGCCGCGAGCTTTCCGCCAAGACGTGGCGTTTACTGGCGCCATATGGTCGCCGTCATAAGCGCGCGCTCGACAATCTAGCAATTGCCTGTCCGGAAAAGACGCTGGAAGAGCGGCAAGCTATCGCGCTCGATATGTGGGAGAACCTCGGGCGTGTCATGGCGGAGACAATGCAGCTTGACCGTATCTTGAAAGACCCGGACCGCATTGAGGTTGAAACTCCGGTGCTTTTAAAGCGCTACGTCAACAAGATGGGGGCGGCCGTCGTAGCTTCGATGCATATGGGGAACTGGGAACTGGCGATGTGGCCGCTTACGATGGCAGGCGCTAAGCCTGCCGGGGTCTATCGGCTCGTTGATAATCCGTATGTCGATATGTATCTGCGCAGCCAACGCACTGAGCTTTACCCCGGCGGATTGTTTGCGCGTGGCAATGTGAAGGGCATGAAATCCGGACACGATACCGCGCGGATGATCGTCAGTTATGTGCGTCAAGGTGGAAGGGTAGGGTTTCTGGTAGACCGTTATGACCGTGGCGGAATAGCTGTGCCTTTCTTTGGCAAGCCTGCGCGGACATCGGTTATTCCTGGGATGCTGGCGCGGCGCGTGGGCGCGCGGCTGTGGGCGGGGCGGTGCATACGCGTCGGCAAGGAATCGCGCTTTAAAGTGCGGGTGCACGAAGTGAAAGTGCCATGGACGGACGATCCAAACGCCGACATTCAGGCGGCGCTCACCGAACTGCAAGCGCAGTTTGAGGAATGGATCCGTGAAACTCCGGAACAGTGGATGTGGTCGAATCGCCGCTGGTCGTGATCAGCGCGCTGCGGGCTGCTTGCAGTATGAACAGGACGTACGCTAGCGGCGCGTTTGCGTGACCGATTGGCCGCATCCGCGGCAGTTCTGTATCCGTAAATTCAACTATAAGATGCAATGCAGTGGAAATACGCTGTAAAACACTGGACTTTCGTCTAGTGAGCGGCGCATTCTATGGCGCATCAACCATGCATATGGCGCATGCGAATTGGCAACTGCTAATACGCATGAAATTGGTGTTGTATGCGTCTCGCTTACCGAGAGCTTTGCTCCCACAAGAAAACAAATAACTAACAAAGGTTGCAAAGACGAGCCATTCAACTTCTAGGGAGTTCACCGAATATGTTTGAGGTCCGTATTCACGGGCGCGGCGGACAAGGCGTTGTCACCGCTGCTGAATTATTATCCGTTGCGGCGTTTCTCGAAGACAAGCACGCACAAGCATTCCCCAGCTTCGGTTCAGAGCGCATGGGAGCGCCGGTGGTCTCGTTCTGCCGCATAGACAACAAGGAAATCCGGCTGCGCGAACCGATCGGAGAGCCTGACGCCCTGATTGTGCAAGATCCCACGCTGTTACAAGCTAGCGACGTTTTTCAAGGGCTGAAATCAAACGGTTATGTGATTGTAAACAGTAACAAAAGCGTCGAAGAGCTTCACCTTACCGCAATTGCGTCGAAGCTGCCTCAAGGGCACATGTACATCGTTCCGGCAACGGAGCTGGCAATGAGCCACATCGGGCGTCCACTGCCGAACGCGGTGCTGCTTGGCGCTTTCGCTGCGCTTACCCACGCCGTGAATATAGATTCGGTGAAGACCGCAATCCGAGAAGCCTTCCCAGCCAAGATTGCTGAAGCCAACGTGGCGGGGGCAACCGCCGCGCACGACACGCTATACGCCGCCAAAGCAGCCGCCTAATCAGGAGAGTTTCCATGCTCAAACAGATCGAAGGCTCCAGGGCTATGGCCGAGGGGATCGCCCTTTGCCGCCCCGAAGTGATCTGCGCTTATCCTATCACGCCGCAAACGCACATCGTCGAAGGCCTCGGCGAAATGGTGCGCACCGGTGATGTGCAAAATTGCGAGTTTATTAACGTTGAGTCTGAATTCGCCGCGCTTTCAGTGGCAATCGGCGCATCGGCGGCGGGGGCTCGCGCCTATACTGCGACAGCCAGCCAAGGGCTTCTGTTCATGGCAGAGGCCGTGTACAGCGCATCTGGCCTGGGACTGCCCATCGTGATGACGCTCGGAAATCGGGCCATCGGCGCGCCGATCAACATCTGGAACGACCATTCCGATGCCATGGCGATGAGTGACGCCGGATGGATGCAGCTTTTTGCCGAAACCAACCAGGAGGCGCTAGATCTGCACATCCAGGCGTTCCGGCTGGCCGAAGAGCTATCCATGCCCGTCATGGTCTGCGTTGACGGCTTCATTCTCACCCACGCCGTGGAGCGTATCGACATTCCCACTCAAGAAGACGTGGACGCCTTCCTGCCGCCATACGAACCGGTGCAAGTGCTTGACGCCGCCAAGCCGATTTCCATCGGCGCCATGGTCGGCCCGGACGCCTTCGCTGAAGTGCGCTACCTCCAGCACTATAAGCAGAGCCTAGCGCTTCGCTTGCTGCCCGAATTCGCGGTTGAGTTTAAAGAACGCTTTGGCCGTGAATCTGGTGGGCTGCTGCGCACTTACCGCGCCGAAGACGCCGAGATGCTGGTTGTCGCCATGGGCTCGGTCAACGGCACCATTAAGGACACTATCGACCAGATGCGTGATGACGGCATCCCGATCGGCTTGGTAACGCTGGTCGCGTTCCGGCCGTTCCCCGCCGAAGAGCTGAAAAAGGTGTTGGTGAACGCCAAGGATGTGGTCGTGGTGGAAAAAAGCTTCGCTGTCGGCATCGGCGGACAACTCGCTAACAACATCGATCTGGCGCTTCGCAATACCCCCGGCGCACCGCGCGTGCATTCCGTGGTGGCGGGCCTCGGCGGACGGCCGATTAGCCGCGCTTCGCTGCATGATGTGTTCCGCCGTGCGCTGGTGCAACCATGGGAGGGTGCGCACTTCCTTGATCTCAAACACGAAATCGTGGCCAAGGAACTGCATTTCGTTCGCAAAGTGCGCCAATCCGGCCCGACCGCTGAAAATCTACTGCGCCGTCTGGGTGCTGATGGTGCTGGTGCTGGCGCGCTTGCGGGGGCAAACATTCAGGGAGGCAGGGCATAATGAAAAACGGTGCAACAATACCGTCCGGCACGCAAAAACTGCATTTCTACCAGAAGGGCACTTTCACTGTCGGCAACCGGCTCGCTTCAGAAGATGAGCGTTCGGTTCAGGCATCGCAAGAGCGGACCAACGCGCTCACCTGCGGGCATCGCGCCTGCCAGGGTTGCGGCGAGGCGCTCGGCGCACGTTACGCGCTTGACGCCGCCGTACGCGCCACCAACGGACAGCTCATCGCGGTGAACGCCACCGGATGCCTTGAGGTGTTTACCACTCCTTATCCGGAAACGTCTTGGCAAGTTCCCTGGTTGCACTCCCTGTTCGGGAACGCAGCCGCTGTGGCGACGGGGGTCGCCGCTGCCATGCGCGTGAAGAACCGTCCAGCCGTGCGCACCATCGCGCAAGGTGGAGACGGAGGTACCACCGATATCGGCTTCGGATGCCTATCCGGCATGTTTGAGCGCAATGACGATGTGCTCTACATCTGCTACGACAACGAAGCTTACATGAACACTGGCGTGCAGCGCTCTTCCGCCACGCCGCCGACCGCCCGTACCGCCACGACGCCGATCAAGGGGCCTGAACCAGGCAATGTATTCGGCATGGGGAAGAACGTGCCGCGCATCGCCATGGCGCACGGTATTCCCTATGTTGCCACGGCCACGGTCGCCGAGCTACACGACCTGGAGCGTAAAGTGACCCGCGCCATGAACATGCGCGGCGCGCGGTATCTGCATGTGCATGTGCCTTGTCCGCTTGGTTGGGGCGCCCAATCGAACGAGACCATCAAGCTGGCCCGTCTGGCGGTAGAAAGCGGTACTTTCCCAGTGTTCGAAGCAGAGCATGGGCGCGTTACCGCGAGCCGCAAGATTCGCAACAAAGTGCCGGTCACAGAATATCTAAAGCCGCAGCGCCGTTTTGCTCACTTGTTCAACACACCCGAAGGGCAGGAGCGCATCGCCAAATTGCAGGCAATCGCCGATAACAACATCGCCGAGTTCAATCTGAGCGGCGGCGACAAGGAGGATCGCTGATGGAACAACACCCTTTCGCGATAACGCTTGACGCCGGAACCAGCCTCGCCAACCACACCGGAACATGGCGCACCCAGCGTCCGGTGTATGTTGACCGGCTGCCGCCCTGTAATCAGAAATGCCCGGCGGGCGAAAACGTCCAGCAATGGCTGTTTCACGCCGAATGTGGCGATTACGAAGTCGCATGGCGCGTGTTGACCAAAGACAACCCCATGCCCGCAGTGATGGGCCGTGTGTGCTATCATCCGTGCGAAGGCGCATGCAACCGCGCGCATGTTGACGAAGCCGTGGGCATCAACTCGGTGGAGCGTTTCCTAGGCGACGAAGCCCTGAAACGCGGCTGGCGGTTTGAGCAGCCTTCTGAGAACTCCGGCAAGCGCGTGCTGGTTATCGGCGCGGGGCCGGCGGGGCTTTCCGCTGCGTATCATTTGCGGCGCCTAGGGCATCGCGTCGAGATTCACGAGGCGGGGCCGGTCGCGGGCGGCATGATGCGCTTTGGCATTCCGCAGTACCGCCTGCCGCGCCAGGTGCTGGAAGCCGAGGTTGAACGCATCCTCGATATGGGCGTTACGCTGAAGCTTAATGCCAAGGTCGAAAATCTGAGCGAGACCATGTCGGCAGGCCGTTTCGACGCTGCGTTTTTGGCTGTTGGCGCACATCTTGCCAAGCGAGCGTATATTCCGGCGGGCGACGCGAATAAGGTGCTCGACGCTGTTCAAGTGCTGCGCTCTATGGAAGGTGCGGACAAGCCGCTTCTGGGACGCCGCGTTGTGGTCTATGGAGGCGGCAACACGGCTATCGATGTGGCGCGCACCGCCAAGCGTCTGGGGGCGACCGAATCCATCATCGTCTATCGCCGCACGCGTGATCGCATGCCCGCACACTCTTTCGAGGTGGAAGAAGCGCTTGAAGAAGGCGTGATGATGCACTGGCTGTCCACTATCAAAAGTATGGACGAAAGCGCTATTACCGTCGAGAAGATGGAGCTGGATGACACCGGCTTCCCGCAGCCGACCGGCGAGTTTGAAACGCTGGAGGCAGATTCGCTCGTGCTCGCGCTTGGGCAAGATGTTGATTTGTCGCTGCTCGATGAGGTGAACGGTCTTATCGTCAAAGACGGCGTGGTAGAGGTGGGACCGAACATGATGACCGGGCATCCGGGTATCTTTGCGGGTGGCGATATGGTGCCTTCGGAGCGTACTGTCACCGTCGCTGTCGGGCACGGCAAGAAAGCCGCGCGTCACATCGACGCATGGCTGCGTGGTTCAACCTACGACCCCGCGCCCAAGAACGAGGTCGCCACGTTCGACAAGCTCAACGGTTGGTATTACGCCGACGCACCGAAGACATTGCGTCCGCAGTTGGAGATCGCGCGCCGCCGCACTACGTTCGAGGAAGTTACCCAAGGTCTGGATGAAACCAACGCGCTGTATGAGGCGCGCCGGTGTATGTCATGCGGTAATTGCTTTGAGTGCGATAATTGCTATGGCGTCTGCCCGGATAACGCCGTGATCAAGCTGGGACCGGGGCAGCGTTTCAAATTTAACTACGATTACTGCAAGGGATGTGGTGTGTGCGTGCAGGAATGTCCGTGCGGCGCTATCACCATGGAACCAGAGGAGATTTAAACCTCGCGTTCAAACAGTGCTGAATATGATTTGGCCGGGAAATCCCCCGGCCATTTCGTTTCTTGCTGTAGTGTCCGTTCAGCTCCGCATGATCAATGCTTAAGCGAGACTTTCGCAACCGGAACTTGACGCCCCGCCGCCGGATCAAACTGCGTGATGGTCAGTGAATGCCGCCTGTTGTTCGCGATAGTCACAGCAATACGGCCTTTGAAGTTAGGCCCATCAATTGAAAGCCGCAGTCTTGTTCCTTTGATGGAGCCAGTAACGCCGCCCGTATTGTGGGCAACTTTTTCTTCCCACATACCAGTTAAAGCGCTGTTGTTACATTTAACTTTTGCGCTTGCTTCAAAATTATAGTCAGCGCCGCGGCATGAAATTTTCTGCGATACTCTCTGGCTGCGTTCTTTGTAGGTAACCCGGCAAGAAATGCGTCCTCTTGCTCCACCGATTGGCGTAACCGTACCGGTTCCCCGCCATGAGCCTTTCAAGTTGTTAATAAGCTTCATCGCATCAGCACTGCACCCGCCAGCAGATGCGGGAACGGCGCTTGCTCCCAGGCTGAACGTTGCGATAGCCATTCCAGCCAGTATTGATTTTAAAACCTTTGCGTTTGTCATAAACACCCCCTTACCATTTCGTCTCTTGGCGAATTCCCCCTTGGCATCAGATAAATGGCTTTTTGCTGATTACCTAGCTGGAAATTTACTCACCGCTACCATTCGCTTATATATGCCCCTAAGATTATTTGTGTCTTTACCCTGTCGATGATGAACAAAGCCTGATCTAAGCAGGGTTTTTTATATTGAACAAGTTGTGGCTAATCCTATTCTTTCCATAACGCGTGAAAGTGATGCACAGGACCTTCTCCGTGGCCGATGCTTAAGCGATCAGCATTGTCTAGCGCGTTGGTAAGATAGGCTTTGGCGTTGCGCACCGCGTCCAGCATCGACATGCCGTGCGCCAGGAAAGCCGCAATGGCCGAGGCCAGGGTACACCCCGTGCCGTGGGTGTTTTTTGTCTGAATGCGAGGGGTTGCGAGACGCACGACGTTCGTGCCATCGAGGAAGATATCCGCAGCTTCCGGGCCCTCCGCATGCCCACCTTTGATAAGCACTGCCTTGGGGCCGAAGCCAAGCAGAAGTTCGCCCTGTCGCACCATCATTTTTTCGTCAACCGCCTGCGATGCGCCCAACAGCCGAGCGGCTTCGGGCAAGTTGGGGGTGAGAATATCAGCCAGCGGCAACAGATGAGAGCGGATCGCGAATTCGGCGCCCTGGTCGAGCAGCGGCGCGCCGCTTCCGGCCACCATCACCGGGTCGAGCACCACCGGCGCCCGGCGCCACGCATGCAACGCTTCGGCAACAGTTGAGATTGTGCCTTCTGTTCTCAGCATGCCGATTTTCACGGCATCCACGGCGAGGTCGTTGAAGACAGCGTCAATCTGCTCGCGAATGAACGCGGGCGGTATGGGGTGGATCGCGGTTACGCCAGTGGTGTTCTGTGCGGTGAGCGCAGTAATAGCCGACGCGCCATAAACGCTAAGCGCGGAGAATGTCTTCAGGTCGGCCTGAACCCCTGCGCCACCAGAGGAATCCGACCCGGCAATGCTTAGAGCGATAGGGTGTTTCATAGCGTTTAAGATATGATGCCCGGTTGCGCTATGCGAGTCCTGTTACGACGATGCGTATAATACGTTTGCCCAGCATCATGGGTGGTCAAACCGTCTAGCCGCTTAGCCGCTCGCGAATTAGCGTCTGATGCCTGGCGCTTCTGATGGCAGACCGTTGGCGCGCCAGTTGAGGTAAAGTTCAAGCGCCACAAACTCTTTCGATCCGGGAGCCATGGGCGGGGAGCGCATGAATTCCAGGCAATCGTTGATTCGGCTGCTAAGGAACTGAAATTGGTGCGATTGGTCGCGCCATGCGGGGTAGGCGGTGGGGTGCCCTTGAGAGATAACCGTTCCACGCATGAAAGCGCCATATCGGTCATTGTGGCACTGCGCGCAGGTCATTCCCAGTTGTCCGCTTGGTGTAGTGTAGATCTTTTTGCCCTGCTTAAAGGTTTCCGACGCTAATCCTTTAATTTTGACTTTGATACGCATACGATGAGACTGCGCGCGCACATATGATGTCATGGCAAGAAGCTCTTGTGATCCATGAGACCAGGGCGATGCGTTCAAATTTTCTTTGCGGCAAAGGTTGATGCGTTGCTCTAGATTGATGACTTTGCGCGAGACAGGATCGTATTTGGGGTATGTCAGCCTTGCCGCGCATTGAGACGTTCGCTTTGTCATGGCAAGTTGCGCAAGATTTCCGGACCTCACCATCAATCTGTTTCCAGAGTTTTTCTCCCTTCGTTACCCATGTTACATAGCCGACGTTATCAAAGTCGTCATCTTGGCGGGCACGCCTCGATAATGAGTTGAAGTAATAGCCAGGTATCAATTCTTGCAAGGGGTTGTTTTTATCTCTTGGCGGGATAGATTTGCGTTCTTGGCTGATAGTATTAGTAGCGCTCGCCGCAATTACCAGCGAAGAGAGGGCAATTGCCTTTGCCACAATTTTCCAGCCATGAGGCTTTTCGCGGGCGCAATGAAAAGCGTTATCTGTGAAGACTGCGCGCATCTCGATTTCCCATTACTTTAAGGTCTTGAGGAATGCCACCACATCTTCGACCTCTTGCGCGGTCAAAACAGGAACGCCCACCTGCGCTGGTGAAACACGGGCGTAACTCTTGGTCACATGAAAGGCTGGCATGATGGTGTCAGGCGTTACAGCTTTGGCGTTAACGATGCGTTGCCGCAATTGCGCTTCGCTGAGGCGCGCACCGACATCGCCAAGATTGGGGCCGATGGTGCTTTTTTCCGAATCCTGACCAAGTTCCGGAATGCGGTGACACATCAGACAGTTACCTTTCGACTCATCAAGCATGATGGTGCGACCACGCTCGGCATCTCCCGGAGCCCCTGTCAGCGATTTGTTAATACCTGGAATATGCCGGGGAACAAGCGCGGCTTGTTTGGCTGCCCGCATTTGCTGGAAATAGCCTGTTTTCTTCCGTTTGCATTCAATGGCATGCGCGAAGCTGGACGCTAACACAAACGTCGCCATTGCGCTTAAGAATATACCGTTCAGCTTCAGCCAGCTCATATTTTGTCTCAAATTATCAGTGCGTTTTTCAATATGTATATTGTTGAACTGGAGCCATCAACACTGAGATACAGCAAAAAGAAACTATCTGCGAGTAACTGGTGGCCTGTCCCCCCCAACGCTCCCAAAAATACGGTTACCGCAGAGCACGCATAACATCAATGCTCCGCGGTAGTTCGCTAAAATGCTTGATGACTGCGTCGGGTTCAAGATCTCTCACGGACACTGTCGAATATCCGAGCGAAGATAATATAACCGGCATCCCGGCAGCTTTGGCAGCGCCGGCGTCCGCGTCGCTATCGCCCACCATGACCGCTTGCTGCGCTTCAACGCCAAGCTGCTCAAGCGCAAGAAACAGAGCTGCGGGATCAGGTTTCACTGGCAAGCCGTCCCGCGCGCCGATAATTGCATCAAAATATTTGGCAAGGTCGAGGTCGCGTAAGATGATGTCGGTCACCGTTTGCATTTTGTTAGTGCAGACGGCCATCTTCACGCCCGCCTCACGGAAGTATTGCAAGATTTCTTCTACACCGTCGAATGGCCGGGTCAGTTTTGTGGCGCGGGTGGAGTAAATATCGGTGAACTCAGCGAGGATCGGCTGCATATCGTGTGACGTGGCATCGCACGCCGCTAATGCGCGTTCAATAAGCTTGGGTAGGCCATGGCCAATCATAGCTTTAACAGTAGGGAGGTTGAACGGCGGCAATCCGCGTTTTTCTAACACCTCATTGAGCGATGCCGCAATGTCGGGAGCGGCGTCTGTCAGAGTGCCGTCCAGGTCGAAGAGGATCGCTTGCGGCCAGGTTTCACAGAGTGCAGTGTTTGGCATTTTGTCGCCTCCCCGTTCCCCCACGCAAAAAAACTCCGGGAACTTTGCGGTCATAACCACAAACTTCCCGGAGAGCAACATTCAGACGGTGGGTGCGTCAATATTACGGTTTAATAGCTGGGGAGATGTCAGTAGGCGCAACGTCATCTGGCAGCTTATTATCCTTCATGAGCATGGATAACGCTGCTGACACTGCAGCGCCCGCGCCGAGCACCAGATTCCAATCGGTTTCGTTGAGACCAAACAGGCCGAGGCTGGCCAAAAACGCAGCAATGCCAGCGTAGGTCGAAGGCTCTTGCATGCGTTTGAACAGGTAAATCATGAGTTCCTCACTTTGATGAATGTGGTGGAAACCTAAGACTTCTAGGAAGCGACAAAGGCGTCGCATTTCACCACTGGACGCATCAGCGCCAGCGCGGCAGCGTGCGTAGAGGTCAGACGGCGCGACCATCCCAGACCGAAAACCCGGAAAAGCCGTTGCAACAGCCCATAACTTTGCATGCGCCGCGAGATGAACTCGGCTAAAAGCGCTTCTTTGTCCGCTGTTTGAACAGCGCCAAGAGTGATGGAGCCAATCTGTCCGTCTACGGTTACGCACGCGGCCTGCTGAAGGAAGCGTATCGCGCGGGCAACGCCCTGGTTCACCGCGCAGTCAAACACCGCGACGTCTAGCCCTGTGGGAAGCAGCGCGCATTGGCACGGGTCCCAGTAGAACTTGCGATAGATGGCTTTGGCTTCTTTTTTTGTCAGCGCACGCACTTCGTCTTTGGTGACCGGGCGTGCGCGATAACGTTCCAGCGTCGCTTGAGTCGCCCTCGAAGATGAGCACATGCTTGATGGCGGCATCGAAGTTCTTTTGCAAAAGTGCCTCCATGAAAATTGTGGGACATTGGTGAGCATAAAATCCCCCGAACCCTCCAGGGTTCGTAAGCGCGACTGCGCGTCAGGCCGAGGCTCGCCCCCGCGGAGGCCATGAGCGAAGCGAATGTGCCGTGAGCGCAATCACAACATTACTGTTCGTTAGCCTTGGGTTTTCCGCGCATGAGTTGCCACAGCCGCCCAAGGCCGATGGCAAGGCCGATAACCAGCGTCGCCGTGGTGAGAAGCTGGTTGAAATCACCCAGCAACGTCGCCCAGGCGGGCGATGTCACGAGGCTGCCTGTAAGAACGGTGTCCGAGAGATTGTGTGAAGGAGCATCAGGCGTGGTCATGGGATCCTGACTTTAGGGTTGAAGCGCGAACAACGATGGGGAAGCACGCGAATAGCGTGAGCGTACGCATGCCTGACGATCAGCTCACCACCGCCCGGTCGGTGACGCGCCGCCACTCTGCTCCGTCAGAAAAGGCGAGCACTGCGCCGCCGCTTTCGCTGCTGATATAAACGAGTGCGCCAGCACCCGCTGTCGCCGCGTCTGGCAACGAATTGACGGTGAAACTCGGTAGGCGCGGTACGCCGCAAGCGCCTGAGACGAGCGTTAGCCCGGTAGCAAAGTTCGATCCGTCGGCCGATGTTTTGAACACGAAGTCGTCGTTGCCAACGCAGCCGATTTCCGCACGGCCTGACCAGTTGGTCTGGAACAGCACGCTGGCTATATTGGTGGCAGCGGCCTTGTTCAGCTTGGCTTGCACGCCGTTTCCGGCATGGTTGAACAGCACTGCTTCAGAGGCGACCGCCAGCCGGTTGGTGTCGTCGGCGGTAGTGCCCACACCAATATATGCGGCGTTTTGCGTTGAGCATCCGATCCAGCTTGCGCCATCGAATACGATCAGCACGTCTTCATCGGCGATATGGCACGTCCAGCCTTCGCGTGGGGTGTAAAAGTTCCATGCGCCATCTTGCCAGGCCGCGATGTGACCATCGTGGTTTGCCCAATCGCCAAAACTGCCGGACGCCACCAGATAGCGGTCGCCATCTGAGAGTGTGTCGGGTGGGCCGCTAAGATCGCGGTCAAGTACGGAGAGCATAATCACAGCGTCGAGGCGGCGGAGCGCTTCATTATGTGTGACGTGCTTCTGGGCTTGCGCCGCCTCCATGTAAGGCAACGCCAGGTTCGTTGTGTCGGTCATTATTCAGGCTCACTTGTCAAAATGCTTGTCTGATTTTGACCCGCAAAATCAGAAAGCGGAGACCCCAAGTAGTGCTTACGGCACCGTCGCCGCGCGGTACTGCCCGCGCCCATAGCTGGCGCTGATCTGATAGACGCGCACTGTGTAGCTCGATTGCGGGGCGCCGAAATCGGAGGTCTGCTGGGCAGCGGTGTAAGTGATGGCAGGCGTTGAACTGGCGATCGTGCGCATCACCGACGCGCCATTCATGATATCGACTTCATACGCTTCGCTATCCTCGCCAAGCGGAACTTCTGTTTGCGCCCAGCCATCGCCGCCTTGACGCGTGCGCCGCAGCCAAGCGATAAAGAGATCGCCGCCGCCGTTGAATACGCCCCGCACATGGCACGGCGAAAGCGGACGAAGCCCCACGCCATCAAAGCTGTACGCTAGTTTCGACGCATAAGCCGAGTTGCCGATATCATAAGGCGATGGCCCATATTTCCAGTTGAACGCCAAGCCGACATCATCGGCGGTCATGTCAACTTGCGTGATCGACGTATCCAGCAGAACGAACCGCGCGCCCGCAGCTACTGGATCGGCCATCGCGGCCTCGGTGCCATACTGCCCTCGCAACAAGCCGGTGAGATCGTAGGTGAGCGTACCGACCAGCGTCGCTGTGGTGAACTGGATCACCTCCCAGTCGCCGCTGGCATTCTGCACCGCCGCGAGGTTCGAGCCGCCGAGCACCAGCACTTCATCGGCCGAGGTTAGCTCACCGCCCGCAAGCGTCACGCGAAGCGTGTTGCCATTATCCCAGCGCGATGTCGGCCCGGAATAGAAATCGGTTTGCGTAGTTCCCATAACCGCAGGCGTATCCACCAACGCTTTCAGCTCATAGCCCGACGTGGTCGGCGAGCGATAGACAGCCACACCGCCCGGCCAAGGCGACGCAATCGCCGCAACGTTGCCCACATATGCCACTTCGTCGCCGCGAATGAGCGGCAAGTCCATAAACGCCACATCCGCCGCACCGTAGATCACGGGTTCAACCGCAGTTTGCATGCGCACCGGCGCAGCGAAAGGCTCGTACAGCGCGCGTTCGATGCTAAGCGCTTCCGCCGCGATGCCGTCCGCACCCAGCGTCGCCGAGGTCAGACGTAGCGGCCACGACCGCCCGCCCGCCGTGAACGTCACCATGTCGGACGCATCGAGCGCGAGCTGCGAAGGCGGCAGCGCAAAGGTGACGCGTTCGCGAGCGGCCCAGGCTTCCTGGACCATGGTTTCCGCCATAGTGCGAGCCAGATCATAACTCGTGACGATCGGCAAGCGCGCCTGGCTGACGCGCCCGGACGCTCCAGCAATGCGCCGCCCCTCAGCGACCTTCTGCGCATAATCACGGTCGCTGTCGATGTAGGTCACTTTGGCGGCGCGCGGCAAATCGGTTTCCTGGCCGCGACGAAGCTCGTAAAGCGCGGCATCGGCGGAACTTTCCACCAGATCGTCAGGCGTGAGGCTGGCCGCGCTGCCCGCCCGTCCGCGATGCGCGAACCGCACTTCGCCTTGGGCTTCGTAACTGTCGAAGAAGAACGCGGTTTCCAGCGGCTGAAGCGCATCGCGCGCTGAGGATATGCCGTCGATCACATACCCCGCCATCGAGCCGGAAAGCTGCGACACGTCGTAATCGGAGAACCCCGCATCGTCGAGGATTTTTGCCACCGTCAGAGAAACCGGCGCGGCGGCCATGCGCCCAGGCAGCCAGTGGCCGCGCTGCCAATTGGCGTAATCCGCCCATATCGACGTGAACGCGGGGAAGGCCGGGTAAGGCCGCGCATCCCAGGTGTAAAGCATGATGCGCGAGGTATCGACCATGTGGTCAGCATAAACGCTGGAAACGGGATTGTTGGCCGTCACCGCATACCATTCGAGGAACGCACGGAGATACTCGCGCTGCATTAGATCGTCGCGAATGCCTTTGCTGTAATAAGGGAGGAAGCTTTCCGACGATTTCGGATCGTAGAAGACGTTCGGCTGGTTCGCACCGCGATCAACTGCCGGACAACCTAGCTCCGTAAACCAGACGGGCTTGCTTTCAGCCGTCCAGCTTGTCGGTGAGCCACTTTCGACACCGCCAGGCCGGTTGTAATGGGCATTCTGCCACCAATCTTTCAGCGCCTTGTAGCGGAACACCCACGGCTTGCCGTATCCGTCCGTGATCGTCGTGCGCGTCTGGCTGTCTCGGTCGGCTGCGCTGGCGTAATACCAGTCGTAGCCTTCGCCGCCTTCGATATTCCCGGCGAGATAATCTGGATCGTAGATTGACCGATATCCGGCGACATAGTCGAGATGATCTGTACCATCGCGCCAGTCGGTGAGCGGCCAGTAGTTGTCAATGGCCACCGCATCGATATTGCTGTCGCTCCAAAGCGTGTCGAGGTGGAAGTAAACGTCGCCCGAGCCGTCGGTTGGCTGATGGCCGAAATATTCCGACCAGTCGGCGGCGTAAGTCACGTCAGCCGACGGCAGCAGTGTTTTCACCTGCGCAGCGAGCGTCTTGAGGTAATCGACAAACGGGTAAGTCGATGAGCTATCGCGTACCCAGCCAAGACCCCGCATCTCAGAGCCAATGACGAACGCTTCGACGCCGCCCGCCGCCTTGCAAAGCGCGGCACAATGTAGAATGAACCGCGAGTATGTCCATTCCGTTGGCCCGGTATAGATGACTGTTTCGCCCGCGACCGAAAAATCCGACGCCGTTACCGTACCGTAAAACGCATCAACTTGCGTTTGTGCAGAGGCTGTTTGATCCGGCGAACCGGTCTCGCCAGGCGCCGGGTTGCATGTGATCCGCCCACGCCATGGATATGACGGCTGATACGCGGCTCCTGTATACGGATCGGTGAGAGTGTTTCCGTTGGCAATATCCATCAGCAAGAACGGAGTGAAAATCACTTCCAGCCCGCGCGTCGAGCGCATTTCCTTAATGGCGTCGATCACGGTCGAGTCGGAAGGCGTGCCGCCGAATGCGGGTTTGCCGTCATGCTCGCTCACCTTGTTAGCGGTCGAGCGCGTGAGGCCCGCCACGCCCCATTCCACGGGCGTGGTGCCGTCACCCTTGTCATCAGTCTCAACCCGCGGCTCAATGGAGCAATTGCCGCATCTGAGATCGTCGCCAAACCACGTTACGAACAACGAAACCGCGGCGCAACTCGGCAACGTCTCCTCAAGTTGGTCGAGCGAGACCGTGAAGTCGGTCGCGCCTAGCGTCGTGTGGCGATTTTCTGAATACGTCGTGCCCGCGCCGCCATCGACGCGAACTTCCGTCGGCGAGTAGACGAACTCGCCCGCCGCTGGGATCATCGTCACGCCCTGGACGCTAGTCTCGAAACCATCGACCGCGCGGAACACCTCAAAATTGAGTTGGGGAATGCGGTTGCCGAAGGACTTCAGCGGCATACGCTCGAAGACGATGTAAGCCAGCCCGCGATAGGCCGGCGCGTTGTCCGCGCCTTCCTTCGCCTCGATCAGGCTATCGGGGTTTTGCGTCTCGGTGCCGAGATAAAGACGCCAGGTGAAATCGGTGAGATTGATTTCCTCGCCGTCCGCCCAGACGCGGCCAATACGGGTTATCTCGCCCTCGCAAAGGCCCACCGCAAAGTTGGCGTAGTAGTTGTATGTCTTTGTCGAAGCGCCGCCACCGCCGCCCATCCCCTTGCCCGAACCGCCCGACGAAGAGGTGGTAACCTCCTCCTCAAAGTTCGTGGCCCAGATGACTTGCCCGCCGAGACGCGCCCGGCCGTAAGCCCTCGGAATGTCTGCGCCCTCAGTGGAAGCGGTGACGGTCAAGTCGGACAGGCGCGGCCCTTGGCGAACGGTGTTCTGGCCGCTTGCGCCAAACAACGCGTTGTCGATGTAACTGCCAGCAACGCCGCCAATGGCGCGGCCTATCGCAGCGCCGGTCAGTGACGCGCCAAGGAACGAAAAACCGGCAGGAAACAACGCATTGCCCGCAGCGGCGCCGACAACGGAAAGCGCGAGTGTAGCCATGGATTTGTCTCGTGGTTGGGTATGGTGCTTTTGCGCTGTGCTAATCGCTAAGCGACACTCCCTCCGAACCCGTCAAGGGGTGTAGGGCCGACTGGCCGTGAGAGCTAAAGCGCTAAATTCCGATGGAAATGGCAAGTTGCCGCGAGTTCGCACGGCCAGATCCGGATGAGGCAATGCTGTGCATAGCGCGTTGCCCCGCGAGGTTGACCGTCCGAGCTTCGGCCTGCAAATGCAGCGCCCGATATAGCTCCGCCGCCTGGCGATCGCAGGTCATAACGCCACACTCAACGGGGAAACGTATCGTGTTTGACCAGGCGACGGACTGTCCAGAGGCGGTGAACGTTCTGAAGCCTCCCGCAAAAGCGCGCGCAGCTCGCAAAGCGGTTCCGATGGCGGTAGCGGTATATACGCCTGCATTCGCCAGCAGCCGGTAAAACCTCGCGAACCCTGCGGACTGTCCGGCGAGTGCGCATTGCCCTGGAGCGACCGAGAAGGACACACCAAATCCGAACTGAGCATCCATGCCGCTAAGCGCAGTCCCGCCATAGAGAACGTGAAATCTGCGGGCAACGGTTCCGCTGGCGAATTGTCCTGAATGAATGAAACTGCCGGCATCAGCCGCCAGAGTATATACTTTGGAGACGGAGAATTGACCGCCTGCCGGAAGAAGCGCCTGATAAGCCCAGTTCATGTGTTCTTCTCGTCGTTTGAGTTCGTCAGAGATGTGAGTTTATCGGGCTGAACTACGCAACCTGGCTGATCCGCCAGTTGATCGTCCGGTCAGTGCCGCTGATTTTCTTCAGCGTCATGTCCCAGCCTACACCCAATATAAGCGTAGGAGACGCCCAGACAGATGTGACCTGCGGCCCTGAGAATTGCGCCGAGTAGATGGCGCGCTGCGTATCACCAGTGCGCACTTTCTCATAAGCGCGGAACTCGAACACATCGCCTGCCGCCAGCGCGTTCAGATCGATAAACGTCTGAAACACACCCTCGGTGGCTTCGGCACCTGGCCCGCTGGAGTTTTGAGACAAACTCCATTCCATCGTGGTGATGGTATCGGCGCCAGTGTAGGCTTCTACTGTGATTGTCATTTTTTCATGCCTCGCTTTGCCCGGTCGCCTCGTATTCGCAAGGCTCCGACAAGTGATGCGATTGCTGATAGATTGATGCTAAACGCCTAATGCACCGCGTAAATCACGACATCGACATCATCGTTCGATCCCGAAACCCGGCTCGCTCTCGCCTGCAATTGCGTGCCTGCTGGAAGTGCGCAGAATATCGGCCCCGGCATTATTACAGCTCCGCTCTCGTAAGTATTGGTTGCACGGACTAAATTCGGACCGATTTGCGTATTTGATACACCAATCTGTGTGTAGATTGTTGAGTTTGAGAGAGACGAATCGCCCTCGCCCTGCATCATCATTTGCACAGCGTATGCATCCGATGCGAGTGCGCTGCCGACGTTTGTCCATGCGCCCCAGCTTGGCGCTGCCGCTGTTGGGATCAGTTCGCCAATACTGTACGACGTATCAATGCCGATAGCTGTGACGCGCTGACCGCACCACCACGACGCCGGATTACGATTACCGCCCGCCGCCTGTATAATAACGCGCCCTGTGGTGATATCAGACGTGTGCGCCGTCTGCCCACGGACGCCAAGCGACGCCCCCGCAGGTATCCAAATCGGAAAGTTATACCAACACGTTATACCTGCCGGATACTGGGTATACTCAATGTAGCAGCCACCAAGAGACCCTGCCGTCAAGTTCGGAATGAGCGGATCTGTCTCCCAACTGGTGCCACCCGCCCGGTCGATCATAATGTCCAGGAGCGTAGAGCTGTTAACGCCATTCGCTGCAAATCTGAACACACCGATGCGTAAGAATTCGACATCGTGCGATAGGGCAGGCAGAACGGTCACAGTGCTGCCTTTACTGTTGTTCGCTGCCGCCGTGACCGCCACACCAGCATCAAGAAAACTATCGCCAATAGTGAGGTTGTCAGAATAGTGCGCCCAATCTGGGCCGCCAGGAAGAATTAGCGCCATTCTTGTGCCTCAGCTAATTTGCAATACGCCGTCAGTGGCGCTGAAATCGACGGTGATGCTTTCGCCGTCAGCCAGCGTGATGGACGAGCCGTAATCCCACCAGCCGATAAGCGGTGAGGCCGGAGATGTGGGCGTTGTATCGACCAGCACAAAGTAGCGGAACGGACCGACCGAGCCTCCTGCTGCCGTGATGGTCAGATCGTCGAGCACGAGCTTATAGGTGCCATCCGTCTGCCCGGATGAAACGATGGTCGCCGGAACGCCGCCCGACGTATAGCCGTTGCCGTCGGCGATTTCGGTGAGGTCGGCGTAGACCGAGTTGGCCACATCGGGCAAGGTGTTGCTCAACACGATAGTCAGATCGTCGGTTTCGAGGTCGAAGACTTTTTCGGCCAGATGTTCAACGAACGAATTGAATTTATTGAAGGTTGCCATTGAGTTACCTCGTGTCAGGATGGTAAGCGATGTTGACAGTGCGCTCGCGGATACCCCCAGCGTGTCCACGCTAACGGTTGGGCTTTCATTTTTGGGAGTCCGGGGGCGGAAGAGCAGGCGCAGCGCATATAGAAGGCCGCGTATTGTGCATTTAACGGCGCATGGGCGCAGAAGACGCAAGCTCACCCAGCGCCAGAAGAGAGCGCTCATTCAATAGAGCGCCCAGATGTTGGCTGCGGTTCCCCCCGTTTTTATGCGGCGAATGCCAATCGGGTTGATACCTTGCTGCAGCGGCACGCCGGTGCGTTCTACGCCGCTGGCGTCGATGATGTTGGCGGCGCCTGCACTGCCTACCAGCACGGCGCGGCAAACGCCGTCAGGCAGGTCGGTGTCGTCGTCAGGCGTGACGGGTACGACCTTTGAGGCAGGGGCGGTTAGTCCGCTGTTATGGCGGACGAACGGATTGGTCATGGGGAGCGTCTCCGTATATTGGGGGAAACTGTAAGGGCGGACGGTTTACGCCTGCTGAGTAGTGGGGAATCTGAATGCGGCGGCGATCTTCCGCCGCCACCAGTAGGACAGGTTGACTTCGCAAACCGGTCCGCTTTCGAATGCGTGGATCATTTTTACTAGGCCCGCTTCGCCAACACTAATAATCCCGCAATGCTTGGCCATCGCGCTGGGACGCAGGCGGAAAATCACTACGTCGCCAGGGGCGTAATCGTCCTTGTTGATTTCAACGAGATGTCGCCGGGCCGCTTCCAAAAGCGTTTCGCGTCCGCAGGCTTCGGCGAGATCGCGAGTGTAAGCGGGAGGAGCTTCGGCGGGGCTGCCGTAAGCTTCGGCATACACCCCGCGCACCAGCCCTAAGCAGTCGCAGCCCACGCCTTTGACGCTCGCTTGGTGGTGATAAGGCGTCCCCAGCCAGGTGCGAGCGATTGTGACGACATCAGCTGGCGTCATTCGCATAACTCCTGAAGCTGGCTGTACTGATCGTAAATGCAGCGCACCTGATAGAGCAGTCCTTGCGCTTTACGCTGCTTTCGAGTGTCTGGCATGTCATCGATGACGCCTTCCGCGACCACCCACGCTGATGGCGCATCCCAGGTGTCGGCGACAGTGCCCATGGAAATATCATCCGTGAGGCGATAGAGATCGTACCAGATGGACAGGGCTTTCACCTGCAAATTGTGCATCTTCCGAGCGATCACATCCGTTCCGTAAGCGTCGGCTTTGGTCCAGTCTGTCATTGCGTAAAACTCCCACCATTATTGTTGGCGTCGCCGGGGGAAGGCGTTGCCATCAGATAGCTGTTGCCGGGAATGTGCGGAAAACCGCGAAAGTTCAGGCCATTTGCGAATTTCGCTTTGCAGGTGCTGAAGGTTTTGTCGCAGCCTGCCGTGATAATGAAGCCGTCGCCTGCGGTGATAGGTGACGCCATAGAGCGCCACAACTCGATGTTTGCTGTCTCGCCGTTTAAGGCGTGATGTTTGATCTCCATGACGGAGCCGGTGTTTGCGCCGCTGGTCCATTCGAGCGAGCCGCCGCTGAACCAGTTTGCTGCGAAAGCGCTTAAGCCGCTCGCGCT
>JARRLC010000011.1:0-83148 GCA_037387425.1 Alphaproteobacteria bacterium
GACCTAATCCGGCCCTTTACATGGTAGGGTTCTGCGGTACGAACATTCCGGCGGCATGGCTCGCGGCCGGACATTCTCCCGCATCACTTGAACAAGCAGCCCCGTTTAGGTCTTCGCCACTTGTCCGTACTCCAATTCAACCGGCGTTGCCCGGCCGAAAATGGAAACTGCGACTTTGAGCCGTGTACGCTCTTCGTCCACCTCTTCGACATGACCGCTAAACGATGCAAACGGCCCGTCGACGACGCGCACTTGCTCACCGACTTCGAAAGTTACCGACGGCTTAGGACGCTCCACACCGTCTTTTACTTGTTGAAGAATACGTAATGCCTCAGATTCCGTAATTGGCTGAGGTTTGTTATTTGCCCCTAGAAAACCTGTGACCTTCGGAGTGTTCTTGATCAAATGGTAGGCTTGATCGGTCATGTCCATTTTGACAAGCACATAGCCTGGAAAGAACTTCCGTTCAGTGTTCACCTTGCGTCCACGACGAACTTCGGCGACTTCTTCCATAGGCACGAGCACTTCCTCGAACAGGTTTTCGAGGTTGGCTGTTCGCGCACGCTCCCGAATGGCTTCGGCAACTTTCTTCTCAAAGTTGGAATGAGCGTGAACAATATACCAACGCTTCGTCATGTTTTTACTCGTTCTTGTTTAACGATGCGTTAAGACTATTGAAAAAGCGATAATAGCTTATCTTCTACAGCCCATTTTATAACGACATCTCCGGCGAGAAAGAACATTGCAGCTATCGCCGCCATGATAACAACCATAACTGTTGTTACTATCGTCTCATTGAGAGTCGGCCAAGTAACCTTGGAAGTTTCAGAACGGACCTGCTGAACGAATTCTAAGGGATTTGTCTTTGCCATGCGAAAACTCAAGACCTCTCGCTCATCTCAATGGTTGCGCTCAATAATTTGAAGAGTAACCCTTTCGCAACAGCGCCATTCTCCGCACCCTGGCAGGAGTGGAGGGACTCGAACCCCCAACCCCCGGTTTTGGAGACCGGTGCTCTAGCCAATTGAGCTACACTCCTAAATGAGGGAGCAATAATCATGCGCCTGCCGACAAATGTACGGCGCACTAGCCAGGAAACCACCCCAGTGCAAGGGGCCTCTTGGCGAGATGCGCAAAACTATGGTCTTTATATAGGCGCCGAGGTTGGTTGCCTAGCACACCCTACGCAGACTGACTAGAGATAAATTACAACATTCTGCGCATTTCTACATTTTTTGGCCATAATGCTGGTTTTGCCGCAAATCTTGTGTTCATTTTCAGTCAATCTGCTGACGTTATGGCTCCATATTGAATGCAGCCAGCTGGATTTCGTTTCTGACCATGATCGATTTTATAGGCAGTCATTACCCCAATGATGTGTTTTATACGCGGACTATTTCTACGTCAGATATGCCGTTTCCTATCAGGATTTGTCAGAGATTATCATGCTATCCGAACGGCGAGATGAGGCGGCCGCGCTTTATCATAAAGCTGACATGCCCCATAAAGGGCACCAAAACTTTTCTAGCCGCATTTCAGCAGGTCGCCGCACTCGCAGCATAACTGCGTCCGGGGACACGTTTTGCTGCGACTTGGTTAGAAAGTTGCGACAGAACTCGTTCTACAACCACAGGAGGCGCCATTCGACGCTGGGCTACGTCACCCCTATGAAGTTTGAGAAAATCAAGCTTGTTCAACCGAGAAAAGCCGCAGCATGATCCCTCAGCCTTGGGAGGCGTTCCACAGGGGCAAGTCGCTCATTGATAACAGCGCCAAATACAAAATAAACGAGCGTCACGTTCTTACGTAGGTGCCTGGTGCGTCTTCAATCGCGTTATACGGTCCTTCACCAGGAGTACGCGCGGAGACTTTCTCGCCGGACTGTGTAGCGAGCCAGCGGGCGTAATCCGGCCACCACGATCCGGCGTTTTCCTTCGCCGACGCCATCCAGTCTTCAAGCGTAGCCCAAGTCTTGAGGTCTTCGCCAGCGGGTTCCCAATACATATATTTGTTCTTCTCAGGCGGGTTAATGACCCCAGCGATGTGACCGGACCCGGCGAGCACATAACGCACAGGCCCTCCATAAAGCTGCGCACCAGTAAACACCGACTTCGCCGGCGCGATATGGTCGTCACGCGTGGCCAACTCGTAAATCGGGATGGTGACTTTGCCCAAATCAAGCTGTTTGCCGCCCATAGTCATCTTGCCCTTGGCAAGCTGGTTTTTCTGGTAGAACTCGCGCAGATAGAAGCTGTGGTTGGCTGGCGGCATCCGCGTGGAATCTGAGTTCCAGTAGAGTAGGTCGAACGGGAATGGCTGCTTACCGAGCAGGTAGTTATTGACCACATACGGCCAGATCAGATCTCTCGGCCGTAGCATGTTGAACACCGTCGCCATGCGTGAACCATCCAGATAGCCGTGTTCGGCCATCATGGTTTCCAGCGCCTTGAGCTGCACGTCGTCGATAAACACGAGCAGATCGCCCGCGTAGCTGAAATCAACCTGAGCGGCCAGGAACGAAGCCGACTGGAAGCTCTGCTCGCCCATCGCCGCCATGTAGGCAAGTGTGGTGCCGACCAGTGTTCCGCCGACGCAGTATCCCATTATGTTAACCTTCGGCACTTCTGCAATGCGCCGCACGGCGTTCAGCGGCTCCAGGATGCCTTCGCGCATGTAGTCTTCAAAGGTCTTGCTGGCGAAACGTTCGTCCGGATTAACCCAGGACACCATGAACACAGTGAAACCTTGGTTGACCAGCCACTGCACGAACGATTTCTGCGGCACCAGATCAAGGATGTAATATTTATTGATCCATGGCGGGATGATCAGCAATGGGATGGAATGCACGCTCTCTGTCGTCGGCGCGTATTGGATGAGTTGCATAATTTCGTTTTGGAAGACGACTTTGCCAGGGGTGACGGCCAAGTTTTTCCCCACGGCGAAGGCGCTAAGGTCAGTCTGTTTGATTTTCAACAGATCGCCGGAATCTTCCAGGTCTTTTAAGAACTGCGTCATGCCCTTCACCAGATTGTCGGCGTTGGTGGAGAGCGTGGCGCGCAGCACTTCCGGGTTGGTGAACGGGAAGTTGGACGGCGAAAGCGCGCTGGTGATCTGGTTGAGGTAGAAATGTGCGCGACGCCGCGTGCGGTCTTCCACGTCGCCAGCCTCGCGGATCATTTCATCAGCCCAGTTCGAGGTGATGAGATAAGCCTGCTTCCAGAAGTCGAAAAACGGGTTCTGCGTCCATTCCGGGTCGGCGAAACGGCTGTCGCCCGCGGAAGGCTTGGCGACCGGCTCAACCTGTTGCCCAAGATAGCGTTGGTAGGTGCGGCCCCACAATTCGACGAGGTCTTCGGTCAGCTTAGTTTGCTTTGCCGCGAATTTGTCGGGCTCTGCGAGCCACTTGGTCATGACAGCGCTGAGTGCCTTGCCTGCTTCGCCCATCTCGTTGGCGACGCTGTATGGCCCGTCGGAGCGTTTTTCGTCGAGCAAATGAGCGAAAGCCCGGGTGCCCTTATCGAAAAGCGTGAGCATATTCTGCGCCAACGCTTCAGGGTTTTGCACGCCCAGAGGCAGTGTTTCCGTCTGCTTTACAGCAGCTTCATTCGTCTTGGCCATCGTTCATCCTGATAAGTTGAGTCAAGCAGCGATTCGCAACCCAGAGTGCACAATCGCATTATTAGCGCATTTGCTCCACCATTTTACCCAATTCTCCACATAAACCCTTATTGGTATAGTCTGTTCACGAAGTCAGCTCTCAAAATACCGTGAGCAGGCGTTGACCAAGTAGGCTAGGCTTTTTTGGAGCAGTCACGTACTGGTGCGTAAGAGTTCCAGGCTGTTTTATTTGCTTTGCCCTCTTTCAGGGGGGGCGTATAGGTGATATATCGTGCCAAGGAATTTTGATTCCTAGGTTAACAACCGTCGAAATTCCGGGGGATTGCGAGGCAATTTTCCGCCTTCGCTTAATTAGGTAAGAGACGATGCAACACAGGTTCATAATTACAATGATTGCCCTATGTGTTGCTGGGGCAGCACTTGGCGGGTGTTCCTCATCTTATCCGCGTCTGCCCGATCTCTCCCGGATGAACAACATCCTGAGTCCTAAAGAGCAGGACGAAACCATCAAGACATTGACGAACTCGCAAGCGTCGCAAGACGCTACGGTCGCCAAGGAAGAACCTGAGGGGCAGCAATAGCCCTTCGGTAGCGGGCACCAGTGCGGGCAGGCACAGCGCCCGCGCAAAATAGGTGATAACCGGCATTCCGTTCCTTGACGAAATCTCGCATAGATCGGACTGTCAGTCTGATAATTTAAAAACCTCCACGGAGGACGCTGTGCCAAACCGCTCCGATTTCCATCGCATTAAAAGACTCCCTCCCTACGTTTTCGAACAAGTCAACAAGCTCAAAGCCCAGGCTCGTCTTCGTGGAGACGACATCATAGACTTCGGTATGGGCAATCCGGATATGGACACCCCGCAGCATATCGTTGAGAAGCTGGTGGAAACGGTGTCCAAGCCGCGCACGCACCGCTATTCGGCTTCCAAGGGCATCCCCGGTCTGCGCAAGGCTCAGGCGGCCTACTACGAACGCCGTTTTGGGGTCAAGCTCAATCCGGATACGCAAGTTGTAGCGACCCTCGGCTCAAAGGAAGGCTTCGCTAACATGGCGCAGGCGATTTCCGCGCCGGGCGATGTCATTCTGTCGCCGAGCCCGACATATCCTATTCACGAATTTGGCTTTATCATTTCCGGTGCGGCGATCCGCCATTTGCCTGCTAAGCCAAATGAGGAGTTCATGATCGCGCTGGACCGCGCCGTGCGTCACAGCATCCCGAAGCCGCTCGCGCTGGTCGTTAACTATCCGTCTAACCCAACGGCGTGCATCGCCGATCTCGATTTTTATGAAGAAGTCATTGCTTTTGCGCGCAAGCACGATTTGATCGTACTGTCCGATCTCGCCTATTCCGAGATTTATTTCGATATCGCGCCCCCGCCCTCGATTTTGCAGGTCAAAGGTGCGATGGATGTGGCGGTCGAGTTCACGTCTTTGTCGAAAACCTACTCCATGCCAGGCTGGCGTATGGGCTTTGCGGTTGGCAACGAACGGCTCATCGCCGCGTTGACCCGCGTGAAATCGTATCTCGATTATGGGGCGTTCACCCCGATCCAGGTTGCTGCCGCCGCCGCGCTCAATGGCCCGCAAGAGTGCGTGGAAGAAACCCGGCAGATCTACAAAGCCCGCCGCGATTGCCTAGTCGAAGCCATGGGCCGCGCCGGTTGGGAAATCCCATCGCCGCCCGCCACGATGTTCGCCTGGGTTCCGCTGCCCGAGGAAATGAAAGAGCTTGGCTCGCTGGAGTTCTCAAAGCTTTTGCTCGAAAAGGCCAGTGTCGCCGTTGCGCCAGGCATCGGTTTCGGCGAATACGGCGAAGGATATGTACGAATCGCGTTGGTGGAAAACGAGCATCGCATCCGGCAAGCCGCGCGCAACATCAAGAAATTTTTATCCGAGGCGTCAACCAACATGCATAATGTGGTGCCAATTGCCTCTGGACAAAAAGGATAGCTTCGGGGGGCATCATGAAGCCTTTAAAAATTGGGGTCGCCGGCCTTGGAACAGTAGGAACCGGCGTCTTACGGTTATTGGCAGAACACGGAGAAGCCCTTGCCGAACGCTGCGGGCGGTCCATTGAAATCACCGGTGTTTGCGCGCGCGACCGAGACAAGCCGCGCGACGTAGATGTTTCCGGCTTTGAATGGTTCGACGATCCTGTGACGATGGCGCGCAGTTCATCTATTGATGTGCTGGTCGAGCTGATCGGCGGTTCGGATGGCATCGCCCAAATATGCATTGAAGCTGCTCTTGTGGCGGGCAAGCATGTGGTTACCGCGAACAAGGCGCTGCTGGCCCAGCACGGCAACGCCCTTGCCCGGCTCGCGGAAGAGAACCTTGTGGCGCTGAATTTCGAGGCGGCGGTGGCGGGGGGCATCCCCGTTGTGAAAACGTTGCGGGAAAGCCTTGCGGGCAACCGTATTGATCGTGTGTACGGTATCTTCAACGGCACCTGCAATTACATCCTCTCACGGATGCAGTCGGAAGGGCATACATTTGAGGCCGTGCTTGCCGAGGCGCAGCGAAAGGGCTATGCCGAGGCCGATCCCACTTTTGACGTGGATGGACAAGACACCGCGCACAAACTTGCCATTCTCTCAAGCTTGGCGTTCGGCAGAGAAGTATCATATGACTCCATCTATCTTGAGGGGATACGCTCTATCACGCCAGCCGACATCGAAGCCGCTGCTGAGCTAGGTTATCGCATCAAGCTTTTGGGCGTGGCTGAGCAGAGCGAGCAAGGCGTGGAACAGCGCGTGCACCCGACCATGGTTCCCAAAAGCCGCGCTATCGCCCAGGTTGACGGTGTGGCGAACTGTGTGGCCGTCTGTGGCGATTTCGTGGGAGATTTGATGCTGGTAGGTCCAGGCGCAGGCGCCAAGCCCACGGCGTCTTCCGTCGTTAGCGATCTGGCCGACATTGCCCGCGGGTTCATCCATCCGGCGTTTACTATTCCCACGGCACGGTTGCAGCCGCATGTTAAGGCCGAAATTCGCGGACATGCGGGCGGGTATTACATTCGGCTTTCCGTACATGATCGGCCGGGCGCCATGGCGTCCATTGCCTCGCGCATGGCTGAGCAGACCATCTCGCTGGATAGCATCGTGCAGAAACGTCCGCTGGCGTCGGCCCTTAGCGAGCCAGTTGAAGAGAGCACGCCTATCCCTGTGGTGATGATCACCCATCGGACAACGGAAAGCGCGATTCGCGCAGCGCTCGACGCCATCGAAGCCGATGGATATATCAGCGAAAAACCGCAAATGATCCGCATCGAGAAACTGTGAGCGGACCATATCCAGCGCTTCGTTCCTTGTGCGTTCAAGATGCACAAGGATCGCTGCGTTAGATGTATAAGCGTGTTATTCGTCGCGGTAGATGCGCTCGCGGCGTTCGTGGCGCTCCTGCGCTTCGATGCTCAGCGTGGCGATTGGCCGGGCATCCAGCCGCTTCAAGCTAATCGGCTCGCCGGTTTCCTCGCAGTAGCCATATGTGCCGAGTTCGATGCGCTCCAAGGCCGCGTCAATCTTGGCGATCAGCTTGCGTTGCCGGTCACGCGCCCGCAGCTCCAGCGCGCGCTCGGTTTCTGAGCTGGCGCGGTCGCTCAAGTCGGGATGTTTGGTTGAATCTTGCAGATTATCCAGTGTTTCCTGGCTGGAGCGGAGGATTTCGTCTTTCCATTCCTGCAAGCGTTTACGGAAATAAAGACGCTGTCGTTCGTTCATGAACTGTTCGTCTTCAGACGGCTTATAGTTCTCCGGTAAAGTAATCGTCTCAACCGGAGCATCTTTCAAAATATTTGCCGGAGACTTGGCCACTCAGCTTCACCGTTCACTAAATACAAACAAACGATCAGTGCAGTCCATTCGGCTAAATCCGCCAGGACACAACCTAATGAACGCGGTGTGTGCGGCACGTATTTACCCGTAATTGCCTACAAGTCAAGCTAACAATCGCATTGACGACAGATTAGCCATTGCGACTTGTGTTGCATCAAGCATGTTTTACCAGAACCAATATACTAGAACGTTAAGCTATTTGTCTGTTCTCTATCGGTTTTTCATTGGCGTAATCGTCTGTGAACCAGGGCTCGTCGCCGGTAAAATGAATATCTGCGACAGGGCGCGTCATGCCATTCGCGTAGTGCGCTGACAGTTGTCCGCGTTCGTTCATCGAGATGCCGTTGAATTCTCCACCTGCGCTACCGTCGGCATTCATTTCCAGAACCTTAACCAGTCCAGCACGATCGGCGAATTGTGTTAGCCCGCCTTCGCCGAATGTCACCGAGACACTTCCCATCCGTACGCCATCCACGTTGAGATCGAGGATAGGCGTGACGTTCGGGCCTTCTTCCAAACGGCCATCGGCGGCGAACACGAAATTCTGGCCAGCGTTTTTCCAGGCGATCTCACGTGCGCGGGCATCGCGGCGGATGCGGTAGAACAGATTCCAGATGTCGCGGCCCGCCGTGCGCTGCGATGCCATTTTTGCCCAGCGGAACACAAGCTGCACAGCGCGTCCGTCACGGGCGAAGACCCGTATTGTGCCACCTGCCAGCGAGCGGTCGAAAAACTTCATGCGGTCGTCGCCAATCACGGCTCCTGCGCCTTGCGCCGAAGGATCGCGGGCGAACAGCGATTTGTCGAGCAACTCAGCGCCGGGCTCGTCGAAATCGGCTTTCGCTGTCATCGGGAACGCGGGGAGGTTGACGCGATAGCGGATGCGTTTCGTTGAGGCCGCAACCAGTTTGCTCGTGTCAACGCGCACGATTTCCGGTTCATCGGCGATAACGCGGCCATAATTGTCAAGCGGAAGCCCAAGCAGAAACTGGCTTTCACCGTTGATCAGATAGCCGTCTTCGCTGAGTGCGAGTTGTTCGTCATCAGAAATGAACGGTTTCCCGAAAACTGGTGATTCGTCGGGCATCACGCCAGTCTGTTGACAGACGAGGAAAATCGCCGCTGTTTCAGCTTCGGGTTCCAAATCAGCGGGGTCTTCCCACCAGTAGGGCCCATTCTCAGCGTCTACCGTTAACGTATGTGTTTGAGCGCCGAAGACGTCCATCGAAGCGATGTTCCGTATCCCTGGCGTCGCTGCAATGGTTTGAATCAGCCCCATAGCGCCCCCTCTTTCGCGTTAAGCATGGCTAGAAATACTGCCCGATAGCTAAATTCGCGCCACGTTTGCCGTAAGCGTTCATACGGATTCGGCCATCGGATAATGCTTTTAAAAATTAAGCTCCTCTTAACCTGCCCGATTAATATATAACGAAAGGTAAATATGACGCATTTTGGCGCTCGGAACATTGCGTATTTTTACAGATATTTGCGTCAAAAGGCTTGCTTGCCCCTCTGTGTTGCAAGATTTTCAGGTACAGGCTGCTAATGAATGAGGTAATGTGATGCTCTATCACTGCCATACTGCGTGAAACAGGCGATGGGGCTTGAGATTTTGAACTTAAGAACTGTGGGGAGAAGGTGAAAATGCACCGCTTGCTGACATTTGCAGTTGTTTCCGCGTTTGGCGTTGCGGTAGCGGCGATGTCCGCGCCGGCGTCAGCTCTCGCCGCTTCTGAGGCAAGCACTTGGGAGCATAACGGTTCGACAGTCGCTCTGGAAAAAAACGGAGAGAAACGCCGCATCGTGTATGTGCGTCCAAGAGCGGCGTTGAAAAAAGCTGGCGTTAAGAGCGGTACGGTGCTGTTTAGCGGTAAAACCAAGAAAAGCGGACGCGTGGCCGGATACGCCAAGATTTTCCGCAAAGGGTGCGATCCGGTTGATTATTTCGTCGAAGGCAAGATCGACCCGAATAAAGGCGAAATGGTGCTGCAAGGGCAGGCTCCGGTCTATTCTGGCAAGAACTGCAAGATCACCGGATATTCCGACGATAACGGTTCCAGTACGCTGACTTTCACCAGTGTGAGCAGTCCGCGCGACCAGGATTACGCAAGTAACGGAAGCGATGACAGCGCCGAGCCGGTGCAAAGTGGGAATAGCGCTCGCGATACGGCGCGTAACGACGATCGCGACAATGCTCGTGATACAGCGCGCAACGATGCTCGCGACACAGCGCGCAACGACGCTGACAGCAGTTCCCGCAACAGCAACAGCTCCCGTTCTCGCACCCGCACTCGCGAACGCGATTATGCTGAAGGTAACGACCGCACCGATACCAGTTCTCTTGCCCGCGAACGCGATTATGCCGACAATGGCAGTCGTGCTTCCCGTCGCAGGCAAAATGACGAACGCGGCGATTATTACTCCCGCGACGATATCGGCCCGGACGACGAATATTACGATGATTATTACGATGAACCGGCGCCACGTCGTTCATACCGGCCATATCGTCCTTGGTGGCGCGATTAATTCAGCCCCTTGAGGTTTGCGCTATCGCCGGATGATAATGCGTGTGTTGCGAGGTCCGTAATCTTTAACCAAGCCATAAAGTTCCCGCGCATTTGAAGGATGCAGGCGGATGCAGCCATGCGAGGCGCGCCGCCCGAGTCTGCGTGTGGCATACGATCCGTGAATGGCGTATCCATGGTAGAAGAATATCGAATGTGGCATTGGCGAGTTATGATACCGGCGGGAGCGGTGGTAACGTTTCATAGACTGAACGCGATATGTGCCGGTCGGAGTACGGTAGCCTCGCCGCGCGGTGGAAACCGGCCATGTGTAATACAATTCCCCATCGACATAGACGTGCATTCTCTGCGTCGATAAATCGACCTTGGCAATGACGCCCGCCAGAGCCGTTCCAGCAGAAAACAATACGATAATGATAGCCGCCACAAATGCTGTTACGCGATACATTCAGTCTACCTCCCCGCTACCGAATAATTTGTAGTCCACTTTTATACGTCGGTTTGGCATTATGCATTCCGTAAAGAGCCTGATAGTGAAAGCATCGTTTACAAACGAATATGCCAATCTAGGGCCAAAGGTGTGTTATCGGAATATTGCCTGATTTAACAATTAATACCCCCTTCATGAACCTAAAAATAATAGGGCAGATCGCATGTCATTCTTTCATATTTCGAAGATCGTATGGTTCGTGGCGCAGCCTTCGAACTTTCTCGCCTTGATGTTTCTCTTTGGGCTTTTGCTTTATTGGCGGTGGAGTACGCGGCGGGGTATTCAGATCATTTTGCTTTCGGTTGCGATATACATGATCGGCGGTTTCCTGCCAGTGGGCAACGCGCTGCTTTTGCCTTTGGAGGAGCATTTCACCCGCGATAAGTCGGCCTTACCGCCAGATGGGATTATCGTTCTTGGCGGCGTGGTCGATACCATCACGGCCACCAAACGCGACGATCCTTCGCTGACCGAGCGCGCCGAAAGGTTAACGGAAGCGGTTGCCTTGGCGCGTCGCTTTCCCAACGCGAAGATTGTCTTTACGGGTGGAGATGGCGCGTTGGTCCACAAAACCGTTTCAGAACGCGAGGTTGTCGAGAAGTTTTTCAAGGATATGGGCGTGGATATGAGCCGCGTGATATTTGAAGACGAATCACGAACAACTCGTGAAAATGCACGGTACACCAGCAAAATCATCACGCAAAAACCTGGCGAGCGCTGGCTTCTGGTGACATCGGCTTTTCATATGTGGCGTTCGCACCGGTGTTTTCGCTCCGCCGGACTCAAGACTATTCCCTGGCCGGTGGATTACTCCACGCGTGGTCCGGAAGACCTTAAACGTTTCCCGCCGCGCGTTTCTGAAGGCTGGCGCCGGATCGACCTCGCGGTAAGAGAGTGGATCGGCTTGGCGGTGTATGGGACAATTGGCGGGTGTTGAGCAGCAGTAGGAACTGAGCGTTTTTTGCAGCTATTAATCTTTTATCATTGGTCAGCCCTCTTGACAGAATGGCATTTGCAAAGTCAAGAACATGCAGTAACGAAAAGGCTTGCAACATATGAAGATCAACGGAAATGAAATCCGCCCCGGCAACGTGGTGGAACATCAAGGCAGCTTGTGGGTTGCCGTAAAAACCAACGCTGTGAAGCCCGGTAAAGGACCGGCTTACAATCAGGTTGAGTTGAAGAACCTGCTGAATGGCTCCAAGTTAAACGAGCGTTTCCGTTCGTCTGAGACTGTTGAGCGTGTCCGTTTGGAGCAGAAAGACTATCAGTTCTTGTATGTTCAGGGCGAAATGCTTGTTTTTATGGATTTGGAGACTTACGAGCAGCTTGAACTCCAGCAAGAATTCGTGGGCGAGCGTGCGGCTTTCCTGCAAGACGGCATGACGGTCGTGGTGGAAAGCCATGAAGGTCGCCCCATCGGTATCTCGCTGCCCGATCAGGTGACGCTGACCATCGCCGAAGCCGACCCGGTGGTGAAAGGACAAACTGCCGCGTCATCATATAAGCCCGCAATCATGGAAAATGGCGTTCGCGTGATGGTGCCGCCGTTTATCACAGCCGGTGAAAAAATCGTGGTGGATACGAACGAAATCACCTACGTCAAACGTGCTGAATAATCAGTGGCCGCAGCCGTTTGCTAACAGGACATCCGCCCATGACCGCCTCAGCGTTGTTGAACGCGATGGTTGCCGCCGCGCTGAAGGCTGGCGATAGCTTGAGCCATGATTTCGCCAATCTGGGCGCGCTGGAAATTCAAACCAAGGCCCCCAGCGATTTTGTGTCCGCTGCCGATCTGCGCGCCGAAGAAATTCTGTTTGAAGAGCTTACACGCATCGAGCCCGGCGCCAGCTTCCATATGGAAGAGCGCGGACGCGTGGAAGGCGCAGAGAACGCTGGCGGCGCAGTGTGGATTGTCGATCCGTTGGATGGCACCACGAATTTTCTGCATGGCATCCCGCATTTCGCGGTGTCCATCGGCTTAGAACGCGACGGCGAACTGGTGGCTGGTGTGGTGTATAATCCCGCCAATGGCGAGATGTTTTCCGCTGGGCGAGGGCAGGGCGCTTTTCTGAACGGCGCGCGTATCCAGGTTGCAAAGCGCACGCGGCTTGAAGATTGCGTCGTCGTCACCGGCATTCCGCATCGCGGACGGGGCAATCACGAAACCTTTCTGAACCAGCTTACACGCGTGATGCGCGCTGTGGCAGGCGTCAGGCGGGGCGGATCTGCCGCGCTCGATTGCGCATGGGTCGCCGCAGGGCGCTACGATGCCTTCTGGGAAGGGGCGCTCCAACCTTGGGACTTGGCTGGCGGTGTCGCGCTTATCCGTGAGGCGGGCGGCGTGGCTACCGATATGGAAGGCGGCGCTTGCGTGTTGGAAGCCGGCAGTATCATCGCTGGCAACGCAATCGTGCACACTGCGATGCAAGATATCTTGCAATAGGGCGTAGACCTGACGCCGAAAATTTGTAATTTGACCTTCTCGGGCGGGCGCACGCGTCATAGCCGTAAAATCGTATTTGGGAGTAAACCTTAGATGCCTGCGTCCCCGCTAATGAATATTATGCTCGCTGCTGCCCGCAAGGCGGGGCGCAGTTTGGCGCGCGATTTCGGCGAGGTCGAAAATTTGCAGGTGTCCGTGAAGGGGCCGGGCAGTTTCGTCACATCCGCTGACCACCGCTCTGAAAAAATCCTGTACGAAGAACTTGCCAAGGCCCGCCACGGCTATTGCTTCCTCATGGAGGAAAGCGGTTATGTGGATGGGCCGGATAAGTCCCACACCTGGATTGTCGATCCGCTGGACGGCACCGAGAACTTCCTGCACGGCATTCCGCATTTCGCGATATCCATCGGCTTGCAGCGTGACAACGAGCTGGTGGCAGGTCTGGTGTACGATCCGACGAATGGCGACATTTACGCTGCTGAACGCGGCAAGGGTGCGTTTTTCAACGACCGCCGTATCCGGGTTTCAGCGCGTCGGCGGTTTGCTCAATGCGTTGTTGCCATCGGAAAGCCACGTCGCGGTATTATGCAGTTTCACGAGCTTGAGCAATCTGTTGGCGGTTTTCGGCGCACCGGAGCCGGGGCGCTAGATCTCTGTTGGGTTGCGGCGGGGCGTTACGACGCCTTTATTGAGGAGGGAATTAAACCCTGGGACATGGCGGCTGGTATCGTGATTTTGCGTGAAGCGGGCGGTTTTGTCTGTGATATCAATGGCGGTAAAGAGATGCTTGAAACGAATAGCATTGTCGCTGCCAATAACCAGACCATGATGCGCGGGATGCAAAAACTTGTCGCTGTATCCGAGTGAGTTAATTGTCTAGTGCATCGATCCAAACGGAGGTTACTCCGGAGTTTGGTAAAATTGATGCATAAACATAGAGCTGGTGCGCTGACATATGAAACTTTGTAAATGTGTCAGTGCACTAGCGAATGAAATTGGGTGCGTTGGGATTTTAGTTAGGCCGTGGCGAAAAGACGCGGTTATGTGGCCCATTTTATAGTGGGAACATCGACGCCCCCTAAAACAAGTGGTTCTACTTAGTGCGCAAGTCGGGTAGAAGATAATGGCAGTGGGGAAGGCGGGTGGCCGCTCCAGTTGCAGGGGTGTCAGATGAGCTTGACCAAAGCACCGTACTACATAATGTTGTCCTCGCCATCGTCCTATGTATGGCGAATGATCCTGTTTGTCGTGGTGGCGGCTCTGTTCGGGCTCGTTCTTTACGACGACATTCTGGTGGCCTACAAAGCGAATATTTGGCTCAACTCTATCATTTTGATGACGTTGGGTGTTGGCATCCTCTACACCTTCGCACAGGTGATACGCCTTAATCCGGAAATTCGCTGGGTCAATAATTTCCGCGGCTCCGATTCAGGTGCGCGCATGCCTGAGATGCTGGCGCCGATGGCGACGCTCTTGCAGCGCCATCACGGTCAGGGCGGCATTTCGGCGACTACGATGCGCTCGCTGCTAGACTCCATCGCTTCCCGACTGGATGAATCGCGCGAGACGACGCGCTATCTGGTGGGGCTCCTGGTGTTTCTCGGCCTGCTCGGTACGTTCTGGGGGTTGATGCAAACGGTGAACTCTGTGAGCGTCACCATCCAGGGGATACAAACCACGGGCGATGGCGTGGGCGCTGGGTTTGAGAAGCTGAAGGAAGGTCTTACCGAGCCGCTGAAAGGCATGGGGGTTGCTTTCTCCGCGTCGCTGTTCGGTCTGGCCGGATCGTTGATCGTAGGTTTCCTCGACCTTCAGGCGTCGCATGCGCAGACGCGCTTCTTCAACGAACTGGAAGAATGGCTTTCCGGTATTTCCGAACTGGCGCCGGAAACGGCTGGCGCAGGCGGCAATCAGCCAGCGCAGCTTCGCTTCGCCATGCTCGATATGCAGCGTTCCGTCGCTGATCTGGTGGAAAAGCTTGACGTTACCATGTCGCGGAATAACTCCAGCGAAGCCATGCTGGAGCTTTCCCGAGGGATCGACCGGCTGGTGAAGCAGATGCGTTCTGAACAGAGCATCGTGCGCGAGTGGGTGGACGAACAATCCAACCGCCAGCAGAACGAACTGGCCAGCGTGTTGCGAGAGCAGTCACGTCTTGCAACCATTCTGCGCGATGTGGCAGGCCGTTCACCGCGCGGGGATGAGCGCTGATAGCCATTACGCCTTCATTTCGCGAGGCATACCAATATGAGTAGATCGAGAGGCTGAACATGGCGCTAGCCCGCGGACGCCGTAACACGCAGCATAATTACTGGCCCGGCTTCGTCGATGTGCTTTCGACGCTTCTGCTGGTTGTGACCTTCCTCATGTCGTTGTTCATGGTGGCGCAATATTACGCCAGCCAGGAAGCCATGGGTAAGGATAACGCGCTCGTCCGGTTGCAGCAGCAGATTATAGACCTGGGGCTCGAACTAGACCTGGAGAAGAAGAAGAACAAGAATTACTCCGATCAAATCGGCGTTTTGCAGGCAACTCTCGGCGAACTTGATAAGGAAAATAAGCGCCTCCAATCTCAGATCGGTTTGGGCAATCTGAAGGGTGACGCCAGCGCGCGCATAGCGGCGCTTACCAGCGAGGCGGATAAGCAGAAACAGATTTCCGCCCAGGCGCGCGCGCAGGTGGAATTGCTTAATCAACAACTTCTGGCTTTGCGCCGTCAGTTTGCCGCGTTGCAAAAAGCGCTCAATGCTTCAGAAGCGCGCGATAAGGAAGCGCGGGCGCGCATCGCCAGTTTGGGCGACCGGCTGAACGTCGCACTGGTGCAGCGCATTCAAGAGCTGTCACGCTATAGGTCCAACTTTTTTGGTGAGCTGAAAAAAGTTCTAGGCGGGCGCGACGATATTCAGATCGTGGGTGATCGTTTTGTGTTCCAGTCCGAGGTGTTTTTCGATAGCGGTTCAGCGGAAATCAGCCCGGCAGGGTTGGCTTCGCTAGATAAGCTAGCCACGGCGCTTGTTCAGCTTGAAAGGAAAATTCCTAAGAATATCAACTGGGTACTTCGCATTGATGGGCATACGGATAAACGCCCCATCGCCACATCCTCGTTCGCCTCGAACTGGGAGCTTTCATCAGCGCGCGCCATATCTGTGGTGAAACAGCTCATGGCGCATGGGGTAAGCGCCGATCGGCTGGTTGCAGCCGGGTTTGGCGAATATCAGCCGGTGGATCAAGGCACCTCGGAAGATGCGTTGCGCCGCAATCGCCGCATCGAACTGAAGCTTACCGAGAAATAGACGGGCGCGCCGTTTATCATGGCGACATTTGCGCAGGATTATTAGCGTTTTTCTGCTTTCCGTCCCCCTATTGAGAGGTTGCGGTAGCTTCCACTTGCCCGCTAAGATCGACGTGTTTGCAGCCGTTTAGTGCAGGGGATAAGCCATTGATTGGACGCCTGAACCACGTCGCCATCGCCACAAGCGATCTGGCCGCCGCTACCGCCATCTATAGGGATACGCTTGGCGCGGAGGTCTCCGCCCCACTGCCTCAGCCGGAACACGGAGTGACTGTGGTATTCGTCACACTGCCAAATACCAAGGTGGAACTGCTGGAGCCACTTGGCGACAACTCCCCCATTGCGGCTTTTCTGGAGCGTAACCCGGCGGGCGGCATTCACCACATCTGTTACGAAGTGGCCGATATCAACGCGGCGGCGGCGGCGCTTGTCGCGAAAGGCGCGCGCATCCTGGGCGATGGTCAGCCGAAAATCGGTGCGCACGGTAAGCCGGTATTATTTTTGCATCCGAAAGATTTCTGCGGCACACTTACGGAACTCGAACAATTTTAATTCACAAAGTAGCATTGCTGTTCAGCTGCTACGCGGAAACGTCATGTTCGGTTTTAAAGCCAGAAGAAAACGCCGCGATCTTGTGGCCGAGCTGCGGCAACGCGGCATCCGCGACGCCCGCGTGTTACAGGCGATCGGGGTTGTGCCGCGCGAAGATTTCGTCTTGCTGCATGATAAGCCGCGCGCGTATCAGGATATCGCTTTGCCGATTTCCTGCGGGCAGATGATTTCGCAGCCATATGTGGTTGCGTACATGACCGAAAAGCTGGCGGTAGAGCCAGAGCATGACGTGCTCGAAATTGGCAGCGGATCAGGGTATCAGGCGGCGGTACTTGCGCGGCTTTGCCGTCACGTTTACGGCATTGAGCGGCACGCGCTGCTTTTTCAGTTGGCCGAGAAGCGCTTGAAGCGACTGGGCTTTAACAACGTCACGCTTTTGCTCGGCGATGGCGCGGTTGGTTGGCCCGATGGCAGACAGTTCGATCGCATTATCGTGACGGCGGCGGCGGCTCATAAGCCTTTGGCTTTGCTGGAGCAATTGCGCGAGGGCGGGCGTCTCATAGCCCCAATCGGTGAGCGGGACGGCCATCAGGTGCTCGTGCAGTTCGATAAAGTAGACGGCTGCATTGAAACACAAACTTTACTTCCGGTTCGTTTCGTGCCGCTCATTGGTTAGGCAAAGGACTATTGAGTTGTGGCTTTCGCTTTGGCTCTATCATTGAAGCTTGTGAGAGAGCTGAAATCGGCGTTGATCAGGCTATCCTTGTCGTGATCGATCGGCCTGTCCATGTCCGATATGACGAAATACATGCCTCCCAGGATGTAAACGATCAAGGCGACCGACAAGAAGCCGAATATACCAGGCACGGCGATGATGAGCGCGACTGTATAAAAGATCGTCACGCGCTGAATAAAATCGTCATATACAAGCGGCGTTTCCCATTTCATTTTATTTATGATGTAAGCGGTTTTTTGCTGGAAATTTAGCCTTATAGACGTATCAATTTTGGACTTCTGAAACTCTTGAGTTATCTCGTCATGTAGCTCAAAAAATCTTTGAAGCCCGCGCCCTGACCGCATCACGTCTTCCAGCGTTGACGACCATCGCAGTAGCAAGCCGGTGTCTTTGAGCGAGAAGAGCAGATTCTGAAGAATACCCGTCAGTTCCATCACTGTGTCCTCAAATTTGTGCAGCCGCGTTTGCGCTACGCTTAATTTGGAACCCAGCAGCATGCCGATGGCAAAACCGATCATGGCCATGATCGGTCCAAGATTTTTGAGGTCGATCCACCAGTCTTGCCCCTCGAAATATAGCATTAATGTTTTGAATGCTAGCGCCACGCCTATGTATGGCAGCGTGCGCGCCAGAATACCACTCCATAACGCGCCGCGACGTTTGGTTTGCTTGCCCAGTTTCAGCACCCGCAGCAACCGCAACAGTCGCAATGCCCTCAGCCAGGCAAGGTTGCAGGGGCTTCCAAAGAAGAGGCATAAAGCGGCAGGCGCGATCGCGGCCAAATCTAAGGCCCCATACCAGCTCAGGGCGTAATCGCGTGCACGTGGGTAGGACCATAATCGTGCGATATATTCAATCGAAAAACACAGCAGGACGAACAGATCGAAGGCGTCGAAATAGATCCGGTAACGCTCAAATATGGTTGGGGAACGTGCTTCGATCACGATAGTGCAGATAGACGCAAAGATAAGCGCCACCAGAGACCCGGCCAGGGACCGTTCTGCTAAGGACTTCGGATTTTCCAGCGCCTCATACACACGCTGACGCGCCGATTTCGTTTTGTCCTGGACCTTCAACATGGCTTTCCCCTGGCGGATGGAAAGCACTCAGATTATAGATTGTTCGTTGTTTTAAGCTTAGCGGGGCAACTGAGGCTTGATGCACGGGGAAAACACCTGCCATGATCGCTGCCATCGACGTTGCATACAATGATAACAACGCCACCGCCGCATGCGTGGTGTTTGAGCGTTGGCCCGATGCCGCCCCGGCGTTCGAGACCACTTGCGAAATCGCAAATGTTGCGCCTTATGAGCCGGGGCAATTTTATCGCCGCGAACTGCCGTGCATTCTTGCTGTGCTGAACATCCTTGAGCAGCGGCCCGATATCATTGTCATCGACGGGTATGTCTGGCTCTCTGACGAGCAGGAGCCAGGGCTCGGCGGGCATCTCTATGCGGAGCTGGAAAAAAGGGCCGCAGTGATTGGCGTGGCCAAAACACGCTTTTCTCGGGCACAGGCTGTTGCGGAAATCTGTCGGGGCAAGAGCCAAACGCCGCTTTACATCACGGCGGCGGGGTTGCCGTTAGCTGAGGCTGCATCGTGCATCCAGAACATGCATGGCGGTTTTCGCATTCCGACACTCATCCGCCGGGCGGATCAGCTTTGCCGCGGCACTATCCATGTGCAGGAAACGCCTCGGAAGATCGCGAAATAATAACGTCTCGTACCAGCCCACAACAAGACCTCACATAAAAAATCCGATAAAATACTTATGACAGCTCGCAAACAGCGTAATTGGCAAAAAAAGATACGCAGCTTAAACCTCCTTTAACCACCATATAGCAAAACTGGCCCTAGTGAGGTGCGGCCATGGGTACTTGTAAGTATGTGTATGGGCGCCACGTGTGGGTAAAACGCGTTGCGTCTTTGTGTGGGGTAATTGTTTTGTTGCCGCTGGCGGGGTGTAGTTCCGACAGTACGCGTTTCGGCGATAACGATGCGCACAGTGGTTATAAGACTACGAATTCCGTTCCAGTTCCGTCTGAGCCAGTTTACGGCTACCGATATGGGAACGGCTATACCAATTCAACTGCAGAATATGCCGGTTATGGCGGCAACGGATCTCGCGGCGGCTCTAGCCACGCGCCGTTTACGTCGTCTTTGTCTGTCGCGCAGGTTTCGGGGCCGGAGCCTGTACAGCGCAGCCGTTTAGCGCCGGCAAGCGGTTCTCATAGCAAAAGCTATAAGCGTTACGCGATGAATACCCACTCCAATGTGAAGAGTGACGCGTATTCCGGCGGAACGTATGCGATGATGGCGGCTGATAGTTCAGCCAGCTCCGGCAAAGCCAAAAGCGATGATCGCTTGGCGTATAACGACTATCGGTCGAGCAGGAGAAGCCGTCGCTATTACAAGAATGATCGTAATGATCGCTATCGCAATGATGCTTACAGCGACGGCGATCTGAAGAATGGCGATTATCTTCGCAACGGACATAGCAGCCGTGATAATGGCGACCGTAATGGACATTCGCGGCACGAAACCCGCGGTGACGATTATGTCGTGCAGCCGGGCGATACGCTTTTTGCTATCGGCAAGCAATTCCATTTGAGCGCTGATCAGTTGATGACGCTGAATAATTTGCGTTCGACGGAAATCTATCCTGGCCAGCGCCTTCGGGTTTCTGGATATGGCTATACCGGCGCCAATGGTTCGGATAGGCCCTCTAGATATGGTCCTGACTATCGTAACGGCTATGGCAATTACGACGGCGATTATCGTCACGATAACCGCAGCGCCAATCGTAGCGGAAGCCGTGTCCGTAGCCGTAGCCGTGGGCAAGGTAAGGATTATCCGAAAACCCGTTCCGCCTACAATTATGACGACTTCGCCAGTCATCGCAGCGAACGGCGTAACCGTTATTATGATCGGCAAAATGGTTACAATGATCGGCGCAGAGATCGGCGTGACGACTCTGCAAGAAGCAGAAAGCGTTACGAAGACGAATACCAAGGTGCTCCGCGGAAGCGGCGGCAGAGAGCGCGTCCGTCGTCTCATGAAAATGGCGGGTATGCGCGTAACTCGCATGATAGCGCCAGCCGCCGGGATGCGATCCGTTACACGATCAAACGTGGCGATACGCTCTTTGACATCGCACGGAGAAATGGCATCAGCCACCGTGAGCTAGCCGATTTCAACGGTATCCGGATTTCGGACACGTTGATGCCCGGCCAGTTGCTGCTGATCCCTCGCGGGAGAGGCTACGATTGGAGCGCCGACCGTTTGCCGTCAGAAAAACGGCGTCGGGATCGTTGGGGGGCAAAGCAACAGGATAAGCAAGCGCCGCGCAAAGCTTCCCGTGAGGTCGCCGAAAATCGCGAGAAGAAGGACGAGCCGTCAAAGTCTGAGAATAAGGCCGTGGCGTTGGCCGAGGAACGGCAGGCCGACAGAGCGAATGCGCCTGTGGAACCGAAGACAAGCAGCGCCGTGGCAACTGCCGCGCCTGTGCAGATCGTCGGTGGGCATAAGGAAACGTCCGCTCCCGTGAAGCCTGCGGATAAAGCGAAGCTTTCCGCCAAGGAATGCGAAAGCCTGCTGGCCAATCCGGCACCGCGCAGTGCAAAGACATTCCGTGAGCCGGTGCAAGGGATGGTTATTACCAAGTTCGGCAAAAAGGAAGACGGCACGTTCAGCGATGGCATCAATTTCTCGGTGCCGAAAGGAACGCCAGTGAAAGCCGCCGAGAATGGTGTGGTGGCCTATGCCGGTAGCGAGCTGTCAGGCTTTGGGAATTTGGTGCTCATCCGCCATGCAGACGGATATGTGACCGCCTATGCTCACAACGACAAGCTAGCCGTGCGTAAATGCGATGTGGTTAAGCGCGGGCAAGTTATCGGTCGCGCTGGAGCAACCGGCAACACCACCAAGCCGCAGCTTCATTTTGAGTTGCGCAAAGGGTCTAAACCAGTCGATCCGCAAGCACATTTCTCGCGGTCGTAATCTTCCCCCCGGTGTAGCGCTTCCCCCCGGCGCTAGACCCCCGGCGCGGCTCAACAGAGCCGCGCCGTTTTTGTGCGGGTTAACCTTTTAAGTTCAGTCCTGGAATCCGGCGCAGCGAAGTAAAATTGCCGTGCGTCGTGGCGATGCGTTCCACCGCGCGGCGCACGGGTTCTACCACCACTTCCATCTGGTGACCGCTGGCGTGGATCATCCATTCGTTCGATTGCACGATGCCGACATGGCCGCGCCAGAACACCAGGTCGCCGCGTTTAATCTTGTTGAGGTCTGGGTTGGCCACGGCTTCGCCAAGCTCGGCTTCCTGCATGTCGCTGTCTCGTGGGCATTTCGATCCCATGCCTTCCAGCGCGATTTGCACCAACCCTGAGCAATCGATACCGACGCTGCTGCGTCCCCCCCAGAGATAAGGCGCACCAATGAGGCGTTCGGCAATGCGCACGAAATCTTTCCCTTTTTCTTCAAAGGGGTGAATGTGCTCGTTGAAGATATATCCGCCGCGCGACAGCTCAAAAAAACGGCCCTCCTTACCGATTACGGCCAGCCTTGAGTTCAAGCTGAGACGCATGATGGGCGGGCGTTTCAGATCGGGGGCGGGATAAACGAACGTGGCGCGCGCGCTAACCCAGTGGGTCGGCTCGTCGATGATGGTGGAAATGCAATCCACCGGCATGTAGCCAACATAGTTATCATTGGCGAGTTGCGCCCAGGCCCAGCCATTCGTGACATCGAAAACGGTTGCAAGCTCGCCGCATAGCGCTTCTGTGGCCATTGGCGCGTCGAAACGCGGCATCACGCGTAAAGGCGCTGTCGCGGCCACCACCTGACGCAATTCACCTTGAACATAGCGTTGTGCTTTGACTTTATCTTTCAGCGTGGCATCCGCCAGATCTTCGCGGAAGGCGTTGCGCCGTGGATCAAGTTGAGATTGGTTCATGACCGTCCAAACTCCCTTTGTAGGTATTCAAATACCGCGCGGGCGCATTGCGGTTCCCCGCCGATGGGTTTTGCTGCCTGTGCTCGCGAAACCCATCCGTATATGTCGAAATGTGTATACCGCTTCGCCGACTTCACAAAGCGTTTGAGGAACAGCGCGGCAGTAATTGCACCGCCAAGGGCGTCAGCGGCGGTGTTAGAGATGTCGGCGATTCTGCCGTCGATCAGCGTGTCATAGGGCTGCCAGAACGGCATTTGCCACACGGGATCGTCTACCTCGCGGCCAGTGTCTATAAGGGCGCGAGCCAGCGCGTCGTCTGTGGAGAACACTGGCGGCAGGCTGGCGCCCAGTGCAATGCGCGCAGCTCCTGTCAGGCTAGCGAACGAGAACAGGTAATCCGGCTTGTCCTCATCGGCCAGCGCCAAGCCGTCGGCCAGCACAAGACGGCCTTCGGCGTCGGTGTTGCCGATGGCCACCGTTGTTCCCGCCCGGCTGGTGAGCACATCGCCCGGACGATACGCGCTGCCGGAAATTGCGTTTTCCGCCGCCGGGATGATCAAACGCAGCCGCACCGGCAGTTTTGCGCTCATGATCATGGAGGCCAGCGCCAGGGCGGTTGCCGCGCCGCTCATGTCCTTTTTCATCAGCGCCATGCCGCCAGCGGGCTTGATGTTCAGTCCGCCGCTGTCAAAGCAGATGCCTTTGCCTACGAGCGTGATTTTGGGCGCTTTCGGCTTGCCCCATGTCAGATCGATGAGGCTGGGCGCGCGTGTGCTGGCGCGGCCAACAGCGTGGACAAGCGGGAAATTCGCTTCAATGAGCGCGTCGCCTGTGGTGATGGCGCAATCCGCTTCGAAATATTTAGCCACGTTTTTTACGGCACGGCTAAGTTCAGCGGGCCCCATATCGTTGGCCGGCGTGTTGATGAGATCGCGCGCGAGCCATACCGATGACGCCAACGCTACGACATCATCGCGGGAAGCGCCTTCGGGCAGACGCAGGCGTTTGGCGTTTTTCCCGCCCTTTTCGCTTTTTTTGTCCTTCTCGCCCTTTGATTTGTAATGCTTAAATTCATAAGAACCGAGCGCCCAGGCCAGCGCCGCCAAGTCAGGACTATCCGGCGTCCAGTCGTAATGGTAATCGCCCGGCGGAATGCGTAGCGGCAGCGAACCGAGTTGCAGCGGGGCAGGCAACGCGTTTGCGTTGCTGTCTTTGGTATCCTCGTCGTCCTTGTCGTCATCTTCCATGGAGAAGACGACGCCGTCCAGGCCGTCTTCGCCGGGTAGAAGCGCCCAGTTGCCGCGTTTGGTTTTAAAATCCTGCGCTTTTAGCCAGGTCTGGTGGCGTTCTTCAAGCGATTGCAGACCTGTCTTGCCGCCTTTTACCGCATAGATGGGGCGGGTTGTTTGTGTCGACTTGGCGTCCAGAAATAGCGCGCCGATTTGTTTTGATAGTGATTTGAGTGTGTTGACCATGGCACAATGTTTGCTACGATTCTGTGGAATTATCCGTAAGTTTCATTACGACTACGAAAGGGCATACTTATGGACGCAAATTACGAGCTTGTCATTGGCAACAAGAATTATTCTTCATGGAGTTTGCGTCCGTGGCTCGTGCTGAAGATGGCAGGCATTCCGTTTGGCGAGACGCAGGTGTTCTTGAAACAGCCGGATACGGCTGCCGAGATTGCGCGACACTCGCCTGCGGGGAAGGTGCCGGTTTTGAAGCATGGCAATCTCACTGTGTGGGATAGTCTCGCCATTATCGAATACCTCGCCGATGCGCATCCTGACAAGGACATCTGGCCGGAAGACCGTAACACGCGCGCCATTGCGCGAGCCGTTTCCGCAGAGATGCATTCGGGGTTTTCAGCGCTTCGCCGTGAATTTGCAATGGATTTTGTGAATAAGCGCAGCTTTCCGGCAGCGAGCGAGGCAGCGCAGGGCGATATTACACGCATTGTCGCCTTGTGGATAGAATGCAGACGGTGTTTTGGCAGCGATGGCGACAGAGGGTTTCTATTCGGTCGGCGTTTCAGCGCGGCGGATGCGATGTTTGCGCCGGTGGTCAGCCGTTTTGTTAGCTACACCATTGATTTACCTGCGTTCGGCGACGACGGCGTTGCTGCGCGTTATTGCGACATGATGATGGATTTACCCGCCATGCGCGAGTGGGGGGAAGGCGCTCGTGCAGAGTGGAACGATGGCGTACGGATAGAGATATAGCCTCATCGTGCTTTAGCTGAGAACAATATATGTATTATTGCTAATACGTATGAACACGTATTCATTGCGTAAATAGTGGAGATTTGCGCAAATTAATCCGTGCAACATATTTATTTATTTTACCGAATCTGACTTTCGTCACGTTTGGTGCATTAACATCTGTCATTTAAGGACTTGTTATGCCATGCAGATCTACTGTAGGCTGTTTATTGTTATTCTAATTTCTGTCGCGACGGCCGGTTGTGAAGCGCTTAGCAGAAATCAAACACAGGCATCTGTTCCGCCTGATGTTTCGTACACCGCCTCTATCCCGACTTCTCCGGATGAAGCGCTGCGCACTGCCAAAATGCTGTCAGATGCCGGGGCTCACGATGAAGCGCTCCATGTGCTTGCGAGCGCTCACCGCCGATCCCCCGATAACGCCGCTATAATGTCAGCTTATGGGCGGCTTGCGCTGCTGCGTGGAGATTACAAGCGCGCAGAACATCTGCTTGGGAAAGCGGTCGCTGCAAACCCGGATGATTGGCGGGCATTGTCAGCGCTTGGCGTGCTCGAAAGCCGCAAAGGGCAGCACTCATCCGCACGTGCCGCATTGGGGCGGGCGAACACCATTTCCAAAAGGGAAAGCGCTGCGCTCAACAATCTGGCTATCGGTTCCCTTCTGGCCGGACATCCGGAAAAGGCCGTTAGGCTGTTGCGACAAGCGCTTGGCAAGACTTCGTTGAAGGCCGCGCATGCACGCCGCATTAAACGCAATCTCGCGCTTGCCCTTGCCGTTCAAGGGCGGTTCGCCGAAGCAGAAGAATTGGCCGGGGAACGCTTTCCCCGCAGGCTGAAACATGCCAAGCCAGCGGTCATTCGCCGCTTTTTGGGGATGGGGGCGGGGCAAGAAAGCGCTAGGTTCACTTCGCGTGGCGAGCGAGGTGAGCGCGCCCGCCACGCTCACGCAAATGGGTGGCGTCCGGTTGAGGAGACGCACGCCCCATAAGATGCCCGTCGGAGCGCTCCAATACCTTCCGAGTGTTGATCACAGCAGGCGCAAGAATGATCACCATGACAATCGGTAGGAAAAAGATCACCAGCGGCACTGTCAGTTTTGGAGGCAGGGCCGCCGCTTTGCGTTCAGCTTCGGCGATTTGCGACTCGCGACATTCCTTGGCGGTGGCTGTCAGCGCCTGGCTTATGGAAGTGCCGTAGCGCTCGGCCTGTGTCAGCGCGGACGCGATCATTTTCACCATGGGAATCCCGGTGCGTTCTCCCAAATTGTTATAAGCTCGCCACCGTGACGGCAGATACGCCAGTTCAGCCATGGTGAGGCTGAGTTCTTCGGTTAACTCGACAGATTGGCCGGCAATATCCTTTGTGACACGCGCCAGCGAAGCTTCGACCGACATTCCCGATTGCACGCAAATCAACAGCAAGTCCAAAACATCGGGGAACACTTGTATAATGGCTTTTTGCCGCCGTTTGATAAGCTGCCCCAGAACCAAGCCTGGCAACGTGTAACCGCCAATCCCAGCGGCAAGCGTAAACTGGAGCGTTAGCGTGATCGAGAAATTGCCGTTCGGCCACAAGCTCATCGCAGCAAAAGTAAGCGCAGAGAACATCAGTGGTAACGCCGCCTGGAGGATCACGAATATCGTTTCCGGTCCTTCGCCGCGAAATCCGGCCATGCGCAGTCGCGCCGTGATATCGTCGCCCTTGCCTCCGTCCAAAAGCCGCGTTTTGAGTGTGATAAGCCGTTTCAGCAAGCCGTTCGCTTCGCGGCGCAGACGCTCCTTCGTTTGCGACGACAGCTCTTGAAGACGCTTATCCCGCAATAGGCGGCGCTCGCGCGAAACCTGCCGTAAACGCGCGATCAGTTGTTTGTCATCTCTGCCTGGCATGGCGAGCGATATGACGCCTGCAAAAGCCGCTATGCCAGCCAGCCCCATAGCGAGAGTTTCGAGGTTCAAAAATTCTTTCGGCATATCTCGGCTCTTCTTGCGGCGTTAAACTTCAATGCGTGCCATACGGCGGAGTACGAATACGCCGAGACATAGCCAGCCTGCTGTCATGAAAACCACGCGGCGGCCTGCATCGTCGTTCCACAGCGTTGAGATGTAGTCAGGCGCAAGCAGGCTGGTGGCGGCGGCCACGATAAACGGTAGCGAGCCAACCGCGATGGCCGAGGCTTTGACTTCAGCGCTGGCGGTGCGGACTTTCATCGCCAACTTTTGCCGGTCACGCAGCATTCTTGATAAATTTCCTAACGTTTCCGATAGGTTGCCGCCGGTCTGGTTCTGCATGGCCATGACGGTGGTGAAAAAACGTAGCTCTGGAACAGGCACAGCCGCGTTGAGTTTCGTCATGGCTTCGGTGAGGGAGACGCCCGCGCGAAGTTGCGCGACGACCGCGCTGAATTCCTTCGCAATTGGCGGTGAGGCGTCGTTCGCGACAACATTCAGGCAATCTGTCACCGAATGTCCGGACCTGATGCCGCGTACCATCATATCGACGGCTGCTGCGAAACCGTTAATGAACTTTTGCCGTCGCCGTTCAGCCAGATGGGCCAGCCAGCGCCCAGGTAAGAACCAAGCGATGAATATTGATGCCGCCGCAGCTATAGAAAGGGGGACACCTGCTAGTAGCGCTGCTACAAACAGCACAACGCCTAAAACAACGCAGCCCATCCAGTATTTTTCGGGGCTGATTTGCAAACCTGCCGCCGTCAACCGTGCATCGAGACGCGTTGCCCGGCGCGTGCGTTTGCTATCGGCGACGGCTTTCAGCGCAAATTTCTGCGCGCGGTTGATGTTGAGGTTTGAAGAAGGGGCTTCATCCTGGCCGGGTTTGCGCTTGCTGGTCAGGGCCGCAAGCCGCCGGGACAGTCCGGAATGGTCGAACAGCACGGGGAAAAACGCTCCGCAGACCATTGCGGCCGCTCCAATGGCTGCCATGCATGCAGCGAGCGTATGCGCGGTAAACGGGCTCATAAGGGCTGCTCCCCTTCGTGGTGGGAGCGGTCAGCGTGATCTGGCGCCGCCAGAATTTCCGTCAACCGGCGTTCCTGCCCGAAATAACGGGCGCGTTCGATGAAACGCGGGCGCGAAATCCCGGTGAAACAATGCTGACCGATAACGTTGCCATTTGCATCTTCGCCGAGCACGTTGAACAGCATCAAATCTTGCGTCACCATGATATCGCCTTCCATGCCGATCACCTCCGTCACGTGGGTGATGCGACGGCGTCCATCACGCATGCGCGCAATCTGGATGATGATATCCACCGCGCCTACGATCATCTGGCGGATGGCGCGTGATGGTAGCAAGAAGCCAGCCATCAAAATCATGCCTTCTAAGCGGCTTATGGCCTCACGCGGGCTGTTGGCGTGCAGCGTGCTCATGGAGCCGTCGTGGCCGGTGTTCATCGCTTGGAGTAGGTCGAAGGCTTCCGGCGGCGCCTTCGCCTTCCAGGTTTGGGGGACGCGTTTCCAGGCGTACCACATGCGGGCGCTGAAGTTGCAATTCGGCGGCGTCTTCACAAGTGACAACCCGCTCAGATGAGGAGATATGGCCGGTAAGACAATTCAATAGTGTGGTCTTGCCCGAGCCTGTGCCGCCGGAAATCAGCACATTGCATCGGCAGAGGCTGATGATTTCCAATAGCCCTTTGCATTCCGCTGATAGTGTGTCGAGTGTAACAAGCTGGTCCAGCGTGAGGCGTTCCTGCCGGAATTTGCGGATGGTTAGCACGGGGCCATCAAGCGCCAGTGGCGGAAAGATGATGTTCACGCGGCTGCCATCGGGAAGGCGGGCGTCGCAGATCGGGTTGGCGTCGTCTACCCGGCGTCCAATACGGTTGGCAATGCGTTGGCAGATATTGGCGAGCTGCTGATTATCCGTGAAATGCAAAGGCGCGCGGTTCAGGTGACCGTTGATTTCGATGTAGCAATTCTTGGTGCCGTTCACCATGATGTCGGTAATGTCGTCGCGCGCCAGAAGAGGTTCAAGCGGCCCTAAGCCCAGAACATCGTTGCAAATTTCTTCAATAAGTTCGTCTTGTTCGGAAACGGGCAGTACAGCCGGACTAAGCCGTAGGATCTGGTTAATAAGTTCACGAATTTCGCTGCGCGCGGCATCGGTATCCAGATTGGCGATGTCGGTTAAATTGATGTTGTCGATCAGCGTGGCAAAGGTGACCTGCTTGATTTCCTGGTACTTCTCAGAGCGCAGGAAAGGCTGCTCGCCGGAGAAGTTCACCGTTTCGCCGATCTCATCCACTTGGCCGACGGTTTCAGGCGCGGGCTGAGCGAAGGCCGTAGCCGCAGCAATTTGCAGCTCGCGCACGGGGCGGCGAGCTTGTGGCTTGCTTCGTTTGCCGAACATCGCTTCGCTCCTTTCCGTTTTTATGTCCGTGTCCGTATCCGTTTCTATTTCCATGTTTTTAGCCAGCTATTCTGCGACTTATTTTGTCGAGCAGCGGAGCCAGAAGTCCTTCGGATTTTTGTGCCGGGCGCGCAGCGTTATCAGTCAGGATTGCAGCTAGTTCACGAAATGATGCGGTCACCTTCGCCTGGGCCGAGACTTCCGCGATCATCAAGCCATTGTTGGAGGCGGTGCCGAATAGCGGCGCGTCGAAATCGATAAGTGCGGTCGGAGACAAATCCACCGCGTTTACGAAGTCCTTTGTGGCGATTTCCGGACGTCGCGGCGTATTCAGCTTATTGAGCACCAGAACCGGCGGGTTCGAGGCAGGACGGTAGGCGTGCAATGTGTCGATAAGGTTTTTGGCGTTGCGCAGGCTGGCCAGATCGGGCTCGGCGGTGATGACAATATCATCTGCCTGCGAGATAAGATGTTGCGTCCATGCGTTCCAGTGGCGCGGCATATCGAGCGCGACGAATTGTGAGCTTTGTCCCAGCATTTCAACAACTTGCATGGCCGCTTCAGGAGTGACGGTCAAATCGTGGTCTAGCACGCAAGGGGGCGGAAGCAGGCTGAGCTTGCTGGAGCATTTGGACAAAAGCTTTTCGATCATTGCCGTGTCTAGACGGCCTGCAGCGGTTAGCGCGTCCCCTATTCCGCGGGCGGAATCCTGGTTGAAGTCTAGCCCCAGCGTGCCAAATGCCAGATCGAAGTCAGCGATGACCGTTTCGTTCTCGAAACTTTCCGCAATGGCCCACGCCGTATTGTGGCAAACCATGCTGGAGCCGCAGCCGCCTTTTGCGCCGATAAACGCGGCTATTCGTCCTGTTTGCGTGTCTGTCATCCCCGCGATGATGCGGGAAATGCTGTTGATGAGTACGGGTGGGGCTATGGGGGAGACGAAATAATCGCTGACATGACGGCGTAGCAGGGCGCGGTAAAACGGCACGTCGTTGATTTTGCCGAGCACGATAACCCGCGTTCCGGCGTCGCATACATCGGCGAGTTGTTCGAGCCCGGTGAGGATAGAGCCACCGTCTCCTAGCGATTCCACCACGATTACATTTGGCGTGGGATTATTGGCGAAATGCGCGCATGCGGCGGTAAGGCCGCCCATGTCGATGCTAACGCTTACACGCGCGAAACGCCGGTCGAAAGCGGCGTGGTTGAAAACGCTGGCCGTCTGTTCGGTTTCGCAAAACGCATGAACTGTTGAATGCGCCGACAGCGATGACGTTTGTGAAGCGCTGCTATAAACGTTGCGCGCAGGGCGCATTTGATACGCATGGGATGGAGATGCGTTTTCAACGCCGGTAAGAGTAGGTGCATTGCTCATGGGGTTGCCCCTATGCTGTCTGATCGGGTGCTTTGTGGTGCTGCTGTTGTGTTCTGGTAGGCAGAGATAACGTTGTCGCGTTTGGTGGCGTCGGCTGGGGTTTCCCGGCGCGGCGCGTAGAGGTCGCGCCTTCTGGCCACCATCATGCGTAGATTGTGTTCGCTTGCTTCGCCGAAATACATGCGGGATGAAACGTAGCTTTGTGCGGTGAGATCGTCGTGGAAGGGCATGCCTTCGCAGGCGGAGAGCGTTAGCGCAAAGCAGAGCAGAAACATTAGGCGTATGCGGTGCATGATGTGCATTCCTTTTTTCGCTTTCTCACTCAATGATGAAGCCGAAGTCGTCGCCAGCCGTCAGTTTTGCCGTGACATGCGCGTTTGGTGGCGGCGGAAGGTGTTCAGCAGGCGTTTCCAGAGCGTCGCGCGGTGTGGAGCGCACCAGATAAGGGGTAACCAGCACCACCAGTTCGGTTTCTGAGCGGATGAAGTCGTCGCTACGGAACAGGTGCCCAAGCACGGGGAGTTGTTTCAGCCCTGGAATGCCTTCTGCGCTGCGCCGCGTTTGTTGCGAGATGAGCCCGGCCATGACGACCGATCCGCCGCTTGGCAGTTCCAGCGTGCTGCTTGCGCGCCGCACTTTAAGTGCTGGAATGCTGATGGAGTTGACTGTTACCGCGCCTTCGGTGGTCAACTCGCTCATCTGGGTTGCGATTTTTAAGTTGATGCGTCCGCCGGAAAGAACAACGGGCGTAAATTTCAGTCCAACGCCGAACGATTTGAAAGTGATCGTCATGCCGTTATTGTCGCTGCCGACTGGAACCGGATATTCGCCGCCCGCGAGGAAGTCAGCGGTTTCGCCGGAGACTGACGTTAGGTTCGGTTTGGCGAGCGTGTGGGCGAGACCTTCGCGTTCCAGCGCCTGCACGAGTGCGTCAACGCTGGATTTTCCTCTTGAAAAACCGGCAGCTAGTGCTGATCCTGAAGCTGAATATTTAAGCACTTTGGCTGTCCTATCCAGCATTGCTCCAGCCACAACACCGCCCGTGACGGGACACGCCGTTTCTGCCACTTTGACGGCTGATAAAGTGCCCGCTGAGAATGTTTCTGAGAGGTCAACCCCGAGACGGCGCAACGCGCTACGGTTCATTTCCGCGACGGTTACACGCAGCAGAACCTGTTCTTTGGCATCAACGGTCAGCAAGTTGAGCACTTGTTCGCTCTTGCCCACGAACCGCGCGGCGATATCGGCTACACGCGTTGATTCTTCCGGGCTGGTGACGGCGCCAGATAGGACGATGTTGTCGTTAACCATTTCAAGTTGCACGCGCGCTTTCGGGATAAGGCGGCGGATGAGCCGCGCGACCTGGGTCAGATCGCGTTCCACGACCACGTCGAGTGTGAGGATGGTTTCGCCTTCGCGTGAAACGAATGTGGCGCTGGCTTGGCCGATCTTCTGGCCGAGAAGATGCACATGGCGGTTGGTTCGCACCACGGCTTCCACCACAGCCGTGTTTGAAACGATGACTTCGGAGACATCCGCCGGCAGATTGATGAGCACCGATTTGTTCAGCCCGACGTTCACCACGCGGCTTGAAGACTTTAGGGGCGCTGTTTCGGGCTGCACCATGTTGTCAGGTGGCAGATAGGTTTCGCTTATGGCGGAGGAGGGCGCCGCCATGGCGAAGGCAAGCGCTATGCTGAAAATGCGGCGTAAGAGTATACTGCCTTTTCTGGCGTTTCCGTTGTTCTTGTTATCGCCGTGCTTTCCATGATCCTCGTCACCCACGTTATCCGCGCGCCTAACGCCATCCTTGCGCTCTTCGTCCTCCCCGCTAAAGCGGTGAACCAATTTCTCTTCCGGCAGATGTTGAGTTTCAGTTGGTTTCTCGCTTCCGCAGGAATGACGAGGTGAGTCGGGTTGGCATAAGTCGTTGTTTTGTTGATGTTTCATTGTGCCCCCTATTTATGCCCTTTGTTGTGTCTTCTGTTTTGCCGTTATTGCCGCCGTCCGAATTTCAACATCTTCACGGAGGGTGGTTTGTCCCCCTCGAAGTCATCGGTGCTGGCTGCAGATTGTTTGTCCGCCGCAGAAACAAGCGCGAGCGAGATTTCGCCAGCGCCTTGCCAGCCGATCAGCCGCCGGGTCTGTTTGGGCGTGAGTTCCAGCGTGGCGGAGAGGTGCTGTGTCCGGCTGTTGTTGTTTTTCGGTGGTTTTTCCATGGCAAGCACACGCACTGCTTGCAGTAGAATGACGCCTTTCGCCGTTGTGGCGCCGGTTCTACCCTCGCGTGGCTTGCGCGCCAGAAGCACGTCCACGCGGTCGTTGGTTTGAATGATGTTGCCTGCGATGCTTTCAGCGCGCACCTGCACTGGAACCGCGCGCATGCCTGCCGCGAGGCGTGAAGCCATGGCGCCGCCGCTGTCAGGATTGACAAACTTGGCTTTGGAAAGCGGTTCGCCTTGCAGAATGGGGAAACGTGTTGGCGCGGGGAGAATATTAGCTTTTGCGATTTGCGAACGCTGAAAGACGCCTTTAGGGACTGTATTTTTGGGCCAGGGCTGCCATTTGACATCGGCTTTTGTGACGGTTTCGCCGTTTGTGAAGTTGCGCGCGGCGACCAGCACATCGACGGTTTCGGGCATGCGTGAAGCGGCGGCGTTCCGCGAACCTGCGCTGCGGACCAGTATAACCGCCGCGGCTGCCGCGAGCACGGCCAGCATCAGCACAAGAACGCGTGCCTTGCGCATGACGAATCCCCCATCAAATTTTACGAAAATCGTATATTATGCAAAACTTTGCGGCGATTTGGTCAACAAGTCGTTAATTATTGTACGGGATAGGTAATGCTACGGAGATGTGATGCCAGACCTGCAAGAAGAACGTTTTAACCGGCCTAAAAGTGTGTTATCGAACGATGTACTTTATGAAGGCCATGGCGGTCGGTTGGCAAGGAGACGCAAAAATGTCAGAAAATCTAAAACCAGAAACGCTTGCATTGCACGCTGGGTGGCGCGCTGACGCTGAAACAGGTTCAGTTGCCGTACCGATATATCAAACAACTTCGTATCAGTTCCGCGATACCGAACATGCCGCCAACCTTTTCGCGCTAAAAGAACTCGGCAATATCTACACGCGCATCATGAATCCGACGAACGACGCGCTGGAAAAGCGCATCGCGGCGCTCGAAGGCGGCGTTGCGGCGCTGGCTGTGTCGTCTGGGCAAGCGGCTTCTGCGTTCTCCGTGCAAAATCTGGTGCAGGCGGGCGATAATATCGTCAGCTCTACAGATCTCTATGGCGGCACATGGACGCTGTTTTCCAACACATTGAAAAATCAGGGCGTTGAGGTGCGTTTCGTCGATCCAACCGACCCGGAGAATTTCAGACGCGCTACCGATGAGCGCACGCGCGCCTATTACGCCGAGACGCTGCCGAACCCGAAGCTGGCCGTGTTTCCTATTGCGGAGGTGGCAGCTATTGGCCGTCCGCTCGGCATTCCGCTGATCATGGACAACACCGCCGCTCCGCTTCTGGCGCGCCCGTTCGATCATGGCGCGGCTGTGGTGGTCTATTCGGCGACGAAATATCTCGGTGGGCACGGAACGTCTATCGGCGGGCTTCTGATCGATAGTGGCAACTTCGATTGGGGAGCACATCCTGAGCGGCAACCGCTGCTGAATACGCCCGATCCGAGCTATCACGGCGCAGTATGGACTGAGGCCGTCAAGCCGCTGGGGCCAATTGCCTATATTCTCAAGGCGCGCGTTACGCTTCTGCGTGATCTGGGTTCAGCCCTTTCGCCGTTCAATGCGTTCCAGATTTTGCAAGGCATCGAGACGCTTCCATTGCGCATTCAGCGGCATGCGGAAAATGCGACAGCGGTTGCGAAGTTCCTGTCCGAGCGCCCGGAAGTGACGCGCGTTATCCATCCGTCAGTGCAAACGGGGTTGGCGCGCGACCGCGCCGACAGCTATCTGAAGGGCGGATATGGTGGGCTGTTGGGCTTTGAACTGGCAGGTGGCAGAGTGGCCGGTGAGCGCTTCATCAACGCGCTGCAACTGCTTTATCACGTTGCGAATATCGGCGATGCGCGCTCTTTGGCCATACATCCGGCGTCTACCACGCATTCGCAGTTAAGCGCCCAGGAGCAGGAGGCGACAGGCGTTTCTCCGGGCTATATCCGGTTGTCGATCGGTATAGAGCATATCGACGACATTCTGGCCGATCTGACGCGTGGGCTAGAAGCTGTTAGGCGGTAAGATAGGAAATGAAAAACGGGGCCGCATGGGAAATGCTGGCCCCGTTCTCATACTTATTTTGCCGTATTCTGCTGTAATGCGGCGTGTTTGCGCGCGGCGATGGCGTCGGCGATGCCCACAACGCGTTGGGCCATTTCCTCATGGAGGCGCTCGACCATACGCCCATTGACGTTAAGCACGCCTTTTCCGGCGTTCTCCGGAGCGGCAAACGCGGCGATGAGCTTACGCGACCACTCAATTTCTTCCTTGGTCGGGCTGAATATCTCATTACAGGTCGAAATCTGGGCGGGATGTATGAGGGTTTTGCCGTCCATGCCGAGCAAACGCCCTTGGATACACTCAGCGCGATATCCGTTGTGATCGTCCAGGTTGTTAAATACGCCGTCAATGACGTCCACGCCGTAGGCGCGCGCCGCGATCACGCAAGTGGAAAACCAGCTTTTCATAGCCGTCCGCGCACCGCTAACCGAAGCCCGTGTTTCTTTGGCAAGGTCGTTGGTACCCATTATGAACGCCGTTAGCGGATTATTGGGCGATTTCGCCTCAGCCGCAATGGAAGGCGCGTTGATGATTGCAAACGGCGTTTCCATCATCGCCCATATCGGCAGTTCAGCCGGGGCGCCAGCCTCTTGCAGCAGCTTTCGCGCGGTGGCGATATCGTCAGGCGTGTTCACCTTCGGCAAGAGAATGGCGTCGGCGCCGGCGGTTGCGGCGGCTTTGAGGTCAGCTTCGCCCCATTCTGTCGTCAACGCATTCGTTCGGATTGCAACTTCGCGCTCTCCATAGCCTCCGCCTTTGGCAGTCGCCACGGCTTGCAAACGCGCGGCTTCTTTGATCTCTGGCGCAACAGAGTCTTCCAGGTCGAATATCATCGCGTCAGTATTAAGCGTTTTTGCTTTTTCCAGCGCTCGCGCATTTGATGCCGGCATATAAAGAACGCTGCGGCGGGGATGTATCGTCGTCATGGGTACCTCGGAATTTTTCTTTGCGCAGATTAGCTGAGCCGTGATTAATCCAGAAGCCCAGCTTTAGCGTAATTGACCCTTAATATCTATGTATTGGCTGCGATCAAGGCCGTGAGCTTCTCCGTGATGGTCTGGCCAGTAGCGCCGCCTTGTCCTTCGACTTGCCGGTCAATGATGAATTGTATGGCAAGAACGTGGGCGCTGGCCACCCCGAGTTCTTGAGTCCCGAGATTAGTTTTGGCCTGTCGCCAATATGCGCAGAAGTTTTTCGACAAATCAGCCACAAGCGGATAGCCGAACAAGGACGCTTGGCCTTGTAAGTCATGGAAAAGATGGTGCACTTCTTCGGCAGTAGCCGTTGCGTCACACTCTCCCTGGCATGCGCTGTTCACCATCTCGATGATGCGCTTGCAATCCTCGGTTGCTTGCTCAAGCCAGATGCACTTTAATTCGGCCAGTTGCGCATTTGCGTTTTGGTTTGCACAGGCGGTCATGTCCCCACCTTTCTTTCACATTGCCGGGTTGTTGGTTGCATGCGTGATGTGCCAGGCGTTTCTACGCTTTGGCCAAGTTTAGATAAAAAGTCATCAAGTTCAGATTTAGAAACTTCGTTTGAAGATGAGTTTTGCGAATTTACATTATTTAAATTATGTGCCTCTGCATCTGAATGCATTGCTTTTGACAGAGTTCCTAGTTGTCGCATTATTTCAGCTAAGAGGTCGCGTTGCTCGATTGGCTTCGATAAATATCCGCTCATACCTTGCGCCAGATAGCGCTCCCGGTCGCCGCTCATGGCGTCGGCGGTCAAGGCGATGACCGGAACGTTTTTCCACGGCTCGCAGCTTGTGCGGATACGTTTTAGTGTTTCGATGCCATCAAGCACCGGCATGTGTACGTCCATAAGGACCAAATCAAAGCTGTGATTGCTCAACTGTTTCAGCGCTTGAAGTCCGTCTTCGGCTTCTAAAACCTCAAAACCCTCTGGATCGAGAAACAGTCTTGCCACACGGCGATTGAGTGGTTGGTCATCCACCAGCAATATTCGTTTGCCCTTGTTTTCTGCCATCCGGTGCGGTTTGAGCAAACAGGAGTCGCCAGAGGAATCTATATGTTGTGGGGCCTCTGCGCGTTGAGTGAGCAGCGTGAGTGTGAACACCGATCCCTTGTCGGGCGTGCTTTTCACCTTCACATCGCCGCCCATGGTGCGCGCAAGCTTACGTGAGATCGCCAGCCCCAGCCCGGTGCCGCCAAATCGTCTCGTAATGGAACCGTCTGCCTGGGTGAATGGCGCGAATAACCGCTTGATAGTGTCTTCGGTCATGCCAATGCCGGAATCGGCTACCGCGATAGAAACGACTATGCCGCTAGGTGATTCCTCGCATGACACATGAATAGTCACGTCGCCTTTTTTGGTGAACTTAATGGCGTTCGACACCAGGTTTGAGATGCATTGCCCTAAGCGGGTCGGATCAAAACGCAGGTATGTTGGGACGTTGTCTTCCACTTCCAGGAGCAGATTGATGCCTTTTTCGTCCGCGCGCGGCCTCCAGAGCCAGTGCTGGCGCTGCATGACATGACGCAAATCCTGGTCTACGGGCGCCAGTTCCATGCGGCCCGCTTCGATTTTCGACAGGTCGAGCACATCATCTAGCAGTGCTTTCAGCATTTTGGCGGAGTCGAGAACAACGTCGAGCTGTTCGCGCTGTTCTTGCTGAATGTTCGAACGCACGAGCGCCTGGGACATGCCCATGATGCCGTTTAGCGGGGTGCGGATTTCGTGGCTCATGTTGGCCAGGAAGCTGGATTTGGCAGTGTTCGCCGTTTCCGCCTGCAGACGGGAAATTTCCAGTTCATCCTCGCGTTGGCGCAACTCGCTGATATCTGCCCATATGGCGACATAGCGGTTGCCGTTCATCGGCTGGAAGGTCGTTGAAAAACAATGCCCATCCCGCGTTCTGACATCGGCTGGCCTACCGGCTAGGATGTTCTGCGTCATGGCATTCGAGATTTCCAGGCATTTATCAGGAGCCTCGTTAGGCATGACTTGTTTCGTGGCCTCGAACAGCGCCTCGTGTAGCGGTAAGCCACGCTCAAGCGCAGAGAAATATTCGGCGAAGTTCCGCCTGGCGGCCTGATTAGCCAAGACCGGCCGGAAATTTTCGTCCAAAATTGAAAAACCACAAGGCAAGCATTCGATTGCCTCTAATGCGAGAGCTGCCATGTCGTCCTGGCTCTGTGTTTCCTTGGTCATACCTAAGTCTTCAGAGGTCGGCGATAAGGTACTTTGGCAGGTTTGTCCCTAAGAATTAGTTAGATGCGCCGCCTTTCTGATAAGCAAGGGCTGATAATGGTTTGTCAGTTATGAAGAATTGCTGTGGAATTATTTGTTAATAATAGATTGGTGTCTCATGGTTGACTTTTATATTGTATTGTATATGTGCAGAGTTTTCCTTGTGAGATGGATCAAGTTGATCGAACGAGTGTTTTATTTTGGTTCGTTTTACCCATTTATGGGGAGCATTTATCGGCGTGGGTGACGTCAGGAAAGCGTTCGGCATCGCTTATCGACTGAAGAAACGCGCTTGCTAAGGGCTTGCAGGTGAATAACTGCGTCCCCTGGTTTGTCCTTTTGCCCGCACACTGTGTTTGTGAAAAGCGTTACATAGCTCGGTGTGCGTCGCTTTTCGCGCCTTGTGTGCGGACAAAATTATGGCGCCATTCGACGCAGTTATTTACCTGCAAGCCCTAAAATGTCGGGGCGCTTCTGGTGTGCGCTGTCGTGTGTGCGAACGGGAACGCAAGTGGTGCGGCTTCCCCGCGCTTCTGGCGTTGAACAGCGCGCATCACGGGCTTCATATTTTCTTCATCTATGCCATGCCGCCGACGAACCCTTCCGTTTCATCGAAGAGAAGCGCGATGCGCACCGGCCCGCGGCAAAAGGGTTTTGCGCAAACGAGACGCGTTTCCACTTCATCAAGGTAGAGCTGGCCATCCTCAGGTGCGCGCATGAGCTGGCTGCTGTCTTTATAATGCGTGTGTCCGCAGTGTTTACAAGTGCACTCGACTTGCGTATGTGCGTCCAGATCGGCGAGTTTCAGGTCGGTTTTCCAGCTCATTTCTGCTTCACCCAATCACCAAAAGTCTTCTGCGCGCGGAATGCGCGTATACGCAATCTTGCCGCCTGCATGTCCGCCTGCTGGCGGTTGCCATGCTCCCAGCGAAACCACGGTCTGGGCGTATTTGGCGTTGAGCGTATCGAGCGCCGCCGAGACGGCATCCCATTTTGCCCGCGCCGGATCGTCATTCGTTAACATATCAAGCTGGCGTTCAGAGGCGGGCGTCAGATCAAACAGGGCGATGTGGAGGCGGAAGATCTTTGTGCCCCTTCTCAGAGATGGCGTGATGTCCGCCCACAACTCATCAAGCGTGGCAAGCACCGCCTGATAGTCATGCGCTGCAATAAGCGGTGCGGAGCGATGCGCGGAACCACCCTGAATATCGAGCGAGAGCCACATGCCGCCTGCGCACCAGCCATCTCGGCGCATGCGCCGCATTGCCTTGGTTAGCAACAATCGCGAAATCTCGCGGGCGTCGTTTGCGTTACGCGCCTCGGGGGGCAATACGCGGCCATGGCCGTACATCGAGCGGCCAGAGGGAGGTGTTTGCAGCGCGTAGCCGTGAAGCGCATACCACAAGCGCTCGCCGGTGACGTTGCGCCATAGCGCGCGCATTTGCTTCGGCTGGGTGGCGAGAAGCTGCGCCATCTCCACGATGCCTGCTACGCTTAAGCGTCGGAACATGCGGCGGCCCACGCCCGGCACGTCCTCCAGCGCCAGCGGTAACAGCGGGCCGGGCATGGCGGAGGGATGCCAGACCGCGAGGCCGTCGCCGTAAATGCTCCCCACGCGTTTGCTCGCCTTGCAGGCCATCTTGGCAAGTTGGCGGTTGGCGGCAAAACCGATGGAGCACGTGATTGCTGTGCCGATATTCTCGGCAATGCGGCGCTTGATGCGCTGCCCCAGCGCTTGCGGATTGGTGCGGTCGGAGGTTTCCACCTTGCAAACCAGCTCATCGATAGATTTCACCGCGTCGATGGGGGTAACAGTGGAGATTTCGGCGAGAAGCGCGTTGTGCGCCCGCCGGTAAAGGTCAGGCTGTTGCGGAACCAGAATCAGATCAGGGCATGTGCGTTTGGCCTCCGTTACGCTCATTACGCTTTTGACGCCTAGCATTTTCGCCTCGCGCGAGCACGCAATGATACAGGTGCGCTTTGTGCCTTCGAACGGCGCCACCCCCACGGGCCGCCCGCGCAAATGCTTGTCGGCCTGCTGATGGACGCTGGCGAAAAAGCCGTCAAAGTCTAGGTAAAGCGTTTCGGTTTCGGTTGGTCTGCGCACCTGTTTGCAATCCGTAGCTGCAATCGATGTTCGCAGTTTGTTCTGCAAGGTGGGCGATGTCAATAGGTAAATACAACTTCGTTCTTGCATCCGTTGGTTTAAAGCGAAGATATTTAGCTTCTTGTTGATGTCTCTATACGTTCTCAGTTGTCGCTTTTGACGATGTAGTAAGCTATTGCTGTCAACACGCATCAATTACAGGCTTTATGCATATGCGCTTTGAAGCCGCATTCGGGAGACTGCAAGTTGAAATCAACGACTACGATTACTCCGCTGATCAATGCACTGCGCTCAACCGTAACACGTGCGCTGCTGCTCGTATGTTTTGCGACCGCGCTTATCGCCGCTCCAGTTGCCGCGCAATCTCCTGAGGAGCAACAGCCTCCCGCCGCGCAACCCGAACAAACGGAAGCGCCCTCTGACGCCGCGCCTGCTGACGCGTCTGCTTCCCCTCAACCGGAAGCCGCCGGCGATCCTACTCCGCCATCAGAAACGGAACCAGCCGCAGACGCAGCCACAGACGCAGAAACCGCCACAGAGCCAGCGCCGCAAGCCGCGACGGAACCTCTTTCTCCAGAGCCACAGGTAGAGCCAGCCGCCAGCGCGCCTGAACCAGAACCCGCGCCCGCCTCTCCGCAAAAGCGCAGCGCTCCCACAGTGAACGCTGGAACCACGCCTTCTGAAGCTGCGCCCCCGCCAGCCGAAAACACGCCTTTGCGCATTGCATTGCCGGGCGGCGCTTATGGCGAGGCTCAAAAGCGCGCGTTGCTTACGCCCTTTACCAAGCAGGAGGGAACGCCTGTCCAAACCGCGCCTTTCGACGGCGCGTTCGAGGCTTTAAAGGCGCATGCGGGCGAATGGGATGTTGTTAACATCGACGGCGCCACCGCCGCGCGCGGATGCCGCACCAAGCTTTTGGAAGTTCTCACTCCGGACGATTTGCAAAAAGCACCGAATGGTGCACCGCTCGCCGATGATTTCTTTCCGGGCGCGTTGCAACCTTGCGCGGTCGCCAGTGTGGCGTGGTCGGCAATCGTCGTTTACGACACGAGAGGCAAACGGTTGCCCAGGAAACTGTCAGACTTCTTCAATACACGGCGTTACCGTGGCAAGCGGCTTCTGCCGAAAAGCCCGCGCTTTACGCTGGAGATGGCTCTGTTAGCTGATGGCGTCCGCCCCGCCGATGTTTACGCCAAGCTTTCTACGCCTGAAGGACTGGAGCGGGCTTTCGCCAAGCTGGCCAAGCTGAAAAAGTACCTCCAGTGGTATGATAAGCCTGCCGAAGCGTTCGAACTGATCGCCAAGAAAGACGTCGCCATGGGGCTGGTCTTCAGCGGACGCGCATTCATGGCTGTTGTTCGCGACAGTAAGCCGCTCGGCATTCTGTGGGACCGGCAAATCTATGCGTTCGATTATTGGGGGATTCCGCGCGGATCTAAGAACGCCGATGCTGCGAAAAGCTTTATCCGCTTCGCCACGTCTCCAGAGCCGCTCGCTAACATGGCGCAATTGTTCCCCTATGGTCCCGCGAGGCGCTCAGGCGTGGCGCTAGTCGGCAAACATGTGGAAGTCGATATTGAGATGAAGCCATATCTGCCCACGTATAAGAAGAATATCGACAATGCGCTGGCTTTCAACGCCGCGTGGTGGGACACCAATGGCGCTGCCATTGAGGAGCAATTCAACGCCTGGATTGAAAAGCAGGAAACGTCACATTAGTGGCGTGCGTCCTGTTGTCGCAGGAGCCGTTGCGCTCACCTTTCCCATTAGACCAGCTTGCCCTTGTTCACTTGATAGCAATTGGACGAAGGGCGAGCTGGGATAGGAACAATCCCTGATTAGGAAGATATCTTAAGTACTTGCGCTGTTGCAGACCCGACACAAATGTACATTTTCTGACACATTTACGCCACAGGTGGACAGGGCGGAATTTTTGTAAACATACATCATTGCGGCAGGGAATAAATTTCGCGCGTCAGGAACAATCGGCAAAAAAGTTAATGAAAGGTCAATCTTTTTTCCCAAACCACTTTTAACGCCAAATGATGTCGAGTGGGGTTTCTACCTATCTGACGCACACTGTATTTTTTGCTGACCTCTGCCATAATTCAGCGTACACCATAACTGGAAATGCGCATAGCAAACCGCTGTTCCCATTGATATTAGGAGCAAGTTGAGGCAAATTCTCCCTAACAACGCTTGCGGAGGAAGTTTGGTATTCCAACTATCCTATCCAGTGGGCCTATAAGAAAAGTCTGATAGCGTGACTGCATATATCCTATCGAGGGGCCACTTTGTGAGCGGCAAGTTCTTGCCGCGCGGCACGCTATTCCAGAAATTGCGGGGTATTGTATAGCACTGCTGTAGTAATACAGCAGTGCTTTTATTTTGTGACTGCAAAGACGATGAAAACGTGAGCCCTTAAATCTAGTGGGCTACGCATCCCGCGCTAAACGGTGTGTCCAGGTTTCGTCAAAGATGATGGCGACCCCTGCCCCTATAACGATGCCTGCCCCCGCAATCACCTGCAAAGTGGGCCATTCCCCCCAGAACAACCAGCCGAGAAGCATCGCCCATAATATTGCCGAATAGGAAAATGGCCCCACGACGCTGGACAGCGCCATCTGATAAGCACGCGTCAGAAGAAGCTGGCCGATCCCGCCAAATGCGCCGACGCCGAAAAGTAGCAGCAAATCTGTGAAGTTCGGGGTTACCCAGCCCCATGGCAACATGACAGCCGTCATAACCGTGGCGACCAGAGCGAAATAGAACGCTGTCGTAACGGGTTTTTCAGTTCGTCCGAGCGAGCGAACGCCCGTCATCGCCAGCCCAAAGCTCACCGATGACGATAGCGCAACCGCCACCCCAAACGGGTTAAGACTATGTCCCCCCGGATTGACCATCACAACAACGCCCATAAACCCTGCAGCAATCGCCATCCACCGTTTGATCGTCACCGCCTCGCGCAAAAGCAGAATGGCGAACAGCGCCACAAATAGTGGTCCCGTGGCGAAACCTATCGCGACACCATCGGCCAGAGGCAGCAGTTGGAACGTCCAGAACAAAAGCACCATCGCGCTGCCTCCCGCCAAGCCGCGGCCGAGATGGCCAAGCGGGCGCTGTGTCTTCAACGCCTGCCATCCCCCTTGCCACGGCATGAGCGCAAGAAGCGGTAGCATCCCGAACAGACTACGGAAGAACGCAATTTCAGCCGGCGCATAACGAGCGCCAAGCAATTTCACCAGTGCATTGAGGCCAGCAAAAGTAACATACGCCATCAGCATGACACCGATGGCGGCAATATTTCTGGAAACCCGCGTTTGCATAAAAATGTACCTGCCTGATTTGCGCTCAGCACTTTGCCGTGGCAAATGGTTCTTGCAAAATGAAATAAAGTTGCGGGATTGATATGCAATCCAACACGAGGCGCCCCAAACCGGTATTGCGCTGGAGGAACTGTTGTCCCTATATGTGTATGCTCTCCATTCCCGCAAAAGACTGATCACACCGTATGTCGTTTTATCTGCTTTGTTTGGCTGCCCTGCCGCTCTTGTTTTTCGTTCTGATGCATATCGGCTTTAAAGCGCCGCGCATTATCTCGGCGGAAGGTGCGCCCGATCAACTCGGCATGAAGTACCGGGAGGTGGAAATTCCGGCCAAAAAGGGCAACAAGCTGTTCGGCTGGGTTTTGCAAGCTTCGCCAGAACCAGACGCGCCTTTTCTCGTGGTCGTGCATGGCTGGGGAGCGAATGCTGAATTAATGCTGCCGCTCGCTGAGCCATTTTATCGCGCTGGCGTAAATGTGCTTTTGTTCGACGCAAGAAATCATGGCCGCAGCCCATCCGATGGTCATTCATCCATGCCCAAATTCGCCGAGGATGCGGGGTGCGCGATCGACTGGTTAATCAAGGAAAACGAACGGAGGGCGGAACCGGGGTCGGGAAGCAGGAAAATCGCGCTGCTCGGTCATTCGGTCGGCGCTGCTGCGGCTTTGCTCACCGCCTCGCGGCGTGACGACATTGATGCGGTCATTAGCATATCCAGTTTTGCCCATCCAAGGTGGCTGATGACCCGCCAATTGCGGCGTTTCTATATCCCCCGGCCGTTGATCGCGTTGATGCTGCGCTACGTGCAACTGGTCATCGGACATCGCTTTGACGACATAGCGCCTGTCAGCACGCTCCGCAGGATCAAGTGCCCGGTTCTTCTCGTTCATGGCCTGGCAGATGAAACGATCCCGGTATCCTGCTTAGAGGACATCCGGCGCAGTAATCCTGAGCGAGAGCCTAAGATAATGCTTATCCCCGATGCGGGACATGCCTCCGTTGATAAGATCCGCTCACATGGCGACGAACTGGTGCTGTTCCTTAAGCAGGCGGGGTTTTGATCGCCGCTCTCGCCTTGCCTAATTACGCCTTCGTCCCATTCTGTTATATAAAATCCCATCTATTTCATTTTTAATTAATTCTTACGAGGGAAACTCAACACTCTGTTAGGAGTGTTTTCCATGCGTAATACCGTGTTTTGGGCACAGCCAGGACACAGTTCCACTGTCCTTGGTAAAATTTCGATCTGGCTTGGCTTGGTTATAGTTACCGCGAGCCTTATTATCCCACTGCCAGCGTATGCAGGCAGATCATTCGAGCCGTTCCGCTCGTGGTTGCCGGATTTCGCCCCCACAGATGCGCAGCATTTCTCGCGGCTGTTCCCAGTTGCAGCGCATGTCAAAGGTCGCCGCGCACGAGGTTTATCTGAGCAGCGCAGCCCGTTCCGCGCGCTTGACGAACTCGGCCATACGATGGTCGAAGGTTCGCCGGACAGCCCAGCAGGCGACAGCGAAATTCCCGCAGGATATACCTATCTCGGCCAATTCATCGACCACGACGCCACGTTTGATGTCGCGACCCAACTCGGCGAGAAAATCAGCTCGGATGCGCAGCTCGAAAATGGCCGCACGCCAGAGCTTGACCTCGATAACGTCTATGGCGGCGGACCTTTGCGCTCTCCGCATCTCTATAATCTGCCGTATTTGCGGGTTGGCAAACGGATCACCGGCGGTTCATTTCCGCGCTATGACCTTTACCGGACACCTGATATCCGCCGTCACGGACCGCAAGGCGGACGGTCGGTCGCGCTCATCGGCGACCCACGCGACGACGAGAACTTCATCATTTCGCAGCTTCACGCGGCGTTCGTGGCCTTCCACAATCGCACGGCCGATATTCTGGTGCGGCGCTATTACGGTGAAGGGCGCACGCATTTTTGCCGTGGCGATAAATGCGAACCTCAGGCGCAGGCAGCCAATCTGCCCGATGACATCAAGATGAAGATTTTCAAGACCGCGCGCGAGCATGTCATCCACTATTACCACCGCATCATCGCGGAAGATTACCTGCCGCGCATCATCGGCGAAGGCCGGGTGGCTGACCTGATGGCGCATGGCCGCGATTTCTTCTATCCGCGCGGATTTCGTGACGATGCTGGGCAGTTGCTGGATGTCGCCATTCCTGTGGAGTTTGCCGCTGCCGCTTTCCGGTTTGGGCAAAGCCAAGTGCGCGAGTCGTATCAACTCAACAGAAAGACGCATCTTAGCATTTTCGGTAGCCGCAAGAACGGCCATGGCTTGCATAGCTTTGAGCCTGTCAAAAAGCGTTATCTGGTCAATTGGCGGTATTTTTTCGATATCGCTCCTGAGCCGCCCGAGCACTTCAACTATGCCCGGCGGATCGCTCCGCGCATTACGCCCGCGCTCTTCCGCATGGGGATAGCTTATGTTCCTGGAATGGGGGAAGTCACATCGCTGCCCGCCCGGAACCTGATGCGCGGACGCGGCTGGCGGTTGCCCGTCGCGCAGGATGTCGCCGAACATGTGCTGCCGGTTCTGGAAAAGCGCGGTGTGTTTTCTGTGCCGCCACGCAAAGGCTCGAAGCACGGTAAATCGTGGGAACACTATTTGCTGCCGCCGGACCAGCGCACGACAGACTTTCTGCGTGATGATGGTACGCCGCTTTGGTACTACATCCTGCAAGAAGCATACGTATTCGGCACATCGACCAGATTGCAAAGTCTGCCACGTTTTGCCGATAAAAATGGCGACGATGTTTTCGGCGCGCACGGTCCAGTTCGCATGCATCCGGTGGCTTTCAGAAGAGGAGGCGGGCTTTCCCGCGGTCCTCGCCGGAGACGCGGTGGACATCGGCTCGGTCCTGTCGGCGGAACCATCGTGGGGGAAGTGCTGACCGGGCTTTTGGAGCACTACCGCGAGAAGACCGGCAAGGGCTTGGATTACCGCCCGAAAGTGATAGGAAGCACGTCGCTTTTCGGCACATATGAAGGCGATGCGCCGCCTGTTAAGCGCTATCTGATGCGCAATCTGCTGTTGGATGCAGGGGTGGCACGTCCGTAATAACTAACTCCGGGGAGTGGGAACCGGGGGGATAAAGGCGGCGCGGAGGGGGAATCTGGCGCCGCCTTTTCTTATTTGTCAGGTGCAGCGCGCACCGATGCCATCAAATCCAGTTGCTGAGCAGGCGTTTTACGCCATAAGCCGCTACAACCGATGCGGCAACCGCCACCACATACAGCGCCGCGATGCCCATCTGCGACGGCAAAGCAACCACGGCGCCAGCGAAAATCAATAGACTGACGTTTCCTATCACGGCGCCGCGAAAGAATTCGATGACAGCCCCGCGTCCATATTGCGCGTGGTTGAAGGGGATCATCACGCTCCAAACCACGGGGAACACCATAAAAGCGCCGCTCCAGGTCTCGCCCAATATATGCGCAAAGCCTGTGACAGTGAGAATCATCACCATCGCGGTTCCGGCGCGCAAAACGAGATCGAACCGGGGCGGCTTCATGGGAGGCGTGGCGGTATACGGAAAACTGTGTATGAAAACGATATTTGTCACCCACGCCAGGAAGCCCACAACGACCATCCACACATGTGCAACATCCGAGCCGGTCACCTGGATCGCCACGAGCAGCCATACGGACCAGCTCAGCGGTAACGCTCCCCACCAGCGCAAGTAACGCGCCGATATCACATACGTAAATATGTAGGCTGAGAGTAACATCACGCCCAATAGCGAAAAAAACGCTGCTTCGCGCGCAAACGGTAACCCTTGCTCAATAGCGAGGAATAGAGAAATCGGCGCCGCCATGAGAGGCAGTCCGCCTAAAAGCCCAGCGATAACGCGGCCCCAACGCTGTTGCGCCCAGCTTATGCCGTACACAAGCATTGGCATTACAGTGATTTTCGCCGCGATGAGTAGAATGGACATAACGTCCCAGCCTTTTGAAGAGTTAGCGCATGTTCAGTTAAACCGGAATTTCCGAATGCGCCTCTCAACTTATTGTTTTGTTGTATTTTCACGAGTGCGTGAAGTCATGCGGCTTGTGGACTGCGAAAATGGTATGGAAAATGGGGACAATGAAAACGAGCGCGCATAAACGCATCATGTGTTAAATACTGTACCATGCCATTTGAACGATATGCAATATTCTGGGCGCCGCGCGCTGATGATCCGCTTGCCGTGTTTGAGCATGAGTGGTTTGGCAGATCAGCCAATGCATCTGAAAACTGCAAAGCGGAAGCGGCTATTCCGGCTGGAGAAAACGCTTATGCCCAACCGCATGAGCCTCTTGGTCTTGAAGCAGAACTTGCCGCGCGCGCAACGCGCATACCAAGCCGTTATGCGCTGCATGGCACTATGAAAGCGCCGTTTCGTCCCCGTGAAGGCGTGGAGCTGTCTGCGCTCTTAGAAGCCATGGCGGCGTTTTGCGCGCGCCGCCGTCGCGTGGTGACTGGCAAATTGCGGCTCCACCGTTTTCCGCGCTTTCTGGCGCTGGTGCTGGATGGCGGGACGGCGGAACTCGACTGGCTGGCGGATAGCTGCGTGACGCATTTCGATCATTTCCGCAGCCCCCTTAACGATGAGGATCGCGTGCGGCGCGGTCAGATGTCCTCAGCCGAGGCGATCTTGTTCGAGCAATTCGGCTATCATTACATATTTAACAACTTCACGTTTCACATCACGCTTGCCGGACCGCTTGATGAGCCTGAACTTGACGCCGTGAAACCAGCGCTCGCGGCGGCTGTCGCGCCTGTTTGCGAAGAACCGTTCGTGGTTGATAATCTGTGCTTGTTCGGCGATCCGGGACAGGGCGCCCCTTTCAAGCTTGTGGAGCGCTTCCCGCTGATGTGACGTGAAGCCTCAGGCGACTTTCATGCCTCCGCGCCAGACATCGCGAATAATCGGCGCGCCTTCGATCATGCGGAAACGCACCATATCCGCGCGAAGGCCAACGGCCAGTTCTCCCCGGTCGTCAAGCCCTACGGCGCGGGCTGGCGAGCTTGTCACTGTGGCGATAGCCTGAGGCAGCGTAATGTTATCGCTACGCTCGGCCAGCAGGGTGGCGCCGTAAAGCAGTGACGAGGGCAGATAGTCGCTGGAGAGAATATCGAGCACCCCCTGCGCGCCCAGTTCATCGGCGGAAACATTGCCGGTATGCGAGCCGCCGCGCACCACGTTTGGCGCCCCCATCATTACACGGATGCCAGCAGCGTGCGAAGCGCGGGCGGCTTCCACGGTGGTAGGAAACTCAGCGATTACCATGCCATCGCGTGCGGCTTCTTCGACATGGGCCATAGTGGCGTCGTCGTGGCTGGCGAGCTTTAAGCCGTGTTCATGCGCCAGCGCCACCACAGCCGTGCGGTGTTTGGTGCTGTTGGCGTGATGATCGGCGATGCGGTCGGTGATGAAGCTAGTCATCTGATCGTCGTTAACGCGCAATAGGCCGCGATGATAATTCGCATAGCGGTCCAGGTCGGTAAATTGGCGCTGGCCGGGCGTGTGGTCCATAACCGACAGCATCCGCAAGCGGTTGAAATGCAGCATGGTGGAGAGTTGCTCCAGCACATGACCGTTTGGCACCTCGCAACGCCAATGGAAGTAGTGGTCGGCTTTCAGGAAGCCCGTGCTTTCGGGCATTTCCACAATGCGGTGGATGGTGTTGAGAATTTCCATGGGGATTGCGCGGTCGTGAATGCCGACGCACAGCGAATCGAACACAGTGGTGATCCCTGCTGCGGCAATTTCGCGGTCATGCCCCATGATAGCGGCATCCGCCGGCCAGAACGTGTTGTGGCGTGGGCGGATGTGCCGTTCGACGTTATCCGTATGCAATTCGATCAGTCCGGGGATAAGGTAATCCCCTTCGCAATCGAATGCCGAGGGAAGGTTCGAATTCCCCTCGCTGATATCTGTTATGCTATCGCCTTGAGCAGCCAACGTCCCGCCGACCACGCGATCGGCAAGAACAAGGCGCGCGTTCGTAAATATGACGTTCTTCATATGCCCTGAAAGCGGCGTTATCGCCGCGTTTGCATCTTTTAGGAATTAAGAATTGAAGCGCCACTATAACGGACTTATTGCGTTTTGGCAGCTTCTTTGGCGAGATCTACGATATATGTAGCTGCCCGTTCGAGATCCACATCGGCCTCTTTCGCCATCGCGACCACTTCATCGATTGGCGTACCTAAAACCATTTTCGCTGCCGCCCATAGGATGGTAGAGCGCTGGCCGGAGCGGCAATATACCACAACAAGACCATTGGCGTCTTTAAGAACATCTGCAAATTCAATAATCTGAGCAGGAGCTGGGTAAACAAACGGAATGTCGAAGAACGATACTCCAAGCCGTTCTGCTTCTGCGGCTAGATCGGCAGTAAGGGGTTGGTCTGAAACCTCGCCATCGGGACGGTTGTTGATGATGTATTTTACGCCTTCTGCGGCGAGGTCACGCACGTCGGCGAGATGCAATTGTCCTGTAATCCCTACGTGTTCTTCGATCTGTATAATACGTACCATATATGTCTGCCTTGTTAGGTCGTCCGTGAAAAAGCGTATCTTTTCCCCCCGGAGCGCATTTTCTACATGGATAATATGGGAGCTGTTCATCTAGGCCCAATTATCTTGCAACGCCTCAGTTAAGATGCAGATCCATTATTCGCAAGCCCTCACTGGACTAATTGCGGGGGAGGCGTACGAGTTGAGCGTTGCAGTGTTGCGACGTCCCAATATTTTCCTTGAGGAAAAATAGGGTGGGCGTTGCCGGTTAGTTTGGTGCTGTTAGGATGTTATATGATGCCTCCTCCTCTTGGAATTGTTGTTAATACGCATAAGTTTTTGATGTTTATGTCTACTTACCTGTCTGAATAAGCGTATCCTTAGAGCGAGAAAGACCAAGATGCCAAAAGCCAGATTGAAGGAATTACCGCATGATCATCGATAGGCGTAATTTTCTCAAGCTGAGTGGCGCCGCGGTAGGCACTGCATTTATACCGCGTACGGCATTTGCGCAAGAACGCTTTATTACACACGCTGGACCGTGGCGGCGTTTCGAGATTATAACGCGTGTCGATATTCTCAAGCCTAAGGGAATGGTTGAAGCTTGGGTTCCAGTCCCCTCTGTTAGCGAAAGCGGATGGTCGAAACCGTTGGGAACCGACTGGAAAACCAACGCCAAATTCGCCAAGCTCATTCACGATGAAAACCGAGGGCTTGAACTCGTCTATCTGCAATGGGCCGAAGGCGAACCAGCACCATTTGCCGAAATTAACAGCGCCGCCAGCACGCGCGACCGCGTGATCGACTTTAGCCGTCCAGATAAGCCTAGTCCGCTGCCAGATGCCGAGCATAGCGCATATATGGTGCCATTGATATCTGGTTCTGTTGAGAAGGCGGTAAGAGAAGTCGCTGTGAAGATTGTCGAGAAGGCCAAAACCGATCTGGGTAAAGCCAAAGCGATATATGAATGGCTTTTAGGGACACAGGCATGCTCGCCTGGGGGAAAAGTCCAGATGCCGCTGATGGACGAATTCATTCGCAAACATGCTGGTCTGAATGCTCTTTACGTGGAATTGGCGAAAGTGGCTGGTCTTCCCGCCCGGGCGATCTATGGGGTACGGGTCGCGCCTTCTGAATTTGGCTATAAAAGTCTGGGCGTTGATCCGAAAGCGGTGACGCGCGCTCAGCATTGCCGCGCGGAAGTCTGGCTTGAGGATTACGGTTGGACGCCGGTCGATGTCGCGGATGTGTGCAAGGTGATGCAGTCCGAGCCGCCTGCGCCCGCGCCTGATCCCACCGCAAAAGTTGCCAGCGCCCGGTTGACGCTGTTCGGCGCGTGGGAGGGGAACTGGCTGGCTTACAACATGGCCAATAACGTGGCGTTGCCTGGCTTCGATCTGGTGGAAGACGAGCCAAAAGAGCGGGCGGAACCCGTTCGCACCATCGCTTATATGATGTATCCGCAGGGGCGGACGGAGGACGGCTTCCGCGATGGGCTCGATCCGGATGCGTTTAAATACGCGATAACAGCGAAAGAAATTCCCGTGTAGGTGGGGGAGAGCGTAAGCGAAACCCGCCAGGGTGACGCGCCCCCGATGGGTTTCACGAGGTTCTCCCCATCCAACTTTTACTCGCCCGGCGTTTCCACATAAACCTGTCCGCCCATCTCGCGGAATTTCTCGCTCATCTCGGCCATGCCTTCGGTGGCGGTCTTGCGGAAATTGCCGTTGCTTGCGGCTTCGCCTCTCGCGCTCACATGACGACGCTGTTCCAGCGGCGGTTTGTCGTTACGCCGCAGAGGTTACGGAGCGGACGTTGAATAGGAACAGCCTGAGAAATTTGTTATTGTATTTCAATGATCTGCTCACCTGATGCAAGAGCGGCAAGAATTGCGGGTAAAACCCCCTGCATATGCTCAAGAAGGGCTTGCTTGGTAGTATTGCCTATGCGCAGCCAGACTATCGCTGGCCCATCAGGTTCCAAATTTTTCAGGACGATAAAGTCGCGATCTTTGGTGACAAGCACAGCATCTCTTTTTGCTGCTTCGCTCCAAATCTCTCGGTCAGATGCGGCCAATAATCCCATATCACCGACATGAAATGCTTCGTGGCCCATTTCAGTGAGCCAACGCGCAAGTGCCGGAGGTAGCTGAGCGTCAACAAGTATTCTCATAGCGGCGGTTTAAATGATAAGCGAAACCGCCGCAAGATAATTTTATGACAATTCTACAAAAATTCACTACAATAACACTACATTAAAGTGGATTTCGCTATCCGTAGTACATCGGATAAGTAAAAACACGACCATCAGTGAGGTGAAGTTTCAAAATTCTGCATCCGTTGGATTATTCCGCAGCCCGAATAATGCGATGATCGTTGCTATGCGCCGCGAAGGCCAGTGCCGCAGTAATATCCTCATCCTCAAGATATGGATAACTGCTAAGGATATCCGCTCGTGATGCGCCTTTCGCAAGCATATCCAGAATATCGGACACACGAATACGCATGCCACGAATGCATGGGCGCCCACCGCAGATTTCAGGATTGACTGTAATGCGCTCAAATGTTGCGTTCATGTGTTGGAGTATACGCATTCAGGGCTTGGGCTTCAACATCTGTTACTGAGCATCCCCATCCGGCGTTTCCACATAAACCTCCCCACCCATTTCCTTAAACTTCTCGCTCATCTCGGCCATACCATCGGTGGCGTTTTCCTCAATCACTTCCTCCACCGGGCGGTTCAATTTCGCCGCGTAATCGCGCACCTGCTGGGTGATCTCCATGGAGCAGAATTTCGGTCCACACATCGAACAGAAATGCGCGGTTTTGTGCGCCTGTTTGGGCAGCGTTTCGTCGTGCATGGCGTGCGCCGTGTCCGGATCGAGCGACAGGTTGAACTGATCCTCCCAGCGGAACTCGAACCGCGCTAGGCTGATAGCATCGTCGCGCATCTGCGCCGCCGGGTGCCCCTTGGCCAGGTCCGCCGCATGCGCGGCCACCTTGTACGTGATCACACCGGTTTTCACGTCGTTGCGGTCGGGCAGGCCGAGATGCTCCTTCGGCGTCACGTAACACAGCATCGCCGTACCGAACCAGCCGATCATCGCTCCGCCAATCGCTGACGTGATGTGGTCGTAGCCGGGCGCGATGTCGGTCACTAGCGGCCCGAGCGTATAGAACGGAGCTTCGCCGCACAGCGCTAACTGCTTTTCAACATTCGCCTTGACCTTGTGGAGCGGCACGTGGCCCGGCCCTTCGATCATCACCTGACAGCCTTTATCCCATGCCACACGGGTCAATTCGCCCAGCGTTTCCAGCTCAGCGAATTGCGCAGCGTCGTTGGCGTCGGCGATAGAGCCAGGGCGCAGACCGTCGCCCAGCGAGAAGCCCACGTCATAGGCCCGCATGATGTCGCAGATTTCGTCAAATCGCTCGTAAAGGAAGCTTTCGCGATGTCCCGCCAAGCACCATTTCGCCATGATGGAACCGCCGCGCGAGACGATCCCGGTCACGCGTTTGGCGGTTAGCGGTACGTAGCGCAGACGCACGCCCGCATGGATGGTGAAATAGTCTACACCCTGTTCGCACTGCTCGATGAGCGTGTCCTTGAACACCTCCCAGTCGAGTTTGAGCGGATCGCCGCCGACCTTCTCCAGCGCCTGATAGAGCGGCACTGTTCCAATCGGCACGGGAGAATTGCGGATGATCCATTCGCGTGTGTTGTGAATATTGCGCCCGGTGCTCAGGTCCATCACGGTATCCGCGCCCCAACGGATCGCCCAGACCATTTTCTCGACCTCTTCCTCCACCGAAGAGGCGACAGCCGAATTGCCGATATTGGCGTTGATCTTCGTCAGGAAGTTGCGCCCGATGATCATCGGCTCAAGTTCGGCGTGGTTGATGTTGGCGGGGATGATCGCGCGGCCCCGCGCCACTTCCGAACGCACGAATTCCGGCGTGATGAATTCCGGGATTTCCGCGCCGAAGCTCTCGCCATCGGTTAGGCGCGCCGCCGCTTCTTCAGCCGCTGCCTTGCGCCCCAGATTTTCACGGTGGGCGATATAGACCATTTCCTTGGTGATGACGCCAGCGCGGGCCAATTCAAGCTGCGTCAACGGTTGGCCGGCAATCCCGCGCATCGGTTGATGCTCCACCGGGAAGGGGCGCGCCAGATGATCGCCGCTGGCGCTGTTGTCTTCGTATTTGATCGTGCGGCCTTGATAGGTCTCCACGCCGCCACGCGCTTCTACCCAGGCGGTCCGGCGCCGCTCTAGCCCGCGCGCCACGTCAACGCTCGCACCATCCTCTGTATATATGCCGGATGGATCGTAAACTTGCACTGCATCGCCATTACTGAGGCCGATTTCACGAAATGGAATGCGTAAATCCTCATTGCCTTCGGGCGATGAATAAACCTTGCGAGAGTTGGCTACGCACCCCGTCGTTACTTGCATTCGTTTCGTTTCATCCCGTTGATTCAAACTGACAGGGCCGTTCATAGTGCGGTTTCCTCTTTTCTTGCTTAGTCGTCTTTGTTGGATGACATGGGATCAGTCAGTTGTTTTTGAACCAATTCCTCCACCCAATGCGCGTTTTTGATACCATAAAATCTAAATTTGATGTAGTGATCAGGGCCGCCTTCTTCGTGCTTTATAGTATAAAAATATATTTTACCGCGTTTATTCATATCTTCCGGCCCGTAAATGCGAGTATAATCAAAGTCTTGTTTCGTAAAAATTCTGGGAGCATATGGCCCAATTGCTATGAAAATCCGGCGTTTTGACATCCCATAGTAATGGGAGCGATAGTGTACTATTCCCCAAACAGATGTTGCAATAAAGTAAAGAAAAATAAGCAATCCTACAAGTATTACACTCGGTATCAACCACTTAAGAAAAGGTAGTTCCAAATAAACCAACCCTGCCAACAAAAGGAAAACTGGAATATAAGCCACAGCGGAGGCGATGCGTCCCAAATAATGAAAAACAAGTCGGGATGATACCGCCTTGTCAGCCCATATAAGTCGTTCACCTGGGGCAAGATACTTCTCTAAATGCGCGTGCGCCTCAACCTCTTCTTTTGGCGAAGCTTCTTGGGGCGTATGCTTTGCCTGTGCTGGCCCGTAAATGTTGTCTTCGTTCATGAATTATTATCCGTTCCTTCGCCAGTATAATCTGGATCAGGTTCAAAGGGTGGTCGCGTGGCTTTAACGCGATCTCAGCTAGCTGGCCGCCAGCCCCCCTCGGGTATACAATGCGATGATCTGGCATAAAGCGCCAGTTCATAACTGATATGCAGTAATATCATGCTAAGGCTACTCGACCGCCACGAGTATAAATTTGAGTATAAGAATGCTCTTTAGACCGCGCACATCACCAAGTTTTGTCAGCCGGATTCGCATTGCGCTTTGGCCACGGCGAAGCTGGGCACGTTCTATACGTTACATTGCTTTGCGGCTTCAGCGTGTGCCGTCGTCGCCTCACAGCGTTGCTCTGGGGTTTGCGCTAGGTGTGTTTGTGGTTTTCACGCCGTTTGTTGGTTTACAGCTCATTATAAGCATTGTTCTAGCGTGGATGTTACGGGGGAGCGTGCTGGCGGCGATCATGGGTTCGTTTCTCGGCAATCCGCTCACGTATCCACCAATTTGGATCGCAACTTACAGTCTGGGCTCTATGCTTATCGATAGCGCCCCACCGTTTCAGCTTGCCGAGTTGCATCACCGCGCGGGCGATTTCACGATGGCGTTGGAAAGCGCTTCACTAAGTGGAATTGCGCGAACGCTCCAGCATCTTTGGCAACTTCTCAAACCGATGGCCGCCGGTGCGCTGCCGGTAGGCGGGCTTGCCGCACTACTGTCTTATGTCGGAGTGCGCAGGTTTGTCAGTTTGTCACGCGCAATTTGATTTGGCGAATTGCATGATTTCCGGCATAAAGTGGGCCTTATGAAAGCATTACGTCTTGGCGTGAATATTGATCACGTTGCTACAATCAGAAATTCTCGTGGCGGCCATCATCCTGATCCGGTGCGCGCGGCGCTTATGGCTGTGGAAGCTGGCGCTGATGGCATCACCGCGCATTTGCGCGAAGACCGGCGGCACATTCAAGACGACGATATAGCTCGGCTGATGGATGAACTCACCAAGCCGCTCAATCTTGAGATGGCGGCGACGGAAGAGATGCAGTTCCTTGCGCTGAAGCACCAGCCGCATGCGTGTTGTCTGGTGCCGGAACGTCGCGCAGAACTTACCACCGAGGGCGGGTTGGATGTGGCCAGTCAACACAATTGGTTGATGGATTACGTCGCCAAGCTGCGCAATAGCGGTATTCGTGTGTCGCTGTTTATCGATCCCGATACCGCGCAGATCGAAGCCTCGCACGCAGTGAAAAGCAATGTGGTGGAACTGCACACCGGCGCATATTGCGAAGCGGTGTTGGAGGGGAATGCGGAAACCGTTGAAACCGAGCTGCAACGCCTTGTTGAAGGGGCGCGGTTAGCCGCTTCGCTCGGGCTGGAAGTGCATGCGGGGCATGGCTTGACGTTCGATTCCGTTGCCGCTGTCGCTGCCATTCCGGAGGTCGTGGAGTTGAATATCGGCCATTTCCTCGTCGGTGAAGCGATCTTTTCAGGCTTACATTCCGCAGTAGAGACAATGAAATCGTTAATGGAGCGCGCACGCAGCGGGGCGCTGAATAATTAAAGCGCGTATAGTAATAATGATACTTGGCTTAGGCAACGACACCATCGATATAACGCGCATTGAGCGGTCCATTGAACGCTATGGCGAGCGCTTTCTGGATCGCCTTTTCACGTCGGTTGAGCGGCAAAAATCTGACCGCCGGGTTTTGCGCGCCGCTTCTTACGCCAAGCGTTTCGCCGCCAAGGAAGCTTGCGCAAAGGCGCTCGGCACGGGCATTAGCCAGGGCGTGTTCTGGCGCGATATGGGGGTGGTCAACGAGCCGTCGGGCAAACCCACGATGCAACTCACGGGCGGTGCGGCTAAACGCCTGTCCGCATTGACGCCGCCAGGTTATGTAGCGCAAATACATCTAACGATTACGGATGATCATCCTTTAGCTCAAGCTATTGTGATTATTTCCGCCATACCTGAATAACGCCTGATTTTTAGTTTTTTAGTTTGCACTCTGGCCGTTGCGCGCTTATTTGGCAGCATAAGTTACGTAATTGGTATCAAGAAGCCGGGAAATTTGAGGTAAGGGCAACCAATGAGCAGCGAGGCCGATACAAAAGCGAAAGAAGGAAAAGGCGGCGTGGGAGAGATCTTACGGCTCGTGGTTACCGTCACAGCTTTGTTTTTATTTTTTCGGGTCATTTTATTTCAGCCATTCAATATCCCTTCTGGCTCAATGATCCCCACGTTGCGGATTGGCGACTACCTTTTTGTCTCGAAGTTCAGCTATGGCTGGAGCTAGTATTCTATCCCGTTTAGCCCGTCTCTTTTCAACGGACGCATTTTCGGCAGCGAACCGAAGCGCGGCGACGTTATCGTGTTCAGGCATCCCAGACATAAGGATACGGATTTCATCAAACGGCTAATTGGTTTGCCGGGCGATAAAATTCAGGTCACGAATGGCGTTCTGTATATCAATGGCAAAGCAGTTAAACTGGAGAGAATTGAAGACTTTGATGGTGCACCAGGAACATGTAACGGTAGAGGTGATGCCCGCACCAAAGTTGCACGATATATTGAAACGCTTCCAAATGGCGTCAAACACGAAATTCTCGATTGTTCACCAGACAGCGAAGGCGACAATACGCGAGAATACGTTGTGCCGCCTGGGTTCTATTTCATGATGGGTGATAATCGCGACAATTCAACGGATAGCCGCTTTCCAGGACTTGGGATAGTGCCACGCGAAAATTTAATCGGACGCGCCAGGATCATGTATATGTCTATCGATACTGATCCGTCTGAAACATCCAGCATTCTGCCATTTTCGATCCGATGGGACCGTATATTCAATATCATTCGTTAGACATATCTTGACCAGAGCAGCTATAAGGCGTGATGTTTTGCCAACATTGATCCGTCTATCGGGATAACGCCTAGTTTTTCGCTTTTAAGTTTGCACTCTGGTCGTTGCCCGCTTATCTGGCAACATGGGTAATAAACGACGGGCATCGGGTCGTCAGAAATAATTGAGGTAAGAGCAACCAATGAGCAGCGAGGTCGAAGTAAAGGTGAAAGCTGAAAGCGGCGGTGCGAAAGAGACTTTACTGCTGATGGCTGGCGTCGCGGTATTGTTTTTATTCGTTCGTATCGTTGTGTTTCAGGCGTTCAACATTCCTTCTGGCTCAATGATCCCCACGCTGCGGATTGGCGATTACCTTATTGTCTCGAAGTCCAGCTATGGCTGGAGCAAGCATTCCATCCCGTGGAGCCCGCCGCTTTTCAACGGACGCATTTGGGGCAGTGAACCGAAACGCGGCGACGTTATCGTGTTCAAGCATCCAGGCGATAATTCGACAGACTACATCAAACGGCTGATCGGCCTGCCAGGCGATAAAATTCAGGTCGTAAATGGCGTTCTGCACATCAATGGCAAAGCAGTTAAACTGGAGCGAATTAAAGACTACCATGGTGCGCCAGGCACATGTAACGGCAGAGGTAGGGGGCGCACCGAAGTCGCGCGTTACATTGAAACGCTTCCCAATGGGGTCAAACACGAAATTCTCGATTGTTCACCGGATAGCGAAGGCGACAATACGCGCGAATACGTTGTGCCGCCAGGGTTCTACTTCATGATGGGTGATAATCGCGACAATTCAACTGATAGCCGCTTTAGTGAACTAGGCTTCATACCGCATGAAAATCTGGTCGGACGTGCCAAGTTTATTTTCATGTCCCTTGACAGTCATTCCGATAAATCCAGCTTCCTGCCGTTTTTGTTCCGGTGGGATCGTTTTTTCATTACAATCCGTTAGACGACCGTGGCGCGACGACCTGATATCAAACATTTGCAAAAACAGATTGGATACCAGTTTGGAAATAACAAGCTGCTCCATGAAGCCTTGACGCATGCGAGCGCCATTTACGGCCAGCCGGGCATGGCCGATTACGAACGGCTGGAATTCCTGGGCGACCGGGTGTTGGGCTTGGCTATTGCAGAATATTTACTTCAGGCTTTTCCCGCCTCCCCGGAAGGCGATCTGGCGCGCCGTTTCAACGGTCTGGTCCGCAAGGAAACTTGCGCCGCTGTCGCTGAAGAGCTGGACATTGGGCCGTTCATCAATCTCGGAGAGAGTGAGGCGATGGCCGGGGGGCGTCGTAAACGCACAATCCTGGCGGATGCTTGCGAGGCGCTTCTTGGCGCGATCTATCTTGACGGCGGCTGGGAGCCGGTAAAACAGTTCATCATAAAACATTGGGGCGCACGTTTGTCCGAGGTGGCGACCGTGCCTGTCGATGGAAAAACCGCGCTTCAGGAATGGGTGCAGGGGCAGGGCAGAACCAAGCTTCCCCGATACGTATTGGTATCCAACTCAGGGCCTGACCACGCGCCCGAATTTGAATACGAAGTGCAAGTGACAGGCTACGCTCCAGCGCGCGGCAAGGGGCCGTCACGGCGCGCGGCGGAACAAGCGGCGGCAGCGGCGTTGCTGACACGCGAGGGCGTTTGGAAGACAGCGAATGAGTGAGCAAAAGGCCGATGGTGTAATGTCAGATGATATGACTGCGGAGCATGCTGCTACACGATGCGGTTTTATCAGCATTATCGGTGCGCCCAACGCGGGTAAATCGACGCTGACGAACGCTCTTGTCGGCACGAAGGTTTCCATCGTTTCGCACAAAGTGCAGACCACCCGTGCGCAAATCCGAGGCATCGCGCTTCATGACGCCAGCCAGCTTGTGCTGGTGGATACGCCCGGCATTTTCCGCCCGAAACGCCATCTTGACCGCGCCATGGTAGACGCTGCATGGGGGGGCGCGCGCTCAGCCGATATCGTTGTGGTGCTGGTCGATGCGGCTAAGGGGCTAGATGACGAGGTGACGGCGTTTCTGTCCGCCGCAAAAGATTTGCGCTTGCCGTGCGTGCTGGCGCTCAACAAGATCGACCGCGTGAAAAAGCCTGCGTTGCTGGCGCTCGCCGCCGAGGCTGGCACATTCCGCAACTTTGACCGCGTGTTCATGATCTCGGCCAGCGAAGGCAGTGGCGTGGACGATCTGAAAGCCTATCTCGCCGAAATCTCGCCCCTAGGGCCCTGGCACTACCCGGAAGATCAGATAACAGACGCTCCGCAGCGCTCCTGGGCTGCTGAAGTCACGCGCGAAAAGCTGTTCCTGCGTTTGCATGACGAACTGCCCTACGCATCCACGGTTGAGACAATCGACTGGAAAAACATGAAGGACGGCAGCGTGCGCGTGGAGCAGACCATCTTCGTGGAGCGCTCCAGTCAGAAGAAAATTGTGCTCGGCGCAGGCGGGGCGACCATCAAGGCGATTTCCATGGCCTCGCGGCAGGAACTGGGCGAAGCGCTGGGCGTGAAAGTGCATCTCTTCTTGTTCGTCAAAGTGCGTGAAAACTGGAGCGATGATCCGGAACGTTTCCGTGAAATGGGGCTGGAATTCCCGAAAATCCCAAAAGGATAAGAGGAAAACTGAGAAAATATTTAAAAAGCCGCCGTTCTCCGGTTGATCCCTCCGGCGAAAAGCGCGTACCTATGCTTCAGTAATAGACAGGAATCTTGCAGCTTCTGTATAAGTGTGTTTGACACATCATGAAATACGTGGCGGCTTTATTCCGCTAGCAGTTACACGTCCAGGGGACAAATCATGCGCCTGTTAATTGAGAAAAATTTGCTACTCAAAGCCTTGCAGCATGTAACCAGTGTGGTCGAACGGCGGAACACCATACCGATTCTGGCTAACGTCTCGCTGAGTGCTGAAGGTGGTGCGCTGCGTCTCAAGGCCACTGACCTCGACATAGAGGTGACCGAAACTATCCCTGCTGAAGTTTCCGAGGCTGGCGGCACCACGGTTCCGGCGCACACGCTGCACGATATCGTTCGCAAACTGCCGGACGGTTCACAGATTGAGTTCACGCTAAAGCCGGATGACGGTCGCATCACGCTGAAATCCGGCGCTTCGCGGTTTCACCTCGCTTGCCTGCCAGCGGACGATTTCCCCGATCTGGGCGCAGGCGCAATGCCGCACCACTTCGAAATGCATCCGCAAGACCTCTCCCGGCTGATGGGCAAAACGCGCTTTGCGGTCTCTACCGATGAAACCCGTTACTATCTCAACGGCATCTATCTGCACGCCGCCGAAACGTCCGAGGGTTGGCGTCTGCGCGGCGTCGCTACCGATGGCCACCGCCTTGCGCGTATGGATGTTGAGCTTCCCGAAGGCGCGCAAGAGATGCCCAGCATCATTTTGCCGCGTAAAACCGTGCACGAACTCGGCAAGCTGCTCACCGATCCGGACGGCAAGGTCACCATCGATCTGTCCCCCAGCAAAATCCGCTTCACCATTGGTGATGTGGTGCTGACTTCGAAACTTATCGACGGCACGTTCCCGGACTATCAGCGCGTAATCCCGCAGAACAACGACAAGTCTATGTCCGCTGAAACTACGGTTTTCATCAGCGCGGTTGATCGCGTATCTACGCTCTCCAGCGAAAAGGGGCGCGCGGTTAAAATGGAGCTGGCGAATGGCATGCTCACGCTCTCGGTCCACAATCCCGAATCTGGGTCGGCAACAGAAGAAATTGCGGCTGAGTATGAAGGCGAAGCCCTTGAAATCGGCTTTAATGCTCGCTATCTGCTCGATATCGCCGAACAATTGGAAAGCGAGCGTGCGGTGTTCAAACTATCGGACCCCAGCGCACCGACCGTGATCGAAGACGAAAAGGACGCTTCCGCGCTCTATGTACTGATGCCGATGCGCGTTTAATCCAACGTGTAGGGCATTTTGCTGCATGAGATGTGGCGATATGCTATAATTTCTGTCTCGTCCCTCTCACCGTTCGGCAGGGAACGGAGCTTGCTTAACGGTTGTTCTCTTTGATGGAAACACACGGAATAGACCCGGCATCGTCCGGCCTTGGCGGCAATGTCGAGAAGCGCCTCTTCCTGGCGCGGCTCGCGCTTTCGCGTTTCCGCAACTATGCCGAGGCAACGCTTGCGCCCGGCCCTGCCTCCGTGGTGCTGACCGGCGATAACGGCGCAGGCAAAACCAACATTCTCGAAGCGGTTTCGATGCTCTCGCCAGGGCGCGGCTTGCGTGGTGCGACGTTCGCCGATATGGCGCCTCTTGGCGGCGATGGCGCCTGGGCGGTCTCAGCGCGGCTTTCGGTGGACGGCGAGGAAACCGCCATCGGCACCGGACAGCAGCCCGCACCAGGCAACATGGGCGGTCAAGGCGGCGCAGGCAGCGCTAGCCGGATCGTCAAAATCGACGGCGAGACGATGAGCGGCTCCGGCGCGCTCGGCGAGTATGTGCAAATCCTCTGGCTCATTCCCGCGATGGACGGTTTGTTCACCGGCCCAGCCTCGGATCGCCGCCGCTTCCTCGACCGAATGGCAGCCGCATTCGATAGCTCTCACCGCACACGCCTGACGCATTTTGAGCGCGCCATGCGCCAGCGCAACCGCTTGTTCGAGATGGGCGAACGCTCGGCGCGCTATTTCGAGGCCATCGAAGCGCAGATGGCGGAAATCGCCACAGCCATTGCAGCAGGCCGCATTGAGGCGATGGACCGTCTCGCAGCGCACATCGCCGCCAGCACCCGCGTAGACAACGCCTTCCCCCACGCCGTACTGGCCCTGGAAGGCGTGCTGGAAGCCGATTTGCGCGATACTCCGGCTGTGGACGTAGAAGACGCCTACGCCCGCCAACTCGGCCAATTTCGTGAACGGGACCGCGCTGCGGGCCGTACGTTAGATGGCCCTCACCGGTCAGATCTTCTGGTGCGCCACGGACCAAAAGACATGCCTGCGCATTTATCTTCCACAGGCGAACAAAAAGCGCTATTAATCGGGCTTATTTTGGCGCATGCGAAAGCGGTTAAAGAAGCCCACGCGGGCCTTGCGCCGCTTCTTCTTTTGGACGAAATTGCAGCGCATCTGGATGAGTTGCGGCGTGAAGCCCTGTTCGACGAAATCGAACGGCTTGGGACACAAGCTTGGCTCACCGGCACAGATGTGCGCGTCTTCGCTCCGCTCCAAGACAAGGCGCAATTTTTTACCGTCGCTAACGGTACCGTAACGGCGGACGGCGGCAGCCTCGCCACTCCTTTGCGGCAGGTGCGGACGGGGTAAGGATCATACAAAATGGATACGAACGCGGCTAAAAATATAGAGCCTGAACAGAAATACGGCGCGGACTCCATCAAGGTTCTCAAAGGTCTTGATGCCGTGCGCAAGCGTCCTGGCATGTATATCGGCGACACGGACGACGGCTCCGGCCTGCACCACATGGTGTATGAGGCCGTGGATAACGCCATTGACGAGGCGCTGGCCGGGCATTGCGACCGCGTTCTGGTGCAGCTCAACGCCGACGGTTCGGTGACGGTGGAAGACAATGGCCGCGGCATCCCCACCGGCATCCACACTGAAGAGGGTATTTCCGCCGCTGAAGTCATCATGACCCAGCTTCACGCAGGCGGCAAATTCAACAACGAAGACGGCGGCAGCTACAAGGTTTCCGGCGGTTTGCACGGTGTGGGCGTTTCGGTGGTGAACGCGCTGTCTTCGCGGCTAGAGCTTGTCATCTGGCGCGACGATAAAGAACATTTTCTGGCCTTCGAAGATGGCGTGCCTCTCAAACCGTTGGCCGTGGTCGGCGAGGCTGTGGGCCGCAAAGGCACACGAGTTACATTCACGCCCTCGCCGGTGACCTTCACGAAGACCGAGTTTGACTTCACCACGTTGGAACACCGCTTGCGCGAGCTGGCGTTCCTCAATTCCGGCGTGCACATCGTGATAGAGGATTTGCGCACCGCGCCGCCAAAATGCGAAGAAATGCTCTACGAAGGCGGACTGGAAGCCTTTGTGCGCTATCTCGACCGCGCGAAAAAGCCGCTTCTCCCTCAGCCGATCACCATGCGCACCGAGCGCGACGGCATCGTGGTGGAAGCAGCGCTGTGGTGGAACGACAGCTACCACGAAAACGTGCTGTGCTTCACCAACAACATTCCGCAGCGCGATGGCGGCACGCATATGGCGGGCTTCCGCGCCTCGCTCACGCGCACGGTCAATACCTACGCGGCGGAATCCGGCATCGCCAAGAAGGAAAAAGTGCAGCTCAGCGGCGACGACGCCCGCGAAGGGCTCACTTGCGTTCTCTCGGTGAAAGTGCCTGATCCGAAATTCTCCAGCCAGACGAAAGACAAGCTTGTCTCATCCGAGGTGCGTCCCGTGGTGGAAAGCGCGATGACCGATGCGCTCAGCACCTGGTTCGAAGAGCACCCCACCGAGGCCAAGTCCATCGTGCAGAAGATCGCCGAGGCCGCTGCTGCCCGCGAGGCCGCGCGTAAGGCTCGCGAACTCACCCGCCGTAAAGGCGCGCTCGATATCGCCAACCTGCCTGGCAAGCTGGCCGATTGTCAGGAGCGCGACCCTGCAAAATCTGAACTGTTCCTGGTCGAGGGCGATAGCGCTGGCGGATCAGCCAAGCAGGGGCGTGACCGCGCCTTCCAGGCGGTGCTACCGTTGCGCGGCAAAATCCTCAACGTGGAGCGTGCACGCTTCGACAAGATGCTTGGCTCTGAACAGATCGGCACGCTGATCACCGCGCTTGGCACCGGCATCGGGCGCGACGATTTCGACATCTCCAAGCTGCGCTACCACAAGATCATCATCATGACGGACGCCGACGTGGACGGCGCGCATATCCGTACGCTGCTGCTGACGTTCTTCTACCGACAGATGCCGCTGCTCATTGAAGGCGGCTATCTCTACATTGCGCAGCCGCCGCTTTATAAGGTGAAACGCAGTAATTCCGAGCAATACCTGAAAGACGAACGCGCGTTTGAAGATTATCTTGTCGCGGGCGGCATTGACGAAGCCGTCTTCACGCTTGGCGACGGCGAAACCGTGAGCGGCGAAGACCTCCGCCAGATCGTGGAAAAGGCGCGCATCGTCTCTACCATCCTTGACGGTCTGCACACGCGCTACGCCCGCTTCGTGGTGGAACAGGCGGCCATCGCGGGCGCGCTTGACGCTAAGGCGCTTGCTGACGACACCAAAGCCGCTGAACTCGTCGCTAAGGTCGCTGCTCAGCTCGATGCGCTGTCAGACGAAACCGAGCGCGGCTGGACTGGCGAAATCACCGACGAATCCGACCTTCTGTTCTGCCGCGTGGTGCGCGGCGTGAAGGAGGCCCACACCATCGACCGCGCGCTGATCGCCTCAGCGGACGCGCGCAAGCTCATGCAGCTCGGGGAGCACCTCACCGAGATGTACGGCACGCCCGGCATGCTCAAGCGCAAAGGCGCCGAAACGCCGGTTTACGGTCCGGTGAGCCTGCTGGAGGCCGTGTTCGCCGCCGGACGCAAGGGCATCAGCATGCAGCGCTACAAAGGTCTGGGCGAGATGAACCCGGAGCAGCTCTGGGAAACGACGCTGAACCTGGATGTGCGTACGCTGTTGCAAGTTCAAACCGGCGAGTTGGACGAGGCCGACGAGATTTTTTCCAAGCTGATGGGCGATGTGGTGGAGCCGCGCCGCGAATTCATCCAGGAAAACGCGCTCAGCGTGGCGAACCTGGACGTTTAGGCATTATCCGCCTTTCGCCGGACTTGCGACATAACGCGACTGCTGGCATCGTGGCTGCTACCCACGATTGCATAAGGAGCCGCTGCCATGGGATGGACACGCACGCACGCCAAATTCTTCACGCCCCTGGCCATCGGCGCGCCAAGCCCGCACCGCGAAGCTCCTACGCGCCTGGAGCGGATGATCCATTTCATCCCGCCGCATGTCGAGAAAATCCGCAACAAGGCTGGCGACATCGCCGGCCAAGTTGATGTGGTGCTCGGCAATCTGGAAGACGCCATCCCCGCCGACGCCAAGGAAGCCGCCCGCGCCGGGTTCATCGAAATGGCCCGCGCTACCGACTTCGGCGCAACCGGCCTGTGGACGCGCATCAACTGCCTCAACAGCCCGTGGGCGTTGGATGATGTGCTGCAAATCGTCCCCGCCGTCGGCGACAAGCTGGACGTGATTATGCTGCCGAAAGTGGAAGGTCCATGGGATATCTTCTATCTCGACCAGCTATTGGCGCAACTTGAAGCCAAGCACAGCATTTCGCGCCCCATCATGATCCACGCCATATTGGAGACCGCTGAAGGCGTTAATAACATTGAGGAAATCGCCGCCGCCAGTCCGCGTATGCATGGCATGAGCCTTGGCCCCGCCGATCTGGCGGCCTCGCGCGGCATGAAAACCACACGCGTCGGCGGCGGACATCCGGGCTACGGCGTGCTGGCCGATGCAAGCGCGGGTGCGAATACAGACGCCGCCTCCGGGGCAGCCGTGAGTTCGGCGCGCACGTTTCATCAGCAGGATTTGTGGCACTATACCATCGCGCGCATGGTGGACGCTTGCTTGGCGCACGGACTGAAGGCGTTTTACGGTCCGTTCGGCGATTTTTCAGACACCGATGCCTGCGAAGCACAGTTCCGCAACGCCTTCCTTCAGGGCTGCGCAGGCGCGTGGACGTTGCACCCCTCACAGATCGACATCGCCAAACGCGTCTTCAGCCCCGAGCCGGACGAAGTGGCTTTTGCGAAGAAAATCCTCGACGCCATGCCCGATGGCAGCGGCGCTGTGATGATCGACGGCAAGATGCAGGACGACGCGACATGGAAGCAAGCCAAAGTTATCGTAAACTTAGCGCAACTTGTGGTTGAGAAAGATCCAGACATGGCACAATGTTACAATATGTAACATGATATTGATTGGCGTTGTCGTATTGAAACAAATTGGCGTATGCATGGGCTAACATTGGCTAATTCGGCGTTATGCTTAAAAATTTGTTTTAATACTGTGTCCTCGGTTGTATTGACAGATGCTCAAACTCCTGGCGATATGGAGGCAGTAGTGGAGTAGAATGGTTCTAAGATGGACAAGCGTATCAATAGCCAGGCGAAATTCCAGGTAGGGCAGATCGTCCGGCACCGGTATTTTTCGTTTCGCGGGGTTGTTTTCGATGTAGACCCTGAATTCGCAAATTCCGATGAATGGTGGGAGTCCATCCCGGCGGAGATCAGACCGCATAAAGAACAGCCATACTATCATCTGCTTGCTGAAAACGATGACACAGAATATGTCGCCTATGTTTCCGAGCAGAATCTGCTTGCTGACGATTCAGACGAACCTCTACGTCATCCGCAGATTGGCGAGCTTTTCGATGATCTGAAGGGCGGCGTCTATCGCAGCCGTAATATCATGGAGCATTAAGCTTCCTATTCCCTTTGCTCCGCCCCGTTTTTTTCCGGGGCGGCAGTCTCTCTCATACCGCAATTGCCGCAAAGTCCACCAAAGCAGTGGACAAACGCACATCATGGCTCTAACAGAAAGCCATGATTAGACGGCTTTACAATTGGGTGATGGGGCTGGCGGAACACCGCCATGCCAATTGGGCTTTAGCGGGCATTTCTTTTGCGGAAAGCTCATTCTTTCTTATCCCGCCGGATGCGCTGCTCATTCCGATGGTGCTGGCGCGGCGCGATAAGGCGTATTACATCGCCGCCATCTGTACTGCTGCCTCGGTGGCAGGCGGGTTGTTAGGTTATGCCATTGGCGCGCTGCTTTTCGAAACGGTGGGCGTATGGCTAGTAAACCTCTATGGCTACACTGAACAGGTGGAGGCTCTCCGCCAAGCGTATCAATCGGAGTGGGGCACATATTTTGTCTTTATCGGGGGCTTGACGCCAATCCCGTATAAGATTGTAACCATTGCCAGCGGCATGGCGGAATATAACCTGCCGATGTTTATCTTGATCTCTGCGGTCACCAGGGGCGCTCGCTTCTTTATTGAAGCTTGGCTTTTGCGCACTTTTGGCGCGCCTATCCGCGAGTTCATTGAAAAACGGCTGGAATGGGTGGTGACCGCGGCCACAGTGCTGCTTATCGCCGGTTTCATTGCGCTGAAATATCTTTGAGGCAGCTTCCCAAGCTGGAAACGTCCATGACACTAACAATCAGCCTTCGTGCAAATATGCTAATCGTGGCGGTTATTAGCGGGGTGTCGGTGATCTCGGCGCTTATCATGGAGCATGTTTTCGGCGTACCGGCCTGTCATCTGTGTCACCTGGAGCGCATCGCCTATTACGTATCGACGCCAACTGCACTGGCGGCGTTCTTTCTGATGGGGCGTTTTTTGCTTGTGAGCCGGGTGCTTTTTGGCGGCGTTGCGTTGGCGTTCCTCGCCAATGCGGGGTTGGGCGCTTATCACGCCGGGGTGGAATGGCATTGGTGGGCCGGTCCAGATGCGTGTACCGGCTTGCAAAGTCTCGCAACGTCTTCGCAGGATTTGTTAAAGAGCCTGTCGGAACAAAAGGCGGTGGTGCCTTGCGATGAGGCACCGTTTTACATTTTTGGCCTTTCGCTTGCGGGATACAACGCGCTGTTATCGCTAGCGGTGGCAATTTTGGCGGGGCTGGGCGCGGCCGGATACGCGCTCAGCGTGCGTTTGTGGACGCCCTGGGCATGGCTGGCGCGCGATACCAGCGATGCTTCAGTATGACGACTTTGGTGCGGCGCTGTCTTCGTCTTCCTGTTCCTTGTTGTTGTCCTCGTCTTTATTTTTGCCCAGGAAGTTATCGAGCAACCTGCCCAGATCGCGCGATTTCACTTTCCCGCCTGTGATCTTCTCAATGGATTTACCGAAAAGCTTGATGTTTTTCTTCAGCGATTTGCGATCCTTCAACGCTTCGGACACATCAGGCTGAATTTTGGGCTGTTCCCAGTCTCCTTTGATGCGTAAAGGGACAGTCAGCGACGCAGGTTCTGCAGAAGCGTTTTCAGCATTGTTGCCGGTAACGTCAGGCGGATTTTGCGCCTTTCCGTCGTCGCGGGCATTCACGCGGGCTTTCAGCCGCAAATCCAGCTTATGCGTGACAAGATTTGTCGAGCCTTTACCGGTTGCAGCGATGTTCTGGCCGCTTAGCTGCATATGTGTGATGTTCGCCACGCCGCCATCAATGCGAAACGGGATGCTAAGAAGATCGAATGCGGTACGCCGTCCTTGCTTACGACGCCATCCTCGCAACTCGCCGTCTCTTATGTCTGCCACAACCCCCGGCAAATCTAGCCCTTCGATAGTACCCTTTTTGACTTCAATACTTCCTGTTCCATTCAGATGATCGAGAATATGGGAGATGTCGTTGCCTGTAGATTTCGCATCTAAGCTTAGGTCCATTTTCCCTGATACCCAGTCAAAATTAGAAATGCTTTGCGACAAGCTAAGCGTATCGACATCATTTAATTTCAGTTTCATTTTTAAGGAATTGCCAGGTCCTTTGGTTGATAACGTTGTAAATCCATTAGCGTGCCCGCCATAGAGTGATAAATCATACAGCACCACTACCCCACCGTGCCAACCGCCAACGATGTTTATAGCGCCTTTCACCCCGGGAGCGCTGAACGTTTTGGAATATAAGGCAATTTCACGGGAATTGACCAACACATCCCCCTCCAGTCTCAGAGCGCGCAACAGCTCATATCTGCTGGACTGTCCAATATCCAGCCGCATCTTTCCCTGAAAATTACTGTGTATGCTTCGAAATAACTTGCCCTCAATCACAAAGCGTAAATCTCGCGAGGTCGCCCGGAAATTTAGCGGCGCAGTATTCGTGCCTGGATTCACCTTGCCCAGCGTCGCCGCCACATGCACGTCTTCATCCAGCCAAGCGCTTTTGAGAACGCCGGTCAGCTTGGCTGGATCGCCAGGGCCGAAGCCGGAGTGTTCAATCGCCAGGTCGATGCGGTCCAGCGCGATGCGGTCTTCTATGGAAGCGCTTCGTCTTTTGTTTCCCAGAGCAACGCCAACCCGGTCAGCCTCAACGGCGCTGACGCGCGCGCTCCGCGAGAACAACGACAACGGATCAACTGTAAGGAATACGCGTTCTGCGCTCACGCTGGGGGCCTTTTCAGATTTCCCCGTATAGCGCACAACAAGCCCCTCGGCCTTAAAGCCCGGTCTGGGAAACACCTGCATGCGGATGTTCCGCGCTGCCTCCAATTGGAAATGGCCTCTGCGCTGAAGCGCTGCCGCCAACCGCTCGCGCGCAAAGTCTTGCGGCGTCAGCCATGGCAAGGCGGCCAGCCCTGCAAAAGTCAGTGCTATAGCGCTTACCAGAACAATCAGCAGTGTTCTCATTTGCTAACCCCGCAAGTTTTTCAGCATTTTGACGGACTATAGTCTGATTTGCGGAGAAAACGAGGCGGCATGATTTTTCAAGCATTTCTAAGCCGGCAATACAGCACTCAGGAACAGGAAACACAGACATACAGTAATATCCCCTAGCAAGTACGTAGCAATACGAATGCCGATCTAACCATCGAATTTTGCATGCAGAATTCGATTTCCACATTCTTACAAATTGTTTCAATTTTTTTGCAGTAGCCAAACGCGAATTTCTGGTGCATTCTAATTCTGCCGAGGACAAGAACAAATCAGCCGAGGAAAATTGCAGAGCCACTTTAGGCAATAAGAACAAGCGCTAAAGTGGCAAGGGTTGTGCCTGGGGACTCCCCTCAAAACAGGAGAAGCCACATGCCTTTTATTGTCTCGCCTCACACCCAAGGGTTGCGTTATCGCCGTATTGTTCCACCCAAAAAAGCACTAGGGTGTACACGCCGTTGAGCGTGGCGCAAGCTTACTTCTGCATACATTATAACGAAGTCAAATAAATCCGGTTCTTGGAAGAAGGGGTAGTATGTCTGAAGGGTACTCAATCGAATTTGGCGACGAAATTGTTGGCATTATTGTTCGCAACGATGGAGAGAGGTATTTCCGCTTTCACTCAGCGGTCAAAGACTTCAAAGCGCTTGACGGCTTGGTGTTTCAGAAGCCGCGTGCTGCTGAACTTGCCGTGCGCGCATACGCTACTCACGGGCAAATCATGAATCCAAACAAGGCGCTTGCCGTGCCTGATGGAATATACTCTTCACGCTCCCGGCATTAACGCTTCCCACTTATCCGTCGGGGCGTGTGACTTGAACGTAATAACGGCTTTGCTATTCCCGTTAGTATTGGGCGCAGCAAAGCCGTTTTGCTGTTCAACCAGCCCCCCACTATTTGATCTGTCAGCAACAGAATTAAGTGGTTCGGATAGATTTGAACCGCGAGCGCGATACGTTTAAAATGCGCAGCGAGCCCATTCCCGAGCAACATGCGCAGACTGAGGAAAACGCCACGTGACAGACGAAACCAAAGAACGGCTGGCTACAATTGCCGCGCCCTACAATCGCGAAATACGGCTTGATGACGTGCGCTTTTCTAGCGGCATGCGGCTCATGCGCATTGTGATTCGTGAAGGGCACCGAATCACGCAATTCGATATCGACCCAGCAACGGCGTGTTCCTGGGGAAAGGTTTTGCAGCGCTGGGGTGAAGAGTCCTCAGGTGCGTCAGGTGAGGGCGTGTCTGGACTTGCAGCTAATGATCAGTCTACAACAGCACCTGATAACGACGAACAATAGGGTGGGAACGTGGATCAACTACCGATTTTTTTGCACACCAAGGGTAAACGCGTGGCCGTATCCGGTGGCGGCACTATCGCCGCACGCAAAACGGAAACCGCGATGAAGGCAGGCGCGCATGTGCAGGTGTTCGCTGCAAGCTTGAGCGACGAATTCCGTTCGTTGGCGATCCGTCCCAATTTCGAACACGTCGCCCGCCAGCTTTCCCCTACTGATATTAAGGCATGCACAGTCGTTTTCGCTGCCAACGAAGACGAATCCGCCGACCGCGCAATTGCGGAAATGGCGCATGCAGCGGGCGTTCTCGTTAATGTCGCTGACTCCCCAGATCTGAGCGATTTCATCATGCCGTCCATCGTTGACCGCGATCCGTTGGTGATTGCGGTTTCCACGGGCGGCGCCTCGCCAGTGTTTGCGCGGATGATCCGGGCGCGGCTTGAGAGAACGCTTCCTGCTGCCTACGGGCGTATGGTGGCCTTCGTGGGCAAACACCGCAAGCGGCTCGGCGCGTTCCTGAAGGAAGGTGCTGCGCGTCGGCGTTTCTGGGAGCGCATCTTGGAAGGACCGGTCGCTGACCGCTTCATGTCCGGACATGAAGAGCAAGCCGAGGCTGAGCTTGAAAAAGCCCTGAGCGCGGCGGCCAGTGGCGACGAATATCGCTTTAGTGGCGAGGTCTATCTCGTTGGCACCGGGCCGGGCGACCCCGATCTTCTCACCTTCGCCGCCCAACGTTTGATGCAGCGCGCTGATGTTGTGCTCTACGATCGGCTGATTCCGCATGGCATCCTTGATTTGGTGCGCCGCGACGCTGAGCGCATCTATGTCGGCAAGCTGGCGGGCGACCATATCCTGCCGCAGGAGGAAATCTCGGCGCGTCTGGTGGCGCTGGCGAAAGAAGGCAAGCGTGTGCTGCGGCTGAAGGGCGGCGATCCGTTCATGTTCGGGCGCGGCGGCGAGGAAATCGAGGCGTTGGCCGCGGAGGGGATTCCGGTGACGGTCGTGCCCGGCGTCACGGCTGCGAATGGATGCGCGGCGTATGCTGGCATTCCGCTGACGCATCGCGATCACGCGCAAGGCTGCCTGTTCGTTACCGGCCATGCCAAAAGCGGCGGTCTGGAGATGGACTGGGACGCGCTCATGCGCCCAAACCAAACCGTGGCGGTTTTCATGGGGCTGAGCCAGTTGCGCCAGCTCATGGACGAGCTTGCCTCAAGAGGAGCCTCCCCGGAAACGCCTGTGGCTGTCATCGACAACGGTACGCGGCCCAATCAGCGCGTGGTCACGGGCACGATGGCGACCATTGCGGAGCTGGTCCAGGCCGCTGATTTGCAGGGCCCGTCCATGATCGTTATCGGCAGTGTGGTTAGCTTACGCGAAAAGCTGTTCCCTCAAGGTGCAACAATCGCGTTTGCAGGCGAAAAGGCGTAGGGTGAGCGCTCTTGCCAATTTTTCGTAACGCAAGTGTAGGGTGGGGCGAAGCCAGCGCCGATGGTTTCCCCTCCCATCATTGACGTACATTCTCCGTGGGCGGGTGATATTCGCGTCTCATTTTGGAACGCACTTTAGAATAGGTCTATCTTAGATCGCCGAATATCCAGTATAACTGCCCCTATTATGCCACAAGGCGCATGCACCAAAGATAAGTATTGCGTTTCGCGCCGTGTTTTTGCGTCTGATGAGCTTGATCGGATATCATTCCCTCCGGGGCATGACGGCAACAGGAGGGGGGCGGCGAAGCGTCTTGGAAGACACCGAGGATAAGCATATCATGTCGGCACAGGAGCATCGCTTTGCAAGCCTGAGCGAAAACAGCATCACTTCGCGGCTTGGCGATGTCAAAGCTCGTGTGCTGGAATTGGGCGAGCGGCTGGAAGGTCAGTTGCATGGCCGCGCAGCGGGAGCGTTGAACAGCCTGCTTGACGATTTGAAAGCGCATTCCTGCCGTGTCGCGGTTATCGGGCAGATGAAGGCTGGCAAAAGCACGCTGATCAACGCGCTGATGCAACGTCCTGGCATGCTGCCGACCGATGTAAATCCTTCTACCGCAGTGATTACCAAGCTCCATTTCGGTGCGCCGCCCGAGAAAGCGAATACGGCTCTCTTCCAGTTTTTCAGCGAAGAAGAGTGGGACCGCATCATGAGCGGTGGACGAGCAAACGCTATGTCAACCGATCGTCAGCTCACCTATAAGCCCGACCGGCTGGCCAAACCATTGGAAGAGCTGCAACGACGCGCGGAGCAACGTCTGGGCTCCGACTATACGGAAAATCTGGGCAAGCACCATCTGCTTTCTTCCGTCACCACTGGCACGCTGGAGCGCTATGTCAGCGCGGGTGATTATGTGAGTGAGGATGAGCCAGATGATGACACGCGCTTTTTCTCCGACATCACTAAGACCGCTGATGTGTTTTTGGAAGGGCAGCCGCTCGGCTATCCGGCGGTGATCATCGATACGCCGGGCGTTAACGATCCGTTTCTGGTGCGCGAGGAAATCACCCACGGCTATCTGGGCGAGGCCGATGTCTATCTTGTGGTGCTCACCGCTCAGCAACCGCTTTCCCAAAGCGATCTGGCGCTGTTGCGGATGCTCAAGGGCCTTCAGAAAGACCGTATCATTATGGTCGTCAACCGCATCGACCTTGCCGATGGGCTTGCCGAGCAAAGCGACAAGATCACGGCACATATTCAGGCAACGTTGAAGCGCGAATTTCCGCATGCCGATATTCCGGTGATCCTCGCCAGTGCGTATTGGGCGAACTCTGCCTTAAGTGGCGATGAAGAGGAACTGGCCGACGCGCTCACACCGTCGCTTGCTGCATATGCGGATAAATTGGCAAAGCTTGGCGAAAATCCGTTTGGACGGCCCGCAGCGGACTGGAGCACAGAGCAGGTGGAGCAAATGCTCTATCAGATTTCCGGAATTCCGGCGCTTATCTCGGCGGTTGAACGGCTTATCGGCCATTCGGTAACGGCTGAGCGCCTGTTGCCGGTTTCCTCTACGCTGGGCGCGGTGGCTGATAATACCGTCATTGCTTTGCGTTATGGCACACGGTCGCTTGAAAATGCGTCGTCATCCGGGGCGCCGGATGAAGAAACGTGGTTTCGCGCGAACGCTTTGAAAAATTTGCAAAAACTGGAGCTGGTTTCGTCTCGCATCGAAGCGGACATGGAAATCACCCGCACCGACCTTGCGCGCATGACCAGGGAAGAATTAGACCGGCTGCGTAAGCATGTGGATCATGCAATTAGCGAGTTTGCCAAGAGCGAAGAAAATACCCTTATTCAGCTTGGCTCTTACGCGCCTATGAAAGATGGTTTTCAGCAAAGAAGTTCGCAATTCCGCTCGCAACTGGCAGAAGATTTCTATAAATACTTCACAGAGTTAGCAAAACAGCTTCAATCGCGTCAGCAGAAATCTGAAGCCATTTTGCGGCAATCCGTGAAAGATGCTCTGCCTGACTTGGATGATGTGCTCCACTTCGGTGTACAGGGGGCAGAGTTGCCGGCTCCTTCCATCGTTCCCTTAAGCAAATTGACCGCGCTCGATACAGACGTCTTCTGGCAACATCGTATTGCCGCCCGTGTTGACACCACCGATCCGGCTGAAGCCAGTCAGTTTCAGAATGCAATCGTTTCCATCTACGCCGAGCTTATCGATGAGCTTTTTTCGCTGGCGCAAGAAACACTCAATCAACATGCCAAGGAAGCATTGCGGCGGCTGCAATTCCTCAGCTATAGCGCGATATACCCTATTGCCCAGCAGTTGCAGCGCTGGGTGGAAATCCATAAACTAATGAAACGCGATAAGCGCGGTGGTTCTTTTTGTGGGCAACTTCTTGCGACAAGCCGTGATCAATTACATGGATGCGTAGAACTCGCCGATAACGCGGCAAATCTTCGGCAGCAATGTTTGCAGATGATGGAGACATAACTGGCGTGGACGTACAAAGAGACCGCATGCTTCAGAGCATCCGGTCCCTCCGGCAGGATATCGCCTATGCGGTCGCTACCCGAGGAGGGGTATACTGGCCGCTGGCGGGACGAACGCTTGAGCGTCTCGAACAGCTTATCGTAAGGCCGGTGCGGCTCAATATCTTCGGAGAAGCGAACACCGGAAAATCCTCGCTCGTGAATTTTTTGCTGCGGCAAACGGTCATTCCCGCTGGAGACTTTGCCAGCCAGGGGACATTTCTGCGCATCTGCCATGCCAAAGAAACGGTGCTGAGCTCCATCGCGGCTGACGGCACGCGCAACCGGCTCACTTCGAAAGCGTTGTCCCGTATTTCAGAACCGGAGATATTGCTGCCGTCGGATGGCGAGGCGTTAAATGGCAAATTGACGCATGACGGCAGAGTGCTGGAATTAGGCGTTCCGCATGAGTTTTTGCGCCGGGTGGAAATCATAGAGGCGCGCAACTACCCTGAAGTGCGTTCGTCACGGGCTTTGGCTCAAGTGTTCAGACCAGCCGATATGACCATCTGGTGTACGCTGGCGACGCAAGCCTGGAAAGAGACCGAACGCACAGTTTGGTCGCATATTCCGCTTGCTCAACGTAAGAATGCGTTTCTATTCGTGACGTATCGTGATGCAATCCGCAATCGCAAGGACGAAGCGAAAATTATCGCGCGGCTCAAGAATGACGGCGAACACGCATTCGCTGATGTGTTGATGGTGTCTGTCCGCGATGCGCATGAAGCCAAGCTTGCCCGCGAAAGCGAACAGGATGCGGCAATGGCGGAACGTCTTCACAAGCGCAGTAATGCAGAAGCTATTGAGGAGGCCGTTTCCAGCGCCGTCACTTTCGCGCAACTGCAAAAATTGCGTAAAAGCGCCAGCGTGCTGAAACGGGTAGCCAGCATTGTTCGCAAAGCCGATGCCAATCACTTTATGGGGCCAGGTCAGCATATCGCCCAAAAGCTGGAGCGCGTGGCAGGCGAGACGTTGCTCATTGTGGATCGTGCTGAAACGAGATAACACGAGAGCGTTGTACGGATAATCAGGCGGTGGATTGCAATAAGGATTTGCAAATGAAAGTGACTTTGCTTTGCGAAAATGTCTCAAGCAATAAATGTTGGCTTGCCGAGTGGGGTTTCTCCGCTTTTGTAGAAACTGATGGTGTGAACATCCTGTTCGATACAGGATACTCCGATGTTTTCAAACGCAACGCAGAGCAAGCAAACATCAACCTGGATGATGCAGATTTTGTGGTATTATCGCACTATCACGACGATCACACTGGCGGTTTGAGTTTTTATAAATTTGCTGAGAAAAAGAAAATCATACTACACCCGAGGATATTGGCAGCAATGCCTGCCGATAGGGTGGCAAACATCCGGGAGAACTTTGAAATTATCGAAACGACTTCGCCATATGAGTTTGCTCCAGGCATTTTCTATTTAGGCGAAATTCCGCGTAACATGCCGTTCGAGAAAGGTAGCCACAAAGGCGATCCCATGCCAGATGATAGCGCCATAGCGATCAAAACCGATAAGGGCGCGGCTGTTATCACCGGGTGCTCACACGCTGGCATCTGCAATATTTGTGAGCATGCCAAGCGAGTTACGGGGCAAAATCTATACGCTGCGCTGGGAGGTTTCCATCTGCTTGGCGATCAGCCCGAGGTTACCCAAAAAACAATCGAGTATTTCAAACAAGAAGCTCCTCAAAAACTATTCCCAATGCATTGCGTTGATTTTCCTAATATGGCGCAATTCCATGTGCATTTAGGATGCAGGAAATATTCATCTGGAGAAACTATAGATCTATAAACTCTTTATTATGCTGAAAATATCGAATTAAGCACTGCCAAACGCCAAACATGAAAAACGCCTTTGAAGCGATACCATATGGGGGCTTACCAATTGCTAAGATACTCTTTCATTAAAACGATACAGGCAGCGTGATATTGTTGCAGCGACTTTTTCAGCAAACATTCACTGACATTAGAGTTTCAATAACCTATGCCAAGTTTTATCGAACATGATGATCGTCCCGCGGTTCTTGCAGAGCTGCATTTGCGTCCGTTTCAGAGCTTTGCCACACCGCACCGGTTTTTCCATTATGCTTTTGTGCTGAAATCGGGCGAGGCGGAAAAGGAGCGTCAGGCTTTTTCGGCGCTCTGCGCGCAGCTCGGCGCGACTGTTCCGACCTCTAACACGCGTTTTCATCTGGTGACGGCGATGGGCTGGACACTCCGCTGGGAGCTGCACAGCGAATTCGCCTCCTACACCTGGAGCGCGGAGACGACAGTTGACGCGCCCTTCCAGCGCTCAGCCGTCGATTTGCCCGCGCCGTTCAAAGATCACAAGCCCGCAGGGCAGATGCTCGTAAGCGTGGAAGCCGCGCTTGTGCCGCGTCTGGAAAGCGATGAAACGCTTGAAACGCTTTTCGACAAGACTAATCTCTCGGTGATCGCTGCTGCAGAAGGTTGCGCACGGGTAGCGTCTGATTTTCAGCCTCATGACACTGGAGCGGTGCGTTTTCTGGTCGAGGATCTGAACTTGACGCCAACGCGGGCCGGGCGTTTGATGCAACGCATGCTGGAGCTGGAAACCTACCGTTGTCTTGCACTTCTGGGGCTTCCGGTTGCGCGCCGAGCCGAGCCTGCAGTTCATCGCATGGAAAGCGAAGTGTACGCACTTACCCGCGAGATGGAGAGCGCAACCAGCGCTGCTGCAAATCAGCGATTGTTGCGGCATCTCACATCACTTTCTGCAGAGTTGGAAAAGCAGATTGCCTCAACCGCGTTTCGTCTGGGGGCTACGCGTGCTTACGCGCAAATCTTGCAGGCGCGTCTTGAAGTTCTGCGCGAGAGCGAAAACGGCGGCTATGTGAGCTTTTCGCGTTTTCTGAGGCGGCGTTTCAACCCGGCAATTGCGACATGCAATATAATTGATGATCGACAGCGGGCGCTGGCTGTGCGTTTGGGGTATGCTACCGATCTTCTGCGTGCGCGCATTCAGTCTGAGTTGGAAGATCAGAATCGCTTGCTTCTGGCGTCTATGAACCGGCGCAGCCGCATGCAACTTCGTCTGCAACAGACGGTCGAAGGGCTGTCTATCGCAGCGGTCAGCTATTACATCACGGGGCTGATTGGCTATCTCGCCAAGGGCGCGAAGGCAGCCGGCATGTTGCCGAAGATGATCGCACCCGAGCTGGCCATGGCGGCATCTGTGCCGCTAACGATACTTACCGTGTGGTGGATGCTGCATCAGGCCCGCAAAACGTGGAGCCGCAGTGGCGACAGCGAAGATTAGAGCGTGATGCGTTTGATCTGAAACGGTATCTCTCGCTTGATTAGGCCACGCTTGAACAGGCTAATTGAAGGCTAGTGCACTGACGCATTCAGAAGATTCATGCATGAGTGCACTAGCTCTTTGTTTATGCATCAATTTTTCCAAACTCGGCTGCAGCCTTCGTTTGGATCGATGCACTAGAGAGTTGGATGTGTTTCAGATCAAATGCACTCAAGCTTTAAAAGCTATGGCTTCACAGGAGACGCCGATTCCGGAACATCTGCGCCGGTTTCCAAATTGTTGAACTGATCCTGCTCCTGGTGCCATGGTGCTTTGACAGGCATCGGAACGAGGCCGTCGTCTTCCTTTGTAACGGTCACAGAACTTGGAGAGGCATTCTCTTCAGACGCGGGCTTCTCGTTGGCTGGCGTGATCGAATTCGTCGCATTCAATGGCCGGGAATTGAGCACGCCATACGCCTTCTTCCATGTCCGGGCGCGAGCTTTGCTTTCATATTCCTGAGAGTGGGAGGCTGTGAGTTTGGCGTCTTCATACTGCCGGTTTATCCACGCTCTGTATTTATGGGGGCTGTTGATCGGGTCATTAGCGTCTTTCGCCATGATAAGCAACGCCAGCCCTTCTGTGCTCCGGCGCTTCATCAGCTTGCCTTCCCATTTCATATGACCGAGAAGGGCTTGCGCAGGCGCGTATTGTTTGCGGGCTGCAGAGTACAAATAGTTGACTGCCAGCCGCGGATTATACCGCGCACCTTTTCCCTGGAGATAGAGTTGTGCAAGTTCAAACAATGCTGAAGGGTCTTCAAACGTCGCGCCAGCTTTGAGAAACAGCGCTGCTGCGCGCTCTGGATCGCTTTTCCACTTGCTACTGGGAGCGCCTTCCAAATAGCACAATCCCAGCAAGCGGGTTGCCTCTCCCATCGCTTTGGCTTGCGGATGTGTTTTGTCGTAGCCGGTATGACCAATCACGGCAGCTTCAAATAATTCGCAGGCTTTTACTTTGTTTTGTGCGACGAGCTTACCTTCATTGTAAATGCGTCCCAGCTGAAGTTGGGCATGAAAGAAGTTACGATCCGCGGCGGCCTGAAGGGTCGCGAGGTCAACTTTCTGGCGTTTTCCGTTATATACCTGTTTTACTGTCGCGTATTCGCTCTGCTCTGAGGTATCCGGTGTCGCCAGCGCATCGGTCAAACGCATAGGCGCTGCAATCGCCACACACGCTACAAGTATTTTTACAACCAGCCGCATTCTACAAATCCGAGCAGTAATTAACTTAAACTGCCGCCTTCTGGCTCAATGTCGGTGCAACAATTGAAACACCGAATTTCCCACATGACATGATGTCGCACTAAAACTCCTAAAAACGCGAAATACTCACCTGCACAGAAAAGGCGGTTGAGGCATTGATGCAAAACCGCGCTTCCAAATTCTTCGTTTACCGCTACAAAAGCCTGCGGGAACAGATGTAAAATAAGTGAAGATACGGGGGAGATTAAGGCGATCCCCGGGCATCATCATGTCTTGAATGATATGTTTTGAAACGTGTGGTATCAAAGCTGCACACTTTTGCGTTGTACTGGCAAAACGAGGCGCTGAGAAAGTATAGGGCCCTGACGTTGCACGATCTTTCATGCCTTTTTTCAGCTTTGCGTTAAGGCAAGACATATCACCCAGCCCCGCGTGGATTTGCGGTAAGCCGTGCTTTTGTCTGTTTGTGCCTTGCGTGTCCATGATGATACCAAACGCACTCGTGGCGTGCCTTTAAATGGCGCCAGATCAAACCTTCCCCTCGGGCTTGGAGAAGGACCGAAACAACTTTACTCGAACAAGTTAGTTATTCTCGTTATGTTAAGTTTTGCTTTAAATTCGTGTACTTCAAACATGCTCAGAGAAGTTCGAAAATTAATGTGGCTTAAAAGAGGCGTCACAGCCTCACTTCGTTGTATACAAGCAACAGATGGGGAGCTAACCAAACGATTTCGCCAACAGATATGTGTGACCGTTGCAGGATTGCTATGCTTTGGGGCATCAGGAAGGCGAAACAGCATTAGAGGCACGAAGGCAACGATAAGCGGACTACACGGAACGTCTCTTCACGTTGCGATGCAGTCATGTAGGCAGGAGATCGCCCCGCAGAAGCGGCAGTGCAATACTGTCCGCTCCTGGGGGATAGCTGATTAAGCTGCTGCTTCCAGACGTTTCAGGGCCTGAGCAAGCTTTTTGGCTGTTGTGGCGGCGCTATTGCGGCGCTCGCGGTTCTCTTCCACCACATGTTCTGGCGCTTTGGCGGTGAAGCTTTCATCGGCGAGCTTGGCGTCCAGCTTTTCGATTTCGCCGTTAACTTTCGCGATTTCGCGCTTCAGCCGTTCGCCTTCAGCTGCCACGTCGATGATGTCGGCTAACGGCAAGGCGAGGACGCCGTCATGTGTAATAATCTGCACAGCACCTTTTGGTGGCGTCTTCTTCATCTCGATCGACGAAAGTCGTGCCATTTTTGCAACGGTTTCGCGATGGCGATCTGCCCATGCGGCCACATCTTTGTCCGCTCCACAGATCACAAGCGGTACTTGCGCGCTTGGTGGCACGTTCATTTCAGATCGCACAGAGCGTACTTCCGTCACCGTTTGCGTGATCCAGGCCACTTCTTGGTCAGCGGCCTCGTCGATTAGACCGGACAGCTCAGGCCAAGGGGCTAGTATCAGCATGGTGTCGCGACCATTTGCAGCTTCGCCGATGCGCTCCCACAGCTCTTCGGTGATGAACGGCATGAACGGATGCAACAACATCAGGATGTGGTCGAGCGCCCAAGCAAACGTTGCGCGGGTCTCGTCCTTTTCCTTGCCGTCCGGGCCGCTGAGCACTGGCTTGGCAAGCTCCAGATACCAGTCGCAGAAGGTGTGCCACACGAACTGATAGACTGCGGCAGCGGCTTCATTGTAGCGGTGCTGCTCAATGCCGGTTGTGATGGCTGCTGCTGTGCGTTGCACTTCGCCTGCGATCCAGCGGTTAACGCTTTGTTTGGCTTTTTTGGGGTTGAAGCCTTTCACTGGCGCGCAGCCGTTCATTTCGCCGAAGCGGGAGGCGTTCCACAGCTTGGTGGAAAAGTTGCGGTACCCCTCTACCACCTGCATCGACAGCTTGACGTCGCGCCCTTGTGCGGCGAGCGCAGCCATGGTGAAGCGCAGCGCATCCGCGCCATAAGCGGCGATGCCCTTCGGGTAAGCCTTTTTGGTGTCGGCAGCGATGCGTTTTGCCACCTTCTGGTCAAGGCCGTTGGTGCGCTTCGTGATCAGCGTGTCGAGGTCGCAGCCGTCGATAATGTCGAGCGGGTCCATGACGTTGCCCTTGGACTTCGACATCTTCTGGCCCTTCTCGTCGCGAACCAGGGCGTGGATGTAGACCGTATCGAACGGCACATCCTTCATGAAGTGCAAGCCCATCATCATCATGCGGGCGATCCAGAAGAAGATGATGTCAAACCCGGTGATGAGCACGGATGTGGGGTAGTAGCGCTTTAGCTCAGGCGTTTTGTCCGGCCAGCCAAGCGTGGAGAACGGCCACAGCGCGGAGGAGAACCAAGTGTCGAGCACGTCCGGGTCGCGGGTGAGTTCAACCTTTTTACCGTAGTGCTTTTTGGCGAGCTTGGCGGCTTCGTCGTCATCGTAAGCAACAAAGATTTCGCCATCCGGTCCGTACCACGCCGGGATCTGATGCCCCCACCAGAGTTGACGCGAAATGCACCACGGCTGGATGTTGCGCATCCATTCGAAGTAAGTCTTCGACCAGTTGGCAGGCACGAACTTGGTGCGTTCGTCTTCCACCGCTGCGATGGCTTCTTTTGCCAGCTCTTCAGCGTTGACGTACCATTGGTCGGTCAGCCACGGTTCGATGATGACATGCGAGCGATCGCCATAAGGCACTTTATTCAGGTGCGGCTCGATCTTCTCGACCAGCTCAAGCGCTTCCAGATCGGCAACGATGCGTTTCCGCGCCTCGAAGCGCTCCAGCCCACGATATTTCTCGGGCACGTTCTCGTTCAGGCAAGCGTGCTGATCGAGAATGTTGATCATTTCCAGATCGTTGCGGCGGCCCACCTCAAAGTCGTTGAAGTCGTGCGCGGGCGTGATCTTCACCGCGCCGGAGCCCTGTTCGGGGTCAGCGTGTTCGTCGGCAATGATCGGGATTTCGCGGTCAGTAAGTGGTAGGGCCACCATTTTACCGATGTAAGGCTTCCACCGCTTGTCGTCCGGATGCACGGCAACGGCGGTATCGCCCAGCATGGTCTCGGGGCGCGTGGTGGCGACCGTGATGAACTTCTTCTTCAGCTTGCCTGGGTTTTTGATC
>JARRLC010000012.1:0-29149 GCA_037387425.1 Alphaproteobacteria bacterium
TCAACAGGCCCTAGTGCATCGATCCAAACGAAGGCTGCAGCCGAGTTTGGAAAAATTGATGCATAAACAAAGAGCTAGTGCACTCATGCATGAATCTTCTGAATGCGTCAGTGCACTAGCCTTCCCTACCCTGGCAGAGATATGCAGCGTCTGAACGCGCTACCTTACAGCCAGCTTAAATAACGCTTCAGTCTTATGACAGCGGTTCTCCTGTATGTTGGTCACATATCCAATGACCATTAGGAGCGCACGATATGAAAACTGCAAAACTCACTATAGCGCTCTTTGGCGTTACTGCTCTCGTCGCCTCAGGGTTGGCCTTTGCTCAAGGCATGGGCCAAGGCAGAGGAGGAGGCATGGGGAGGGGCATGGGCCGAATGGCCGTTGTCACCAAACTCTGCGCCAAAGAAATCAGCACGCACTGCACCAAAGAGCAACAAGGCCCAGGTCTTAGAACGTGCCTTGAGGCCAAAGAAAAAGAGCTTTCGGAAAACTGCCAAACGGCGCTAGAGGCCACCGGTCCGGATAGCGGACGCGGCTCTGGTCCTGTCGCACGGTTGTGCATGGTCGAAATCGATAAGTTCTGCGCCGAAGTTGAGCACGTCAACGGACAGGTGCGTACCTGTCTGGAGAAAAAGCGCAGTGAATTGGGCAATGCCTGCACCGTCGCCCTCGATAATACGGGCTGGGGCTGGAAAAGAATGCAAGGCAAGTAATTTTTTACAAAGCGAAAGGAAACTTAAATGCTTAAGAAAACGATGTTTGCAATGTTGTTCGTGGCCGTTGCCGCGCTTGCGATGCCGGACCTTAGCGCCGCGCAAGGACGTGGTGGAAGGGGCGGCGGTATGGGCAATGGCCCTGTGGCGTCTGCCTGCGCGCGCGATATCGCTAGGTATTGCCGTCGGATAAGACACGGCAGAGGCGCAGTTCGTTCTTGTTTAGAGCGGCGCCGGTGGAAGTTGTCTCGCCGTTGCAGACGGACCCTTGGCAACACCGGCTACGGACGTAGAGGTGGCTGGGGACGCGGAAGAGGCCGCGGACAGGGCTATGGCCGTGGACGCAACTGGCGTTAAAAACGCTACTTGCCACGCCATTTCTGCACCCGCTCTTTCGCGATGCGCCACGCGTTAAGCGACCAAGTGGCCATCCTGTGGCCCATCCAATGCAACCGCCGATGTACTGGACCGTCATCGGCGGTTTGTGCTTCGAAGCGTTCGAATAATAGCCATGCCAGCCACCTAGCCACGAACGCCATGAACACCCCGGCAAACACCACGTCGCTCAAGAAATGCGCGCCCGCGCCGATGCGTATGAGCCCTGCAAATGCTCCCGCGCCTATGGCGTATTGATACATCCGCCGACGCCGGGAAGCCTCGGCCAGCAAAGCCAACGCAAAACCAATGATAAAGATATTCGATGCCTCGCCGCTAACGAACGAGCAGTTTTTCGCGCATTGATCGGAGCGGGTTAGCGCTGGCGTGAACTTCTTGTGGCCGCCGAATTCTTCAACTTGCATCGGACGCGCGCGTCCCCAATGGTCTTTAAAGACAACATTGGCAACCAGCCCCGGCCCTGTGATTATGCACAGCAAAAGATAGGTCCACGCAGCGAAGCCGAACCCAAGCAGACGGCGGCTGAAAAACGCGATCATCACAAAACCAGCTAGTGCACCGACGCAAGCCAGCACGAACACCAGTCGCAACAGATTGCGGATGACATCGCCGGTAGTGCCGCGTGCAAACAGAAATGTATGCCCATCGAAATAGAAGAATTTCGACACGGCAATATCAATGCCTGGAAACGCCGCGAAAATCAGCGCGGCGGCCAGTCCAATACTTGCCGCAATGCAGACCAGCGATTTAGCGGTGCTGCGCAAAATAAGAGGCTCTTGCGGTTCAAGGGGAACGATGGTCAATCGGTGCTCCCTCGGATAGCGTAAAAATAGACTTTACGGTGTTTCGTTCCAGCGGCGATTTCGACTGCGCCTATCGCCTTACCCCTGGATTGCGACGATTTGCTGAAACTGACAAGTAATATTGGCCGTGGCGTGTCTTTTGTAATCGGTCGTGTCAGTTCAAAGTGGTCTCGCGGACGTTTGCGGTTGTGCATAAATGCGGTGACAGGTATGTCCGCATCGCGCAGGTAATAGAGCAGGGACGCGGCGAGCGCGCGCCTGTCGGTGGCGATGGCGCGGAAACCTCCGTCGTGGGCTTTGGCTATGGTGGCGTCGGCGATGGCGCGCCATCCCAATACGCGGGAATATGGATCACGCACGCCCAGCGATGCGAAGTTCCCCGCGAGCATGCCACCCGCGCCCAGCGCCAGCATAACAGCAATGTGCAGCCCTATGGAGGCACGGAACAGCCGCGTCCAGTTCGCGCGCAGCATGGCGGCGGTTACCAGCACCGTAACCGCGATATAGGCGAACGCTGCCCAGTTCGCGTGCGCGCGCGAGATGAAAGACTGGACCATCATCAAGACCAGCACCGGTATGGAAAACGCTAGCAACAGCTTTTCGCGGTCATCCAGTGTGCGCCAGCCGCGCGGTTGACGCATCCGCGCTATGCATAGCCAGACGAACGTCACGAAGATCACCGGCCCAGCCACACCCAATTGCCCGATAAGAAACTCAAGCGCGTCTTTCCAGTGAAACAGCGATCCGCCCCATCCGGCGTTATCGGCGGTGTGCGAGAAAGTGGCGAAACCGTTTCCCACGTTCCAGGCGATGTTCGGTGCGAGAAACAACACGGCAATAGCGGGCGCAAGGTAGAAGAGCGGCGCTTTTAGCATCGTGCGCCCCTTGGCGGAAACGAGCGCATACACCACTAAGCTCAGCACGAAATAGCTCATGGCGTATTTCGCCAGCAGCCCCATGCCGAGCGCTACGCCCAGCGCTACCACGCGCAAAAGGGTAACGCCTTCGCGCAAGCTTACCACCGCCCAGAGCGCCAGCGCCACAAACAGCAAAAGCGGCACGTCAGTGGAAATCAGCCCAGACGAGAACGAGACGCCCGGCAGCGTGGCATAGACCAGCCCCGCCCAGAAACCGACGCGCGCATCGTATAGGCTGCGTCCGATACCATAAACCGCCATGGCCGTTGCGGCGTGAAGCAGCGGTGAGGGCGCGCGCACGCAAGCCTCGCCATTGCCGCAAATTTCGGTAAACGTCCGGATGATCCAGGCGATCAACGGCGGTTTGGAATAGTATCCCGCGGCCAGATCTTGCGACCAAAACCAGTATTGCGCCTCGTCAAAAAATAACTCGGTGTGTGAAAAATAGAGCGCGCCCAACCGAAATGCCGTCAAAACGGTGACGCACAGCAGCAGCGGCAAGGCATAGCCTACGCTAGGCGCAGCAGCAGACGCCCGCCCATCTTGGGAGGAAGAGCTAAGTGACGGAAAAAACGCAACAGGATTAGGAACCACGCGGAAATTCTTTCTCAGCTGTAGCCTGCCGTTGTTAACTATGTAACCGCATGTCACAATTTATGAAGCGGTTGCGCTTATTTAACCGGTTGTGTTCAGCTACGAAAGCCTGATATTTAAAGCAATGGTCAAGTTTATAGGCAGGGCGTTAACAAATGCTGCCCGCCAAGGCGCTTTTCCCGGGGGTAAGATAAGCGGGCCTCTCAGGATAGGGCGTTAAGACTTTCGCACCTCAGAAAGGGGCATCAATGAGCATTTCCGTGGTCATTCCGGCGTTGAACGAGGCGGGGAATATCGGCCGTCTGGTCGAGGAAACCTACGCTGCGATCCCGTCTGAACGGCTGGTGGAGGTCATCGTTGTGGATGATCACAGCGAAGATGCCACAGGTGACGAGATAAAAGCGCTTATTCAAACGTATCCCAGCTTGCGCTATTTGCGTCATAACGCGCGGTCCGGCCAGAGCGCGGCGATCCGCACCGGAGTGCTGGCTGCTTGTGGACCGCTCATCGCCACCATGGATGGCGACGGGCAAAACGATCCACACGATATCCCAAACCTGTTCGCAAAGCTGGGTGCCAGCGTAAGCGAGGGGCCGGTGATGGTTTCCGGCGTGCGCGTAACCCGCAAGGCGGCTGGATCGCGGCGCTGGGCCTCGATAATCGCCAACAAGATACGCAACGCTGCTTTCAAGGATAACTGCCCAGATTCTGGCTGTGGCATTAAAGTTTATTGGCGCGAGGCGTTTTTACGGCTACCGTTCTTCACGAGTATGCACCGCTTTATGCCGGCGCTGTTTTTGGCGGCAGACTATAAAGTGGCGTATGAACCGGTTAATGATCGCGCTCGGCAGGTGGGGCAGTCAAAATACACCAATTTCGGGCGCATGCTCACCGGAATTTATGATCTGATTGGCGTGGTGTGGTTGCGCAAACGCACCAAGGTTCCACATATCGTTGAAGATTCAGCGCAAGTCAGCCATGTTCCGGCGTCAGAAACACGGCAGAGCGAAACGGCTCCATCGCGGCAACGCGCGGGCGAACAGTAATCCGGTAAGGCCGGGGGGATAAGACACACATGGATTTGGCAGGCATGATAGCTCAGGCTGCGGCGGCTGTCGCAGAACAATGGGCGAAGACTTCGACCTCCGATCTAATTTGGCATGGCATCGGGCTTGTCGGGCAGTGCATGTTCTTTATGCGCTTCGTGGTGCAATGGTTCGCTAGTGAAAAGCAAAAGCGCAGCGTTGTGCCAGAAGCATTCTGGTATTGGAGTATTGCGGGTGGCACGATCGTGCTGATCTACTCGATACACCTGCTCAATCCGGTGTTTATACTGGCGCAAGGAACGGGGCTGACCATCTATTCCCGCAATCTGTATTTCATCTGGCGCAACAAGCGGCAGCCAGGCCAGTCTCCTGAAACGCAGGCGGAAAATTCGGAGGCTGCAAAGCCGGTGCAATCCGCTGAATATAAGCAGGCGGCAGAATAGCCGCCGCTGTAGGGCGGAACGTTGTCCTCCCTGCAGTCGAAATCCCCACGCAAGTGGAGATTTAATTTCCGTTTCAGCGAAGTTTGCACTTCAGCTTTGACTATCCCCTTGCGCGGCTGGCCAGAACCAGCCCGGTCAGCACGAGCCCGGCGCCTAAGACTTCCAACGCTCCCAGCGTTTCATTAAACAGCACCCAAGCGCCGGTTGACGCCACAACCGGCTGGGTTAGCAGCAGAATGGACCCCAGCCCCACCGGTGCCTCCCGCATGCCGAATGCGATAAGCCCCTGCCCCATCACATGCGCGACAAGCCCCATGCCGATGACCACGCTCCAACCGTAAACGCTGGTGGGAATAATGGTTTCACCGCTTACCCACGCCACCATGAACAAGCACGCCGCCGAAGCCAGCGAAGACCACGCCATGATCGCCATCGTGCTATGCGAGCGGCGCACGAATTTCACCGTGATGAGATAGGATGCATAGCCGACCATGCTCAGCACCGCCAAGCCATTGCCTTCAAGAGTGCCGCCCACGTCAATGCGTCCACCAGTCATGAGGAACGCGCCCGAAAGCGCGGCGGCCAGCCCCAACAGTTTTGGAGCGTTCAGCCTTTCAGCGAAAAAGAACACCCCCGCTACGAGCGCCACCACCGGCGCCAGATTGGTCAGCAGCGTGGCGTGTGCAACGGATGTCAGATGCAACGCCCAATGGTAAAAGGCGATATCCACCGCAAAAAACATGCCCGCCAGCAACAGAACCGGCACGCCGCGCGAGAACGATGCACGTCCTTCTGTCTGCAGCATTATAGGCATGAAGATGAGCGCGGCGATTGCCAGACGCCAGCCTCCCGTAGCAGCGGGGCCGACCTCGCTCAGGCGCAGGAGAATGCCGGAAAAACCGGTGAACGAGCCACCAAGCGTAACTATCAGCAAAGGCCACAGGCGTATTGCTGGGCGTGACACAGTGGTAGCGGAAGTAAGCGACATGGCAACTCTCTGGCTGTCAGGCTAAGGGGTATTGGGCCGAGCCAGTTTGCCGTGTGGCGTACGATCAGAACAACGAATAATCGTCATGCTGTCGATCAAGATAATTGATCGCCATAGAGCGAAATGCAAATTTTGTGCTTATTGTCCGCTTTCAGGCGTCCATGAACCACGCGAGCGCCGTTTTCCGCTGCTTATGGGGGACTTACACCCCGTGAGCCACACATCGAACACGGGATGTTCGACGGCATGCGCGCCAGGATTTTGCGCAAACATCCATCCGGTAAAGATGCGCTTTTCTGATTTGTCGATCTGGATTTCGTCTACTTCGACGAAAGCCGCCGTTACCGGCATTTCTGTTCCGGGGCGGGTATTGCAAACGCGTGGGGTGACTTTCAGCGTGCCGAATTCCACAGTCTCGCCGATCTTGATTTCGAGCGGCTTAATGCGCGCGGTCACCTTGTTGAGCGCGGCAAAGACGGCGATCTCATTCTTGATCTTTTCAGCGTGCGTTTGCGTTGCGCATATGAGGCTCAAGGCCAGAGCTATGCATCCTATAAAAGTTTGCTGTCGCATTCCTGCCGGTTTCCCGCGTTTCTGCCTTAGGTTCCTTAGAGCCGGATAATATTGGGTTCGTACCGTGTGATGGGTTTCATGGAAGTTCAACTCATCCTACGTCATGTAGGGTGGAAAGAGCGCCAGCGAAACCCGCCATAGAACGCCCGCATATATATCAGGCAAGCCCTAATCGGCGCACTCTAAAGCGAAGCGGCGCATAGGGAAAGCCCGTTTGGCATTTGATGCGGGAGGGTTGCTTATTCAGCACGCCAAGGTTCGTAATCCAATGTGCTAACTCGGCGGCGCGGCGTGTTTAAAATGCTGCCCGCAGGACGCCAAGCTTGCGACGTACCAGTCATATTCTCGACATGCGGCTTGTGCCACGTTTTGATCGGCTCGTTTTCAAAGGGCAGATCGTCCGAGACGTGATGTAGCCATGCGAACCATTCCGGCGGTACCTTGGAAGCTTCAGCAACGCCGTTATAGATGACCCACCGGCGTACGGGCTGTTGCGCTTTGGCGGCGTTCTTCTCAGTATAATACTTGTTGCCGGAACCATCTTCACCGACAAGCTGGCCTTTACGTTTTGTATAAAGGCGCGTCGAAAGGGTTGTACCGTTCCACCAGGTGAAAATGTCGCTTAGCAGGCTCATGCGCTATCGTCCATTATTTGCGTTGCGTTGCGGACTATCGCACTGACAGGCGAGCCTGTCCAGATCAACCCTCGTACAATTGCCACGGAAGGCTGTTGCAACGACGGCGGCTCTACCCATGGCGATTCGGCATCAGGGCAAACGAAAGTGCACATATCCTCAGAATATATGAACTCGTGGACAGATCGCGGCGAATAATGACAAGGCGGATGTCTTGTCATGAGAATCGCCTATCGTAGCCCCGCCGGTTGGGTTTGCAATGTTGGGGGCGCAGGCCGGTGATGCACGAAAACAACAATATGTAGTGGATACCTACCTCCGTGACACTACCTGTTGGTTGAACTGGCGAATCAGTTCAGTTTCGGCACCATAATTTTTGGATGGGCACATTCAGCGGCCAGGGTAAGGCCGTTTCAGTACAATTCCTTCCTTGTAAACGACGTCAATTCTGACGTTAGCGCTTAAGTGTGATGTTGCGTCGCTGACGGATGAGGGCATGCCACCGTCAGTTTAGAGTATCCTTACAGACTTAGCTTTTTCCACCCTGCGGCTAGCTTCAGAGGACCATTTGCGATGCGGATAGAACGGCGTTTCACCACGGCAGACCAGTCACCCTATGAGAAAATCGAATTTCGTGAGGCCACCAGCGAAATTCGTAACCCGGATGGCTCCATCGTCTTCCGTTTGGAGAATATCCAGGTTCCCGCGCATTGGAGCCAGGTCGCGACCGATATTCTCGCGCAGAAATATTTCCGTAAGGCCGGTGTGCCCGCAAAACTGAAACGCGTGGAAGAAAATTCGACGCCATCGTGGCTGTGGCGCTCGGTAGCCGATAAAGACGCGCTCGCCGAACTTCCTGAGACAGAGCGTTATTCATCCGAGATAGACGCCCGGCAGGTATTCAACCGGCTCGCTGGCACCTGGACATATTGGGGTTGGAAAGGCGGTTACTTCTCTTCAGAGGAAGACGCCCGTACTTTCTACGATGAGCTTTGCTACATGTTCGCCATGCAGATGTCTGCGCCGAACAGTCCGCAATGGTTCAACACCGGTTTGCATTGGGCATATGGCATCGACGGACCAGGGCAGGGTCACTATTATGTTGATCCGGATACGGGTGAGCTGGTTCGCTCGACCTCGGCTTACGAACATCCGCAGCCGCATGCATGTTTCATTCAGTCTATTGAAGATGATCTGGTGAACGAAAGCGGCATTATGGATTTGTGGGTGCGTGAGGCGCGCCTGTTCAAATATGGTTCTGGCACTGGCTCCAATTTCTCCAAGGTGCGCGGTCAGGGCGAAAAGCTGACAGGCGGCGGCAAATCGTCTGGGTTGATGAGCTTCCTCAAAATTGGCGATCGCGCTGCGGGGGCGATTAAATCCGGCGGCACCACGCGCCGCGCCGCAAAGATGGTGATCGTTGATGCCGATCATCCAGACATTGAGGAGTTCATCGGCTGGAAAGTCGATGAGGAAGAAAAAGTCGCGGCGATGGTCGCAGGCTCGAAGGTTTGTGCACGGCATCTTAACGCCATTCTCAAGGCATGTGCGAATTGCGACGGCCACGGCGACGATTGCTATGAACCGGCTCGCAATCCGGCGCTGAAGCGCGAAGTGCGTGCGGCGCGCAAGGCAGGTGTGCCTGACAGCTATATCCAGCGCATCATTCAGTTTGCGCGGCAGGGTTATGAGAAAATCGAGTTCCCGCTGTTCAATACCGATTGGGAAGGCGAGGCGTATCGTACTGTTTCCGGCCAAAACTCCAACAACACCGTTCGCATTGAAGATGACTTCTTAAACGCAGTCGCCAACGATGGTTCGTGGGATCTGAAAGCCCGTATCACCGGCAAGACCATTAAAACGGTTAAAGCCGCTGAGTTGTGGGACAAGATCGCCTATGCGGCTTGGGCGTCGGCAGACCCCGGCTTGCAGTTCCACACCACGATTAACGATTGGCACACTTGCCCGGCTTCCGGTCCGATCCGCGCTTCTAACCCGTGCTCGGAATATATGTTCCTGGATGACACGGCCTGCAATTTGGCGTCGCTCAATCTGATGGCGTTCCGTGACGCCGATAATCGCTTCGATGTGGAAGGCTTTTCGCACGCCACGCGCATCTGGACCATCGTGCTGGAAGTCTCGGTGATGATGGCGCAGTTCCCCTCGCGCGAGATTGCCCAGCTCTCTTATGAATACCGCACGCTGGGGCTTGGATTCGCGAATATCGGCGGGCTGCTGATGGCTTCCGGCATTGCGTATGATTCGGATGAAGGACGCGCGTTGGCGGCAGGCATCTCGGCGCTGATGACAGGCGTAGCTTATGCGACTTCGGCGGAGATGGCGGAGCGGCTTGGCGCGTTTTCTGGCTATGAGGCGAATGAACAGCATATGCTGCGTGTGATCCGCAATCACCGCCGCGCGGCGTATGGCGAAAAGTCGTGCTACGAGCAGCTCAATACGCTGCCAGTGCCGTTTGATAAAGATGTCTGCCCGCATCTGGGGCTGGCGGAAGCGGCGCGCAAGGCGTGGGATGACGCGTTGTCACTCGGTCAGCGCCATGGTTTCCGCAATGCGCAAGTGTCGGTGATCGCGCCGACAGGCACCATCGGTTTGGTGATGGATTGCGACACCACAGGCATCGAGCCGGATTTCGCGCTGGTGAAGTTCAAAAAGCTGGCGGGCGGCGGATATTTCAAGATCATCAACCGTGCAGTTCCGCAAGCGCTCGCCACGCTCGGCTATAGCGAAGACACCATCAAAGCCATGGTGGATTACGCCGTGGGCCGTGGCACGCTTGCAGATGCCCCGCATATCAATCATGAAAGCCTGAAAGCGAAGGGCTTCACTGATGAAGTCATCGCTTCTGTGGAAAAGAGCCTGCAATCGGCGTTCGATATCAAGTTTGTTTTCAACAAGTGGACGCTGGGCGAGGCATTCTGCGTGGAAAAACTGGGCATTACAGCGGAAGACTTAGATTCGCTGTCATTCGATATGCTCGCCGCGCTTGGTTTCACTCGCGCGCAAGTGGAGGCGGCTAACGAATATTGTTGCGGCTCCATGACGCTGGAAGGCGCGCCGGGCTTGAAGCCGGAACACATGCCGGTGTTCGATTGCGCGAACCCGTGTGGACGCAAAGGCAAACGCTTCCTAGCGGCGGAAAGCCACATTCGTATGCTGGCGGCGTCGCAGCCGTTCATTTCTGGCGCTATCTCCAAGACGATCAACATGCCAAACAACGCCAGCATGGAAGATTGCAAGAACGCTTATATGCTGTCGTGGAAACTGGGGCTGAAAGCCAACGCGCTTTATCGTGACGGCTCCAAGCTTTCTCAGCCGCTGCAATCGCAGCTTTTGGCTGATGACGATGAAGCTGACGATGTCGCCGAGATGCTCGTTGAAAAGCCCATGCATAAACGCTCGGAATTTGTCGCGGAACGCATCGTCGAGCGCATTATCGAGCGCGAACGCGAGCGGGCCACACGCGAAAGATTGCCAAACCGACGCAAAGGCTACACGCAGAAAGCCACTGTGGGCGGACACAAGGTCTATTTGCGCACAGGTGAGTATGAAGACGGCCGCATCGGCGAGTTGTTCGTAGATATGCACAAGGAAGGCGCAGCTTTTCGGTCACTTATGAACAGCTTTGCCATAGCTATTTCACTGGGCCTGCAATATGGCGTGCCGTTGGAAGAGTTCGTCGATGCCTTCACATTTACGCGATTTGAGCCAGCCGGGCTTGTTCAAGGAAATGATACAATCAAGAACGCAACTTCTATTCTTGATTACATTTTCCGCGAATTGGCTGTTTCCTATCTTGGCCGTACAGATCTCGCCCATGCCGATCCGGCGGATGTCGATAATATGATCGTGGCGGGCTCTGAGGCGCACTCCAAACCGCATCCGGCGGCAGTGATGACCGACCGCTACATGAGTCGGGGTTTGACACGCGGTGCTCTGAATCATAAAATTGTCGTTGTTTCGGGCAATGGTGTTTCAAGCGGTGAGGCAGAAAGCACCATAAGTCAGATCCAGCAGAGTGCGACGACAGCGTTTAACAGTGTCGATGGCAATACTGCGGTAGATATTTCTGCGCACCCGAATATTCAGAGTTTCTCGAGTCCGGTTGATAAGTCCGCACAGGCGCTTCGCGTAGCAGCCCGAATCAAGGGTTATGAAGGGGAAGCCTGTAGTGAGTGCGGCAACTTTACTTTGGTCCGTAATGGCACTTGCATGAAGTGCGATACTTGCGGATCAACAAGCGGATGTTCTTGAGTCCCGCTGCGATGCTCGTCTGATCGCAGCCTGTAAAAGCTGCGATGATCGTTTGTTCGCGGCAATTATAGTTTTGTTGCGTTCACACGTCTGAATACCGCCGGGTAAAAGGTGGGCTGCAAATTTGGCGGCCCGCCGGAGTTTAGACTCGGAGTGGTTGCGTTTCGGCTCGTTCCTCAATCTCAAAAAGGGAGCGGCCTAACGGCTGTTCAGTGTATGGGCATTCTATCTGATGAAGACGGCGGCGATTATTTGGAATCCGTTGTCTATTTTCTGAGTGACGCCTTGCGCGCCACTATCGAAATTGGTGATGCCTTGCAGCAAGCCGCAAGTGACGTGCCGCAAGTGACAACCGGTATGAATTGCACGGAAATCGCCGATATGCTGGCGGCTTTCCGTAAGCGTACCGACGATCTTTGGGGGCAGGAAGTGCTGATGGTCTCCAAAATCATGCGCGCCCGCGAATTGGTGGTCGAATTGCGCGAAATGGAACCTGAGCTGCGTCCTGAAATCGATACGTTCCGGCTTGCTACGGTCAGCATACCTGATCTTCAGAGCGCGCTGCTTCCTAATGCGCAAAAGCATTTCAACGGCGGCAGACAGCCCAAACGCTTTCTTGAAGAACGCGGACGCCGGTTGCCTGGACATGATGGCGGTAGCGATCCGGTGATTGGCTACAAGATTGCAGGGCATACTGACGTGCGGATGTTGCTGGTGGCTTGCGAAACGCTGCATTACGGCTTGGCGGCGCGTTACGGCTTTGACAGCATTCCTGTGCGCGAATTCGATGAAGCCGCAGAGCAGGCGCGGTTGGAACGTGAACAGGCTGTTCCACCAATCCTGAGCAACTTTGCGAACATGCTGAACGAAGTCAATGCGTTGCAACAGCAGCAGCATCAGAGGAAAAAGCCAGCGCTTGCCGAACGTGTGCTGAACTAAGGGTTTTTACTTAGTCTGCGCATTTCCTCGTGGCCTATTTGGCCCACATGTCAAAATGCGGGCCCTAGGTGATATGCGGATAGCAAGTGCCTTAAGTTCGTGTTTTCGAATAATCGCCCGATGCTATAAGTGTAGGGCTTAGGAAATTTGTACTCCCTTTTTCAGATGAGAAGGGGAGTGCTTGTGTTTGTATCAATGGCATTGCGCTTATGTAGTCGCCATGATAGGCGGAGTTTATGCCAAAATCTCCGGATGATAAAAACAAGCAACGCGGGCGCGGGCCAGGTGGCGAACGGGCACTGAAAGTGCGTGTGCGTACAGCCAATAAGCGCAAGCTGTCTTCTACTCGCTGGTTGGAACGCCAACTTAACGATCCTTATGTGGCGGCTGCCAAGCGTGAGGGGTATCGTTCGCGTGCGGCTTATAAACTCAGCGAAATTGACGAGAAATATGGGCTTTTGCACGCAGGCGATGTTGTGATCGATCTGGGAGCCGCGCCTGGCGGTTGGTCACAGGTGGCGGCGGAGCGCGTGAAATCCACTGATGGGAAGGGGGACAAGCAAGGGCAAGTTGTCGGTATCGACATCTCAGAGATGGCCCCCATCCCCGGCGTATCCCTGCTGCATGCCGATTTCATGGACGATGACGCTCCGCAGGCGCTTATCGATGCGCTGGGGGGAAAGCGTGCGAACGCCGTGCTTTCCGATATGGCGGCTCCTGCTACTGGGCATAAACGAACCGATCACTTGCGCATCATGGGGTTGTGCGAAGCAGCGCTGGCATTTGCGATTGAAGTGCTCGCGCCAGATGGCGTCTTCATGTGCAAGGTGTTGCAAGGTGGCGCCGCAAACGAGCTTCTCACCACCATGAAACAAAATTTTGCTGTCGTGCGGCACGTGAAGCCCAAAGCCAGCCGCGCAGATTCCGCTGAGCTATACGTATTAGCTACAGGATTTCGGGGAATGTCTTCAACACATAGTTAACGTGTTAACGAATGCTTTGCATATCAGTTCTGAAGTGCTAGACAATGCGCAAACATCGCCAACAGCGATGCATTTTTAGTTGTCACCCCACATATAAGGTTACGAGAGCACATGGTCAGACTCCGGCCAGGCACCGCTTTAACTTTCGACGATATTCTGTTGCGGCCCGCTCATTCGGAAGTGTTGCCGTCAGCCGTCGATGTTTCTTCCTGGGCTACGCGCGAAATTAAGCTCAACATTCCCATTGTTTCCGCCGCCATGGATACGGTTACGGAAGCACGTCTCGCCATCGCGATGGCGCAAGCAGGCGGCATCGGTGTCATCCACCGTAACCTTGACCCGGCAGAACAAGCCGAGCATGTGCGCAGGGTGAAGAAATACGAAGCCGGTATCGTGCTTGATCCGGTGACTATTCATCCCACCGCCTCGCTTGAAGAAGCGCTTGAACTCATGCGTGCGCACGACATTTCCGGTATTCCGGTCGTAGAGCCGCAGGAGAACGGCGCGCGTCACGGCAAACTCGTGGGGATACTCACCAATCGCGATGTGCGCTTTGCCACGAATTTTAACCTGCCCGTTTCTGAGCTGATGACGAAAGAGAAACTCGTCACCGTTAAGAAAGGCGTGGGCAGCAAGGAGGCGATGCAGCTTCTCCATCAGCACCGCATTGAAAAGCTGTTGGTGGTAGATGACGATTACCGTTGTATCGGCCTGATCACCGTGAAAGACATTGAGAAGGCGCGGCAATATCCGCATTCGTCCAAGGATGCGCAAGGCCGGCTTTTGGTTGCCGCTGCTTCCAGTGTTGGCGATGATGGTTTTGCGCGCTGCGAACGTCTTGTCGATGCTGGCGTGGATATGCTCGTGATCGATACCGCGCACGGGCATTCCAGCCGGGTGCTGGAGGCGGTCGATCGCGTCAAGCGGTTGTCGAACAGGGTGCAGGTGCTGGCTGGGAATGTCGCCACCAGCGATGGAACCAAGGCGCTGATTGATGCGGGGGCCGATGCGGTCAAAATTGGCATCGGACCGGGGTCTATCTGTACAACGCGTATTGTGGCAGGCGTAGGTGTGCCGCAATTCACCGCTATATTGGAAGCGGCTGAAGTCGCGCAAAAAGCAGGTGTTCCAATCGTAGCCGATGGCGGCATCAAATATTCTGGCGATATGGCTAAGGCTCTTGCCGCAGGCGCCAGCGCGGTGATGGTTGGCTCGCTGCTGGCGGGCACCGATGAAAGCCCCGGCGAAGTCTATCTGTATCAGGGGCGTTCGTATAAAGCCTATCGCGGCATGGGCTCGCTAGGTGCAATGGCGCGCGGCTCGGCTGACCGTTACTTCCAAGAAGAAGTAAATGACAGCTTGAAATTCGTGCCCGAAGGCGTGGAAGGCCAGGTACCCTATAAAGGCCCAGCGGGAGGCGTGCTGCATCAACTGATCGGCGGCTTGCGCGCGGCAATGGGATACACCGGATGCCGTACCATTCCAGAACTGCATGAGAAGGCCGAATTCGTGCAGATCACCAATGCCGGCCTGCGCGAAAGCCATACGCATGATGTGACCATCACACGCGAAAGTCCGAATTATCCGCTGGGGAGCTGATAAGCGTTAATGAGGCGCTATCGTCCCATCCTGGGGTGATGGCGTCGCTTCGCTCGCCACCGTCAAGGCCAAGCTCCTTCAGGGCGCGCGCACAAAAATGCTTGCCTGATTTTGGTCGGCAAAAAGCGCGCGGCCATAACTGCGGCTGCGCTTGAGCGGCATGGCAACTGCCTTGCGGCCGGGAGAAAGCAGTGCTTGCAAAATAGCGACAAGCAAAAAAATAATGACAACGCGGCCAAACACAGGGATGATTTTCAAGTGGGACTATTGGCGCCGCGTTTGATCCCAGCGGAAAACTAGTGCACTGACGCATTCAGAAGATTCATGCATGAGTGCATTAGCTCTTTGTTTATGCATCAATTTTTCCAAACTCGGCTGCAACCTTCGTTTGGATCGATGCACTAGGGAGTTTATGCGGCGGGCGAAAAGCGGTCTCCATCGAAGGTGAAAAGGCTACACAATTATGCGTTTGGCGGGGCGGGTTTCCGCAGCTATCGAAATTCTCGGCGATGTGATTGATCGTCGCCGTCCTGCCGCGTTGGCGCTGGCCGATTGGGGGCGCACACACCGCTTTGCGGGATCGGGGGATCGCTCGGCCATCGGCACACTTGTGTATGACGCGCTCAGGCGGCATGCATCAATCGCCTGGAGGATGAACAGCGATGCCCCGCGCGAGTTGGTGTTGGGGGTGCTGTATCACTTGTGGGGGCTTTCTGCCGACAACATCGCTGCCCTGTGCGATGGCTCACAACACGCTCCCGCTCCACTTTCCTCCTCCGAGGAAAGCACTTTGCGTAGCGGTTCGAACATACGCGAAGACAATATGCCCGCATGGGCCGCGGCAGATGTTCCCGTGTGGCTATATGCCGGGTTCGCTGCCAGCTTCCCCGAGAACGGCATCGCCGAAGGGCGGGCGCTGGCCGAACGTGCACCGGTTGATTTGCGAGTGAATACGCTCAAGGCGGACCGGGCGCGCGTGCTGAAAGCGATGGAGAAATACAACGCAACTCCTACGCCGTTCACGACTACTGGCATACGCATTCCTCCCCCCAGTCATCAGGCGAAAAACCCCAATGTCGAGGCCGACGGCGCTCATGGGCGCGGCTGGTTCGAAGTGCAGGATGAAGCCTCGCAAATCGCGGTAGCGTTGTCAGGGGCGGGGCCGCGCCTCCAAGTGCTTGATTTGTGCGCGGGCGCTGGTGGCAAGACGCTAGGGCTTGCGGCTCTTATGCAGAATACCGGGCAACTTCACGCTTATGACGCGGATAAAACCCGCCTTCGCCCGATATTCGAGCGGCTGAAACGGGCGGGAGCGCGCAATGTGCAGGTGCTTCCGGCTGGGGAAGAAGCCGCTCTGACGCCGCTCATGGGCCGCATGGATGTGGTTTTCGTGGATGCGCCTTGCACGGGCTCTGGTGTGTGGCGGAGGCGTCCTGATACCAAGTGGCGGCTTACGGAAACATCGCTGGCGGAGCGTATCGCGGAGCAACGGACCGTGCTGGAGCTGGCTGCGCCTCTGGTCAAACCTGGCGGGCGGTTGATTTACGCGACATGCTCGGTCATTGCAGCGGAAAACCAAGAGCAGACCGCACGTTTTCTTAGCGAGCACACTGATTATTCCGAAATCGGATATGAGGAAACATGGCGCGCCGCTACAACGCTTGATACGGAGCCGCCTAAGTCAGCAGCTTCCTCAGGGCAATCCCTCCTTTTAACGCCATTTCAACACGAAACGGATGGCTTTTACATCAGTCAGTTGCAACGGCAAGCATAATGTGGTGTAACCCCGCAACCATTCATTGATGCGTTGCCAAGATATACGTGTGTTCGCCCCAATGTTGCCGTTGTGCTTGTGTTGGCTGTTTCTCGCGTTCGCGAACTGCGGAGCATTGAGTTGAGATTGGGTTAAGAAACTCGGTCAACACATTGTCATACATGGTGTTTATTTTTTCGCTGTCACTGTTGAACAGACCTCATCAGGACAACGGATTATCTTTAAATCAAGTTTAGGAGATAGGTGTGATGAAGACCCTTTTCGGCCTCATCCTATTAGTGGCCATTGTAATTAGCGGTTTTTGGCTGGCTGGCATTTACACGCCTTATATTTCGCCTAACGGTGAATATTGGGTTATGCTGAACAGCAATTTGCCTATGCCTGCGAAAAAGTGGGCTTGCCAGGAAATTCAGAACCGTGTTCAGGATCGTGGCGGTCAGGCTCCGGGGCATTGCGCACAATGACGCAAGCGCGTCGTGCAGCTTGGGCACTCTAGATGATTGAGGGGCGCGATAACGCCTTGACGTACTTAGCTGGCGGTGATATCGCGCGCCTATGACAGACACCATTCTTATCATCGATTTCGGTAGCCAGGTAACGCAACTTATCGCGCGGCGTGTGCGCGAATCCGGCGTTTATTCCGAAGTCGTGCCGTTCCATTTGGCTGAGGCTGCCCTTCAACGGCTTGCTCCTAAAGGCATCATCCTTTCCGGTGGACCGGCAAGCGTGATCGATACCGGCACGCCGCGTGCTCCCGATGCGGTGTTTTCTGCGGGCGTACCAGTGCTTGGTATCTGCTATGGTCAGCAAACCATGGTGGCGCAACTCGGCGGGGAGGTTTCCACCTCGACAGAGCGCGAGTTCGGACGCGCCGACATAGAAATTACCGGCACTTGCCCGCTGTTTGAGGGACTTGCGCAACCCAACGAGAGTTTGCGCGTGTGGATGAGCCACGGCGATCGCGTCACGGCGCTGCCTTCCGGCTTTGAGGTGACGGCGATATCTGAAAATGCGCCGTTCGCGGTTATTCAGGATGAGACGCGTCAGTTTTACGGGCTGATGTTTCATCCCGAAGTCGTGCATACGCCGCAAGGCGCTGACATGCTGCGCAATTTCACGCATCGCATTGCGGGGTGTTCCGGCGATTGGACCATGGCGCGTTTCCGCGACGAGATGATCCCGCGCATTCGCGAGCAGGTGGGGGATACGCGCGTTATCTGCGGACTGTCGGGAGGTGTGGATTCGGCGGTGGCTGCGGTGCTCATTCATGAGGCCATCGGCGATCAGCTCACTTGCATTTTTGTCGATCATGGCTTGATGCGCGAGGGTGAGGCCGATGAGGTCCTGCGTCTATTCCGTGGTTCTTACAACATCCCGCTAGTGCATGTGGATGCTTCCACGCAGTTCCTCAAAGCACTGGACGGTGTTGCCGAGCCGGAAGCAAAGCGCAAGATCATCGGCGGGCTGTTCATCGACGTATTCGAGGCCGAGGCGAAAAAGATTGGCGGGGCAGACTTCCTGGCGCAGGGCACGCTGTATCCTGATGTGATTGAAAGCGTGTCGTTTATTGGCGGGTCTTCGGTTACTATCAAGTCGCACCACAATGTGGGCGGCTTGCCGGAGCGCATGAATTTGAAGCTTTTGGAGCCGTTGCGCGACCTTTTCAAAGATGAAGTGCGCGTATTAGGCCACGAATTGGGCTTGCCGGATCATTTCATCGGACGGCATCCGTTTCCAGGGCCGGGGCTGGCCATCCGTCTTCCAGGCGGTATCACGCCGGAGCGGATCGCGATTTTGCGCAAAGCCGATGCGATCTATCTTAATGAGATCCGCAAAGCCGGTCTTTACGATGAGATCTGGCAAGCGTTCGCGGTATTGCTGCCTGTACAGACAGTCGGCGTGATGGGGGATGCCCGCACATATGACTATGTCTGCGCGCTGCGAGCCGTGACCTCAACCGACGGTATGACCGCAGATTATTACGACTTCAGCCACGACTTTTTGGGCCGCACAGCTACCCGTATCATCAATGAAGTGAAGGGCATCAACCGCGTTGTGTACGATATTACGTCAAAACCTCCGGGGACTATTGAGTGGGAATAATTTCCAGGTTATTGATGAAAAAGTCTATACATCATGAGGTTAGCGGAGTTTGCGCAGTTTCTGGTGAAGCTATTTCTCAATATGGGCGACATAGCCAGTTGGAATTATTGAAATAATCATTCTGTGTATATCTTAAGCAAAGCTGCACTGCTTCTGGCGTCTTTGGCAATATCGACGTTGCCGCTTCTATTGGCGCTGATGGTTGCTGCTAAAAGATAATTGCGCTTTTTTGAATACTGTTGTCATGTGACACCATGCCAAGTTGATTTATTTGCTGTCAGAGTTTCACATATTACCATTCATTATTGGTTCATTCGAAACCCTGTCTCTTAATAGACGTTAAATTTGCGACACTCGGAATCCGAGAGGACGCCTCATGACGCGATGGTTGAAACTCTGGCTTATGCTGATCGCGTTTATAGCGACAGGCTGGGGAAGTGCGTCTGCTGCTCCGTCCTTCGATCCGGGATATGCGAAACTGAATGCGGATCATGTCATCCGCGTTGAGCACTATAGGCGCCGCGAAAATTTCTGGCGGCGGTGGATGAGACGGGGCAGAAGATTTTACGAACGCCAACATCGCCGTAAGGACAACTACCGCGAAGATCGTAGGCATAGGCGCCGTGATGAAGCTTATGTTGGACAAAGGCGCTCTGACAAAGGGCGAGGCGCTGAGAGAAAAAAAGCCGCCGGAAAAACGGCTCCAGATTTTGGGGCGGCCCTTATTGGGGATATGGCGCACGTCTCAGCCATCCGTGCGAAAGGTGTCGCGCCAATTGTGAAGGCGGTGTGCGCGGGCCCTATTGCCGGAGATGCCGGGCGCGGTGTGGTTGGTGATGTTATTTAGATGAAATCGTTCCACAAACGCAGAAAACATTGATTTTTTCTAAAAAAATATCTTTAATTTTGTAAATCCTTATGATAATAGTATACATTAATACTTAGCTATATTATAATAAACACTGCTTTTTGGCATACAAAGCATATTTAATACAATGCAATGCCGAGGTGTTATTAAGGAGAGCTAGCTAATGAAGAAGCTAATACTGACATTAGCCTTCCTGTTTACAGGTGGGCTGGTGTTTGGGGCTGCAAGCTCCGCGCAGGCAATATCTGCTTCGCCGCTGAAGTCAACGGCCGATGCTGCCAATGGCAGTACTGTTGAGAAGGTGCGTTGGCGTCGCCGCCACTATTATCGCCGCCACCATTGGCGTAATCGGCATTGGCGTCGCCGCCACTATTATCGTAATCGGCATTGGCGTCGCCGGCATCATTATCGTCGGTACTATCGCCGCCGCTATCGCCATTGCTACTGGAGACATTACCGCCATCGTCGTGCGCGCCGCGTATGTGTCTGGAGACGGTACTGGTAAATTAACATACACCGCATAATTCGTGCGGGTGTTGTGTTGGAAGCGGCTTCCCCGGAAGCCGCTTTTTTCTTGCTCCAAAAGCGCTATTTCTATCATCAACCCCTTTGTTAGCGCTTTTTGTTAAGAGGCGTTTGTAGCGAGGTTTACTGATCGCAACCAGATAAACATCGTGGCAAAATGGGAACTACTTTGTTTGAAAGTGCTTGTCTTTTTTGCTGCTGAATCAAATTGATTTAGCATTTGGAAATATCAGGTCTAATCCATTAGAGTTTGGGGCAAATGCTTCGAACCATGATTTTTCCTGATGGGGCGCATTTGATCTGGCAATTAAATATCGACTGAAACATTTGCATATGTGGCGGACTAAAATGAGCAAATGTTTCTGTATTAGCTCATGAATGTGAGAGAGGGCGCAATGGGGTTTTTTGCCTGTGCTCCAGAGGGCGAAAAAGCACGATGCAATTCTTGCATCGCCCTTCTGTTTGCGGCATTCGCTGCCCTTTTGCCTGCTAGCGCCTGGGCGGAAGCTTTCCGTATCGCGCCAAACAGCCGTATAGCATTGGAAGTGGGGGGCTCATTCAAAGCTTCCAGAAACTTTTCCGGTTTTTTGAACGAACAGAGCGGGGTTTCTTTCGTCACCTCTGAAATGCCAGCCTCCGCATACGACGATGTGAAGGCAATTGGCGATAGTCCAACCGCTCTTGCACAGCAAGGCATTACGATTACTCACAAAGGCGTGCTTCCAGGCCGCAAGGGTGAATATGTCTACATCACCGGACGGCAACGGAGCGGTTCTGTACAGCTGAAAAAATATCTCCTCATTCTAAGGCAAAATGGCGTCACTGGCATGATAACGGTGAACGTGCCGCAAGCAGCGCTGGCCTCAGGACAAATTACAAAAGAGAAAATCGAACATATTCTGACGACTGCAAAAGTAGTACCTGCAACTCAGAGCAAAGAAGAAGCGTTTTGGCTGGAATATCAGGGGCATTTCAAAGTCGCCGTGCAAGGACCATCAAAGATTTACAGTCTGACTGGCGCTCCTCCTGAAAGTTTGGCCGTTGATCCATTGTTTGTCGTTTCAACCGATCAAAGCGACGCTCCCACTCCAAAACTTGCTGCGCGACAAGCGTTTAAGCTTATTGGCGGATTTCGTAATCACATATTAAAAACAGAAAAAGAAATTACTATTCATGGCGCGAACGGTTATTCTATAACGGGGCAAGCTGAGGAAATAAGAACAGGAAAAGCTGTTGGGATTTACTTTGTGATGTTACCAGGAAACTCTGGAAACTATCATGTCATGATAGGAACCGCCCCCATCCAGGAAATGCGGATATATTTGGCCGAATTCAAAAAAATGGCGAGAAGCTTTAAGACACGACATTAACAAAAAGCCTCGCCGCCTCTGACAAAGCCCTTCAAGATTTTACCCTATTTATGATTGAATAAGGAAGTTATTGGAGCAAAGCGCTATCTTTGCTTCATGCGCTTTTTTTGCTGATGGAACAAAACTGGTAAGTGATAATTGCTAGGCTTGATCCAGCCGCGACAAAGTGGGGGGCCACTTTGCAGATAAGCGCTAAGTTTTTGAATACCGTGCTTTCGCGAGCGGCGTTATGTCTGGCCGCGATCAGACAAGCATCGCGGCAAAGTGGGGGGCCACTTTGACTGAAAGCGCTTCAGGGGGAAAATATAAGAGGATCACATGATCGCAAAGCTCTCCAACGCGCAACGGCACATCGTTTCCGCTATTCTCGCAGTGCTGTTGATTGCCGCAGCCGCAATGAATGGCCAGGTTGCGCATGCCAAAACCGCTAAATTGTCTACGGACACAGTGAAGTACTTCATTGTGAGTTTTCCACAAGTTAAAGCTGTCGTGGTTCAGCATGGCGTTGAAAGCGCAAGCGAAGCCTCAAAGAACACAAACGCGCTGGCAGTCGTTATTGAAGCCGCAACTGATAAATCGCTGAGAACTGATATTGACGAAGTTGCTCGCTCTAATGGCTTTCGTAACACTAAAGAATGGCTGAGCATAGCACGAGCAGTTACACAATGTTATGCTTTTATTAAACTCAGCCCATCTAAAGCGAAAGCACAAAAGAAGCTTGAAAAGTTCATTCGCAAGATTAAAAAGAACGGTTTTTTGAATGATAAGCAAAAGCGCCAAGCTATAGATGCTGTGCGCGCAAATTTTGGGCTGGTCATGGAGAAACCGCCAGCACAAAACCTAGAGGCTGTAAAACCTTTCGTCGCGGAACTTGATGCGTTGGTGAAATAGTTATGAAACTGCGATATAACATTTCGGATACAATTTATCCGGAAGCAGCTTCATGACTTCAGACAACACCTCCTCGTCGTCAAACGCAGCAGAAAACCAAGGCAATGGCGAGGAGCAGCCGCTTCTGCGTGAAAATCGCGGGCGTGTCACCATCCTGACGCTCAACCGCCCGCGTAGACGCAACGGCTTGTCGGAAAGTTTGCTGGTGGCGCTGAATACGGCCTTCGCCGACATCGCGCAATCTCCCGATACGCATGTCGTGTTGCTGACCGGAGCCGCGCCGTCATTTTGCTCTGGGCACGATCTGAAAGAGATCACGGCCCACCGGGCAGATGCAGACGGCGGACACGCCTTTTATGAACGCGTCATGCGTCTTTGCGCGGAAGTTTCGCAAGCCATCACGCACTGCCCGCAGCCCGTTATCGCGGCAGTGAATGGCGCAGCCAGCGCCGCAGGATGCCAGCTTGTGGCAAGTTGCGACCTCGCAATAGCCTCGGAAACCGCGCATTTCTCCACGCCAGGGATCAATATCGGGTTTTTCTGCTCAACGCCAATGGTGGCGACTTCGCGCAACATCAGCCGGAAGCGCGCGCTGGAAATGGGGCTGCTCGGTAGTGTGGTCCCCGCCATGGTCGCTATGCAATACGGCCTCGTTAATTTCGTGACGCCAGAGCATGAGGTTATGCAGGAGGCTATGCGCTGGGCGGGGCGGATCATGTCAAAACCTGCGCACGCCATAAGGCGCGGCAAGGCATCTTTCTATCGTCAATTGGAAATGCCATTAACAGATGCATACGATTACGCGTCACGCGTGATGGTGGAAGACCTTTTGTCGCAAGACGCGATAGATGGAATTGATGGCTTCTTGCAAAAACGGCCGACTCGTCCGCCTGCTAACAGGGGCAATTAAACTTAACAAGGGGTTATGGTGTACATCCGTGATGGGATCTTGTACCAATTACGCATAACTCCTTAAGGTGCCGCCATGTTTTGCCCGCATTTTTCTAGTTACTGTTTCTTAATTACATCATGCCGAAAATGATTCGTTTAATGTCAACCAGTTCACGGCAGGTGTGATTATCCAACGGACGAGGGAGACCGGTATCTTGCCACCGGTCAGTGGGATCTTGAACAGTACATTCTTCGGCATTTTCGCGAGCCATCGCGTATTGCTCCGGTCTTTCAGTTTTGTGCTTGTGCTGGCATTAATCGTGGCGACAACGCCTGTCAGCATCCACGCAGAAACGGCTGCCGACGAGCGCATGCTCGAAATGCACAATATCCACACCAAGGAAAATATTAAGATCGTCTACAAGCGCAACGGTAAGTTTGTACCTGAAGCGCTTAAGAAACTAGATCACTTCATGCGCGATTGGCGCCGCAACGTTACAATAAAAATAGACCCCAATCTTTACGATATTATTTGGAAAGCTCACAAAGAATTGGGTTCCAAGAAGCCGATCAAATTGATTAGTGGTCACCGTTCAGCCAAAACCAACAATAAGCTGCGGCGCAGCGGTAGAGGACAGGCGCGTAGAAGCCTACACATCACCGGCAAGGCCGCTGATGTTAACTTTCCAGACATCTCAACGAAGCAACTACGCAACGCGGCGCTGATTCTGCAACGCGGCGGCGTGGGATATTATCCGAAGACGGGCATTCCGTTTGTGCATTTGGATACAGGTCCTGTGCGCCACTGGCCGCGTCTTCCACGTCAAGAATTGGCTTTGCTGTTTCCGTCTGGAAAGTCCAAGCACGTCCCTTCTGACAGACGCCCGCTTAAGAAGTCTGATTTTCGTGTCGCGCTTGCTAAATTGCGCCAAAAGGGTGGAAAATTACCGCTGGCATTGCGCAAGCTCATGAATAAAGGCCAGCCGCGCACAGTCTTGGCAAGCTTGTCATCCGATCTCAAGACGGACGGCATCGCCTCCAAGGTTCCTTTGCCGGCGCATAAGCCGAAAACAAAGTCTCCAAAAGCGCGGATCGTATTGGCTAGCTTGACGCCGTCATTCGATCACTCGCAACAGCCGAAACCTGAACCAGCTTTGGCGCGGTCGCCGTCGCAACAGCCAGACAAGTCAGATGAAACGGCGAGCAAAAAAGCGTCCATCATGCCGTCTTCTCAAATGCGGCTGGCTTCGCGCAACTCTGACGCCGACCTCTTCGACGAACCGGCGCAGCACAAGCCCTCGCCGTCAGACATGAGCGACCCTGAAGCTTTCGAAGATGATCTGGATGAGCTGTTGATGAGCCAGCCATATCCGATCCTGCCATACATGACGGATACGCCGGTCGCGCATTTGGATTTCTCCAGCAAGGCTCCCAACGTACCGCTGACGATGGTGCATGTGCTGTTCGGGGAAAAATATCAAGTATTGGATACCCCGTTCCAGGAAGGTTTGCAGATCGCTCATATGTTTAGGGCGCAAAAATTTCACGGAACAGCCGTCGATACTGTAACGCTTAAACAGGTGACGTATAGAAAGCCATCCAAACCAGTGAAGACGGCCCAGTCACGCTAACATCCATACAAATGAGCAGCTATGAAAAAGTTCCTCGCATATGTTTTGCGGGGAACTTTTTTTATGGGCTATTTAATACTGACAAGGCTTTTTGTGAAAGACGTTGCCTTTATTGTATTCGTACATGCGGAAAGCGTAGTAATCGCATCCTGGGCCGCAGTAGCCATGCCGTAAGCGATGGAACATGCAGCGCACTCCGCATTCTGGCGGACGCGGCTTGACGTATCGGGGGTCGCCTCCCCAGCGTTCGGCATAACGCTCACGACACGGAGGCCCCCGGTCGCCGCCTTCCTCGCCGCAATCATCGCCACGGCAGGCAATGCGGGACAATAATTCGCCGCCATTTTCGCCTTTGGTGACATGCTCTACATTGGCAAGTGCGTGAATGTTCGTGTTTGTTGGAAATGCTTTCGCGCCCGTCATTTCAGAGGCGAACAATGTGAACGCCATAGCCATTCCTACGGCAACACGCCGAGCGGTCTTACTGAACGCTCTCCCACCCGATGTGGAAAACTTCATACTAAGCCCCATCGAATCTGCACAAAACATTGGGAACTACGGGGAAATCCTTGCGTCCCCCCTTCACTCCAACGATGTGCCTACCTAAATCATGTCTATCTAACACCTGTGATCGCAAATAACGTGTTAATGCCGGAGCGATTATGTGCCGTTACGGCACATCACCCGAACCCTCCGGTCAGCACGAGGAAAACCAACACCATGTCCATCCATTCGCAAGTGAAGCGGTTGACTGCTCCTGATATTCGCGCCCGCAAAGGGGGCAAGGAGCCGGTCGTCGTACTTACCGCGTATCATGCCCACACGGCGCGCATTATCGATCCTTACGTAGATGTGATGCTGGTCGGGGATTCGCTCGGCATGGTAATGCACGGCTATGAAAACACATTGCCGGTTCCGCTTGATCTGATGATCATGCATGGCGCAGCCGTTGTACGTGGCGCTCAGCATGCGCTGGTTGTGGTGGACATGCCGTTCGGATCGTATGAGGAAAGCCCCGCTGTCGCATTCCGGAACGCCGCGCGGGTCATCAAGGAAACCGGCTGCGGCGCCATCAAGCTGGAAGGCGGCGTGCGCACGGCCGAGACGACCCGCTATCTGACCGAGCGCGGTATTCCTGTGATGGCGCATGTCGGACTGACCCCGCAATCTGTTAACGTCATGGGCGGCTTCAAAACGCAAGGACGCCACCGTGATGAATGGGCCGCAATCGAGGCAGACGCAGCAGCCGTCGCGGAGGCGGGCGCGTTTGCCGTCGTGCTGGAGGGTATGGCTGAACTGCTTGCCGCGCAGATCACACGGCAAATTCCTATCCCAACCGTGGGGATTGGTGCTTCATCCGCCTGCGATGGGCAAGTTCTGGTGCTTGAGGATATGCTGGGCCTCAGCCCTCGCGTGCCGAAATTCGTTAAGAAGTTCGCAGAGTTGGGCGGCGCGATCGAAAAAGCGGTCCAAGATTACGCGCGTGAGGTGCGTGAACGCACATTCCCCGGACCTGAACACGTCTACGGCATGCGCAATGAACACCCCGCTATCGGGGAAGAAGCCACGAAAAAATCCCAAAACACTGGCACATAGCGCAGGTTATGGGAAAAGTGGGTGTAATTTCCGTGAATTTCCGTTTACCACTCTCATTATGAGTAATAAGAGGGCTGGTTCTCGGGGCGCGCCGCCGCTATACAAAGCGAAGTGGAATCCGAAAATATTGCAGAAACGGCCAAGCGCGCCAGAAAAGTAGTCAAATCATGAGCGAAGACAATATTTTTGCGGAAGTCGATGAGGATCTGCGGCGCGAGCAGCTTCTTCAGCAATGGGATAAATACGGGGTTTATCTCATCATCGCAGCGGTGCTGATTGTCGCATCTGTCGGCGGCTATAAAGGCTATGTGTGGTGGCAGAACAAAGTTAGCATCGAAAGCGGTCAAGCTTATTACAAGGCCGAAGACCTCTTGATCAGCAAAAAGACCGATGAGGCAATGGCAGCGTTATCGAAAATCGCCAAGGACGCGCCTTCGGGATACCAAACCCTAGCCTCGCTCGAGATGGCCGCCATCGAAATGCGCAAGGGGAACAAAAAACAGGCTGTAGCGCTTTTCGACAAAATCTCGGTTAACGGCGCCGACGCTATATTGCGCGATTTCGCCAAAATTCAAGCTGCTACGCTTCTTGTCGATGAAGCCGATGCCAAAGAAATCAGCCGTCGCGTCGAAGGACTTAATATCGACACTAATCCGTGGCGATATTCTGCAAGAGAGTTGTTAGGACTTGCCGCTTTCCGTTCTGGGAAATTGGCCGAATCAGAGAAACTGTTTGGTCAATTGGTGAGCGATCCGTCCACTCCGCCGGAAATCAATAAACGTGCCGAAGTGATACTTTCTCTTATTGTAAAGAGTGAAACTCCGGCAACGGCGAAGGATGAATCAGCGCCAAAAGAGGCAGCTAAACAACAAGCAACGCAATAGAGAGTGACCGAATGACCGGCCAACTTCGTTCTCTGGCTTCTACTGGTGTGGTTCTGGTGACCGCGTTCTTTTTGGCTGGTTGTGAATCAGCCGGATTGAGTGCGCCCAGCATGCCATCCATTCCGGGCGTATCCAGCCTATTCGGCGAAAAAGAAGCACCGCCGCTGCCAGGCGAACGGGTTTCTGTGCTTTCCACCAGCTCAACCAATTCAGCGTCGTCGGTGGAAGTTAAAGGCCCGGTTATACTGCCCGCGCCACGCAATAATGCGTCGTGGAGCCAGCCCGGTGGCGTTCCAAGCAATTCGCCCGGTCATCTGAGCTTTTCTGGTACAGGCAGGAAGGTCTGGCGCGAAAGAGCCGGAGGCTTGGTCACCGCTTTTTCAGCCGGTAGCGGCTCAAAGCTTTGGAGGCTAAGCCTACAGCCAGAAGATGAAAAAGCCGAAGGCGGCTTCGGTGGCGGTCTGGCAATCGATAACGGTAGGCTGTATGCCGCAACAGGCTTTGGCACGGTCACAGCCATCAATATTTCCAGCGGCAAAGCTCTTTGGACCAAAAAGCTGGGCGTACCAGTTCGCGCATCGCCAACAGCCGTGAACGGAAAAGTCTTCGTCGTGAATTCGGAGAGCCAGCTTTTTGCGCTTTCCGGCGCAGATGGCAAAGAGCTTTGGAGAGGGCGCGGCCTGCCTGAAGCCGCTTCGATGCTCACAAACGCAAGCCCCGCTGTGATCGGGAATACGCTTGTCGTGGCTTATTCGTCTGGCGAGATTGCTGCTTTCGATATCAAAACCGGGCAACAACGCTGGATCGACTCCGTTTCTGGCGGCTTGATCGGCTCTTCCATGTCATCAGTGGGCGACACAGCTCGCCCGGTTATCGACCGCAACATCGTTTTCGCTTCCAGCCAGTCTGGGCGCATTATCGCTACGGCTCTTAAGTCTGGCGATCGCGTTTGGTCTCGCGATATCCGCTCCGATCAATCGCTATGCGTCGCTGGCGAAACGGTTTTCGCCGTCGATATCACCGGCAAGCTCTATGCCTTGACGCGGAAAACCGGGAAAGTTCGTTGGGTGGCCACACTACCAGACGCCCGGATATGGAACGGACCAACGCTCGCAGGCGGCAAGTTGTGGCTGGTGTCAAATAAGGGAATTCTCGTTGGCGTCGATGCACGGTCTGGTCAGATCAGTACAAAGTCAGATCTTGAATACGCAACGTATATTCCTCCGGTGGTCGCAGGTGGACGCATGTTCGTGCTTACCGATAAAGCACGGCTCATCGCGATCAACTGAGTGCCCTGTTCGTAAAATTGCGTGCGCCTCTACTTTTGTAGGGGCGCAATTTGCGATAGAATCTGCGTTGAATAAATCCATGTAAACGGGTTGTGCGTATTGAGCAGGTGAAATAAGGCTTGAACAACGCATGGCGGCAGATGATGACAAATGGCAATCAACACGCAGCAGCGTGAATGAGTTTGCTGAGCGTTTGCACTTGCCGCCCGTGTTCTGGGAAACGCCTATAGATTACCGGCAGAGCGATTGCGGCACGCTTTACGATTGCCCTCCCCCTGCTGAAGAACGCCCCCGCACACGCTATCTTTACACAATCAGCGTCGCAGTTTCGCTGGTGCTTCACGGCGCGGTGTTGGGATATGCCGGCACATACATATTCCTGAAACAGCCGGAAAGAAGCGCATCGGTTGAGACCACGGCGTC